>CALLML010000126.1 GCA_938005705.1 uncultured bacterium
CCGAGGTCGAAGCGTCGGCGCTGTAGCTCCGGCGCTCTGTCGCCGCCGAAGTCGGAGGTCGGGATGGAATCACCGCCGAGGTGCAGAGGGCGCAGAGAAAATGGCAGGGGGCGCGAACTCCGCTCCGCGCCGGGTCCATGGGTTGTTCGCGGCGGCGAGGGGACTCGCCGCCCTACCGTGGTTGGGCGGTTCGCCGCAACGGGGCGGCCGTACCCATGATTGAGATTGAAAAATGGGGATAGATCGCCAGGGCAAAAACAGATGACCGGCGATAACGAATGTTATTCCGTGTCCGGGCATGCCCCGCCCGCCGCGGCGGAGGATCGCGCGCTCACGAATGAAACGCGAGGCCTTCCGTCCGTCTTCGTCTTTTTCGCGGCGCTGGCCTTTCTGTTGCTGACCGTGCCGGCTAATCACAACGAAGCGGAGGACGCTTATTTTTATGCGCGGATGGCGGAGTCGGGGCGCGGCGCGGAGTTGTTCCATCGCCATCATCTTCTCTATCTGCCCCTGGCGCGGTCGTTCTGGTTCGCGGCGCGCGCCCTCGGTCTCGTGGCGCGCGCTTTTCCGGCCTTGATCGGTTTGAGCGCTATCACGGGCGCGGCGACCGTCGCGCTGGTGTGGCGATTGTTTCCGCGCGGCGGCCCGTTGGCGGCGCTGGGCTTGCTTTTTTCCTATGGCTTCTGGCGCTACAGCACGACGGCGGAAATCTATGCGCCAGTCGTAGCACTTTCTGTCGCATCCTTCTTTTGCGCCACACGCACGGAGCGTCACGTGGCATGGGCATGGGCAGCGATCGGATGTGGCACCCTTGCGCTATTGGTGCATCTGGCGGCGGGTCCGGTAGTGCTCCTTGCCATACCGGTATTCCACGCAACGCAGCGGCGTTGGCGAAGAGCGATCGTGCATGCAGTGGTCACTGCCACGCTTGTGGGTGCGGTATATGTGGCCGTACTCGTTGGCTTCGGTGCCGTCGTCTATACGGATGACTCCGTCATTCGACCGACGGGGCTCGGGACACACACAGTGGTCAGCGGGCTGATTGCGGCGGGACACACGGTGCTTTCCGGTAATTTCTTTTTCTCCTACCCGCCTGTCCGCGCGAAACTGGAGGCGATGTTTCCCCACCACATGCTGCACGAGGAATTTTTTATGGGCCAACACGCCTCCCCTATAATGCCATGGGTGGCCGCCGTAACCTTTTCTGTTGCCGTCCTCGCTATATTCACCTGGTGGATTGTAATCATGAGCCGTGCAGTACGACGCCGATCCGATATTCGCATCGGCTATGACGCGCTTTTCATTGCTGCTGGCACATGGCTGTTGGGCAGCGCATTGCTCGCGCTGTTATTTGAAGCGACCAATCCCGAAATGTGGGTCCCGGCTTTGCCGCCCCTCTGGATTTGCATCGGTGTGCTGACATCTTCAGTGGGGGGGTCATCCCGGCTTGGGATGGGACGTTTGCCCCTTTTCGCGCTGACCGCGCTTCTTGCGCACAATGTGGCAGGCGGCTTTACCATGATCTGGTGCCCGGAAAGCGACTATTGCCGTCGAAAAACTGACTGGTTGGCCAAACATGCCGGGCCTAATGATTGGGTGCTGACAGCGGATTCCCATAGCACGGTGACCTATTTACAGTATCACTCGAAGGCGGTCGTTCTGGACGGACGTTTTACGGGGCTTTCCGATTGGGAAGTCCTGCTGGAACGTCATCCCCCGAAAAATGTATGGGTCCTGCATGAGTTCTTTGAACCTCCTTCAGCGATATTAAACCGACTTAACGAATTCGAATCTCGGCGCAAATCGCTGGCTGCGATCCTGGCCGCGCACTCCATTGTGGTTCATCGGGAACACGACTCTGTCGTATATCGAGTGGTGAATCCCTATGCGGTACGTGACCTTAACCCCTGACCCGTCGGGGCCCGAGTTCGATAGTGATTCTTTCAACTCCGCGGTGTCCTGGCGTGGCATCGCCTTCTGGGCGGGCGTCATGATCTTACTAATGCTGTTGGCATGCGCTCAGCCGTTGGAATGGATGGTGGCATTCACCGCCACAGATGACGGATTGTATTACCCCGTCCTTGCGAAAAACCTCGCGGCGGGCCGCGGCTGCACCTACGACGGGATTACGCGGACGAATGGTTTTCATCCCCTTTGGTTGCTGTTAATTCGTCCCTTGTATCAGATATTCGATGACTCCACGGCAGCCTTGCGCGGTGTCTATGGGCTGATCATGATCCTGCAGTTGCTTGCCCTCATTCTTCTGGCAAGGCTTGCGCAACACTGGCGCATGAATATCGCGGGCTGGTCGGTCGCTGTTCTGCTCCTTTTTCTGAACGTTCGCTCATTCACCATTTGGTTCAGCCTGCTCGAAAGCCCGCTGGCCCTCACCACGATACTTTGGTATCTGATTACGGTGACCCGATCAGGGATAAAACGTTTTACCCGCCCATGTCCTGCGGCTGTTTGCGGCGTCGTTATGGGGCTTTCCTTTCTGGCGCGCCTGGATTTTTTCCTTCTCGCTCTCGCGTATGGCATAGTGTGGCTTTGGCAAATTCTCGCGCAAAAAGGTGAGGAGGCGCATCAGCGAATGCGCGCGGCTCTCGCCGCTGCCGGACTGTGTCTGGCTACGGTTTTGCCGTATCTAGTCTGGAACGTTCGTAACTTCGGCCGCCTGCTCACCGTCTCTGCATGGATGAAAAGTGGTCCGGTGTCGCTAAAGCGTAGCTGGGCGACAATGTCCAGCTGGCTGGCCGATCAATTTCTTCCTCGCGTACAGCATATTCTGGGGCTCCACGGGGTACCGACCGCTTGGATCGGATGGGGTCTTACGGCCGTGGGCGCGACCGGTCTCTTATGGCTCGCCAGCGGATCACGCCGACGGCGATGGCTCCGCGCCTGGGCGGAAGCGCCCGAGTTTCCGCTATTCGTAGGCTTACACACGCTCTGTATTGTGTTGCTTACTCCCTTCGAGGCAGCCGCCTCGGCATGGTATTGGACACCTCAAATCCTTTTTTTGGCGACATCGATCGGCCTAGCCCTACCCCCGATGAGCCCTCGTCGTCGTCAGGCCCTGGTCGGATTCTCGCTTGCGCTGGTCCTCGCCCAGGCCGCTCTGACGCCGGCGATGACGCGGCGCAAGACCATGAGTTGGGCCAAACTTGAGGTGGCCTCCTTTCTCCGTGAACATACGACGTCGACGACGCGATGCATGATGTTCGATTCCGGCATCACCGCCTATTTTAGTGGTCGAGATTTCGTCGGACTGAACGGTCTGATTGGCGACTTCGAGCAGGCAGAATTGCTCCGAGCCCGCCGTTATGCCGATGTGGCCGAGCGCTATGGAGTCTCACTGCTGGTCCTGGATATGCCGGAGTCGTTGCTGTCGCTTTTTCAATCGAATGTCCGCTACGTATCAAGCGTTCGCACGAAGTTCGAGAATTTTCAGGAATCCACTAAGCCCTTCGTCGTTTTCTCCGGAACCCCGCAACAACTGGAATCTATCCGGCTAGCTCGCTACGGCCAAGTTCCGATCAATGAGATCTTACATTTTTGACTCGCGAACACGATGGCAACTTCATTATTCCATTAAACTATGTTCTCGTTGGCCATGGTGATTGGATAGGAAACGGAAGGTCTCGAACCGCCGCATCAATGTTGTGGAAACTGTCCGAAGACTCGTGGAGAGTGTATTCGAATCATCATCTGGAGTTGCGTGAACAGACAAGGGGAAACCAGGCCTTCGATTACGACACAACGCTGGCGCAATGGTTTTGTGCTGGCGATGGGCGATGTCGGCGCGCTGGCGCTGGCTTTGTTGGCGGGCCGCGCGCTGATTGTCGCTATAGCCGGCGGGCCGCTGCTGCCGCGCTACACGCTGTTGATGTTGCCGACCTGGTGTATCGCTGCGGCGGCGGTGGGTTTGCTACCGACGTGGGGGTTGGATGCGGTCGAAGAGATGCGGCGTATTCAAATGCTGCTTATTACGCTGTTTGCCGGCGGCGGGCTCGCCTACTTTTTCAGACCGGGCATGTTTTACCCGAGCCGATTAGCCTATGCGGTTTCGTGGGCGACAGCAGTAGTTCTGCTGCCCGCGGGGCGGGCAATCATACGCGCTTTGCTGCAACGAGCCGGAGTTTGGGGTTGTCCGGTGGTTATTTACGGCGATCGAACAACGATTGAGACCGTCGTTGAATCGTTTCGGCGATCGCCGTCCGTCGGATACCATCCGGTCGGCGTGTTTACAGATCAGTCACCGCGCGGGGCTTGCATCGCTGGTCTCCCTGTGTTGGGAAATTTGCACGATACGGATCCGAATGCGGAGGTTGCCGTCGCGCCGATGTTCATGGCGGAGCAGCCGGAACTGGCGGAACGCTACGATCGCACCCTGGCCGCCTATCGGCATGTGCTGCTGCTGCCCGATCTTCGGGAAAGCATATTTCTCTGGGTCCGCCCACGCGCGCTGGGCGATCTCATGGGAATGGAGGTAACCGTCAACCTTCTCAATCCGCTGTCGCGCGCCATCAAGCGCGGTTTCGATCTAGCGCTCACCCTGCTTTTTCTACCGATCTGGCTGCCGTTGCTGGCGTTGATCGCGCTCTCCATCGTGATCGCAGATCGACACAGTCCCTTTTTCGTTCAGGAACGGATGGGACGCGGTGGCCGTCCCTTTCGCCTTTTGAAATTTCGCACAATGGAGACGGATGCGGAGGCGCGACTGCGCGAAGCGCTGGAGCGCGATCCGACGTTGCGCGCAGCGTGGGAACGCGATCATAAATTGCCGAACGATCCTCGCGTGACACCCTGGGGCCGACACTTGCGCCGCTGGTCGCTGGATGAGATACCGCAATTGCTGCATGTGCTGACCGGGAAGATGTCGCTGGTCGGGCCGCGCCCTCTGCCGCCCGATCATTACGCCGCGCTTCGCGAGACCACGCGAATGCTGCGCGATCGCGTGCGTCCCGGGATGACCGGTCTCTGGCAGGTGTCCGGTCGCGGTGACAGCGGCACCGCCGGCATGGATCGCTGGGACGCCGCCTATGTGCGCAACTGGTCTGTCTGGCTCGATATTGTGATATTAAGCCGCACCGTTCAAGCTGTGATCACGGGACAGGGGGCGTACTAGCAGAACGGCAAGGTGAAAAGATCAGAGGAGGGAAATCGAGGGCTCAAAAAATCAACATACGGAGACAATCCATCATGAGCGTTCCTTTCGTGGACCTGAAATGGCAGATGACCATTATCGGGGACGAGGCCGAACCACGGATCCAAGCGGTCTTACGAAATTGCAACTTCATTCTTGGCGCCGAAGTGGAAGAATTCGAGAAGGCGTTCGCGGCCTATTGCGGTTGCCGCCGCGCGATCGGCGTCGCATCGGGGCTGGATGCGATCAAGCTGATTTTGAGGGCATTGGGCATCGGTCCGGGAGATGAGGTGATCACTGCGGCCAACACATTTATCGCCACCGCGCTGGCCGTCTCCTCGGTCGGAGCCACACCGGTCCTGGTGGATATTGACCGCCGAACTTTCAACATTAATCCCCGTCTTATCGAGGAGCGAATCACACCGCGGACGAAGGCGATTCTGCCCGTACACCTCTACGGCCAGCCAGCGGATATGGACCCGATCCTTGATATCGCCCAGCGGAGGAATCTTCTGGTCGTCGAGGATGCCGCGCAAGGGCATGGCGCCCGTTATAAAGGGCGGCGAGTCGGCGGATTAGGGTACGCAGCGGCGTTCAGTTTCTATCCTGGGAAAAACCTGGGGGCTTGCGGCGATGGAGGGGCGGTGGTTACGAATGATGAGGGAATGGCAGACCGAATTGTTGCGTTGCGCAATTATGGGTCAAAAGTGAAGTATCACCACGAAGAACTCGGCGAGAATTCGCGGCTCGATACCTTGCAGGCGGCCATTTTATCAGTAAAGCTGAAGCATCTCGACGAATGGAACGCCTGTCGCCGCCGGGCGGCAGCTCGATATGCGGAGAGCTTGGCTGGCGTGGGTGATATCTTTGTGCCTGAAACTATCGAAGGCGCAGAACACGTCTATCATCTGTATGTCGTTCGTACGAGACAGCGCGATGCGTTGATGAAGTATCTTCTGGGGAAGGGCATCGGCTGCATCATTCATTATCCGGTGCCGATTCATCTTCAAAAAGCCTATGCGAATCGCGGCTGGAAAAAAGGAGATTTTCCGGAGACCGAGGCGGCGGCTCAAGAAATCCTGTCACTGCCGATGTTTGCCGGCATCGCCGAAGCCCAAGTGGATGAAGTCTGCACCGCGGTTCGAAGTTTCTTTGGCGCATGAACACCAATGACGGCACCTCAACGCCGTCCCGTGGTCGAGAGGGCGGCCTCCTCCTGCCGGCCGATCACAGGGTCTCGCCTCGGCGCAGAGCGAGCCGAACTTGCTCGGCAATCCACGGATAGGTTTGCTCGATGCCGCGACGCAAATCAAACTGCGATCGCCAGCCAATCGAATAGATCCGTTCGTTGCTGAAATTTCTCGACTGAACCCCCACAGGACCTGGCACGCTTTTCGGAACGACCTTCTTGCCTGCCACTGACGCAATGCATTCCAGCAGCTCCAACACGGTCACGTACTGGGGGCAACCAATGTTGACTGCGCCTTCCAGATCGGAATGCATCAGACGGAAGATGCCGTCCACCATGTCGTCCACATACGTGTAGGACCGCACGGCGGAGCCGTCCCCCCAGATTTCCACTTCACCGCCGTCGGCGGCCAGCGCGACCTTCCGACACAGCGCCGCCGGCGCCTTCTCTCGCCCCCCTCTCCAGGTGCCGTAGGGCCCGTAGCAGTTCTGAAAGCGGGCGATGCGCACCTTCATGCCGAAGCGACGACCATAGGCCTGAGCCATGCGCTCTGAGTAAAGTTTCTCCCAACCATACTCATTGTCCGGATGGGCGGGGATTGCCTCTTCTTCGCGCATTTCCGGCTCGCCAGGTTTCATGTCGCGATAGACGCACACGGAAGAGGAAAAGAAATAGCGGGGTACCCCCGCGCGCGCGGCCGCATCGGTCATGTGCACATTAATCAACATGCTGTTGTGCATGATCTCGCATTCGGCGCTGTGGATGAAACCCATCCCCCCCATATCCGCGGCGAGTTGATACACCTCATCCACCGGACGCCCGTCTAACAGATATACCACACGCGCGCAATTGCGGGGCATTCGTAGATCAAGCTTGAGGAACTCGTCAGCCGCGCTCCGCCGGAACTCCGGCCGCTTGATATCCACTCCGCGCACCCAGTAGCCTTCCCGCTTAAGCCTCTCTACCAGATGCCCGCCGATAAAACCGCCCGCTCCGCATACCACCGCTGTTCTCATGGAATTCAATTTCCCTGTCTTGTTGGCCGACTGTTGACAACTGAAATCTTTCGATTACAACCACCATAGTGGGGCGCTATAGTAGCGGTCCGATAGCGCGACGTCAATGAACCGCCCATGGCGACAAAGCGAAGATGGCGGAGTGAGGGAATAGCAGGGGCTTTTCCGATGAAGGGAAAGGCCATCGAAATCATGACCAGAGCTGCGGAACCATGAGACGAAAAATCTACATTCTCGCCGATATGGAAGGAGTCAGTGGAATCCGAATGCCGGAACAAGTGAAACGAGACGGCTCATCAGAATATGAACAGGGGCGACGTCTGATGATGAAGGACATCAACGCCGCGATCGAGGGCTGCTTTGAAGGCGGTGCGGAAGAGGTCGTGGCCTGCGACACGCATGGCGGTGGCGGTCAGATTCGACTGGAAGAGATGGACGATCGCGCCATTTATGAGACGCCCGCGGCAGGGCGTT
Source organism: uncultured bacterium (assembly GCA_938005705.1). Lineage (GTDB taxonomy): Bacteria > Verrucomicrobiota > Kiritimatiellia > PWTM01 > PWTM01 > CALLML01. The sequence goes on from CALLML010000126.1 coordinate 7,823, forward strand.
TGATGCCTTCCCTCGATGACTCTTTTACCGGCGTTATCTTGCTCGGCCATCACGCTCGCGCTGGAACCTTGAATGGATTTCTCGACCATACGATGAGCTCTGCCGAGTGGTTTCGGTTCACGTTCAACGGCGTTGAGCTGGGCGAGATCGGCATCGAGGCAGCGTGGGCCGGTCATTACGGTGTGCCGGTGATCATGATTTCGGGCGATGCCGCTACGGCGGCGGAAGCCCGTCAGACGCTCGGCGATGCCGTCGAATGCGCCGTCGTTAAATGGGGTCTCGGGCGCAACCGCGCGCGATGTTTATCACTCTCCCGCGCTCATGCACTGATCCGCGAGACCGCCGCGCGCGCCGTTCGGCGCGCGATTTCGGGCGACCACGATTTCCGCTCGTATCGCCCCGCACTGCCCGCAATTGTCGAATTGACTTTCAACCGGTCGGACGCCGCGGACGCGGCGTCGCTGCGACGGGCGGTCGAGCGCGTGGATGCGCGCACGGTCCGACGGCGAGTCGAATCGCTCTTGGATATCTATTTTTGGTGAACCCGTTCTAGGAGCTGTGAGCGCGGGTCGAGAAGATCGTGGCCAGATCCCGAAACCGATATTCTCTGAACGTCGCATGGTTTGCGCAGCCGATGTTCAAACTCACACCGGATAAGAAGGCCATTCGATCTTTGTTGTTCGCTTTCACGCCGGCGTATGCAAGAGATGGGAAGGGGATGGCTGTTCCACTATTGATCAAGCGATATACTCGGAGACGCATTTGGCCAACAGAAGTCGTGCCTTTACCGTCTCTAAGCGCGAGCGGGCTCTGTTCAAAATAAACCGGCAAGGATAATCCCGGGTTTTGCATTCAGACAGATCGAAGGCGTTTTGCCCTTTATGGACGTGGGCGAGACACAGGCTTGGGATCGTTTCGGAACAAGTCCGGCGCGGTCATTTCATGGTTGAATAGAGACATACTAATGCTCTCGTAATTGTCTTTACATGTTCGTTCCCTGCGGCGCGAGCAAGCTCTCGCCCTACGGCCGAAGAATGTAGGGCCTCCGCTTGCTGAGGCCGCGACGCCGTAAACGAGCATGTCAGGACAATTATGAGACGATTAGTAGAGGAAAAACAGCCGGTAGCGTTTGGCCCCGTGGAGCGAGGCGGATATTGCCCCCAATTTCCCAGAAAATCTCTGTAGCGGCGCTCGCTAGCCGTCAAAATCCTGCTCTTGTCATAAAAGTCATAAAAGGGCCCACAGGTTGGATCGCATATGCGATCCAGCCACTCCTCCACCGCAAAATCTCGGATAATAGACACACCAGCGCCATATGTCCTGTTCCTCTTTTTGTGCGGGGCGCTTGGCGAATATCTCAATTCCCAGTGAGCTTTCGACAGAACGTCGACAAACCGGGGTCGCGAGCGCCCATGACGAGGATGACGTCATCGGGCCTCAAATCATTCGTTAAACTCCTTCGGAGATCGTCGTAGTCGGTGGCCAGGCCGACATCTTTTCCGTGCCGGCGCAGGGCCTCCGCCAGATCCTCAGAGGTCTTCGAGACTCGCGCGGTACCGCCAGCATAGTACACCGGCAGTAGAAAGAGGCGATCCGATGGCCGCAAGGTTTGATCAAACATCTCGATGAGTTCATCGAACATCAGCGAGAGCGGCCCAAATCCGTGCGGCCGCCATACCCCGAGGACGCGTCGAGCGCCGATCGCCATCGCGCGCCAGGAAGCGGCGATTTTGGCGGGATTATGGGCGTAGTCATCAAAGATGGGAATAAAAGCGGGACCGTGGCCTGGACAGTTCACCTGGTAATTACCGACCCATTCGAGACGCCGACGAATGCCCCGAAATTCCGCGAGCGCAGCGATGGCCGCTTCAATATCTGCCCCCAAGGCTTCCAACAGCGCGAGGGTCAGGCGGGCGTTCTCGGCATTATGACGTCCGGGTATACGAATGCGGACAAGCCGACCGCGGTAACGGAAGAAGACGCCCCCACGCGCGAAACCCACGTCGGTAAGGGGTGGCGCCTCTACGAAGGTCGTTGAACCGAGGGCGCCGCGAAGCGCTAAAAGGGTTTCCGCATCCGCCACAACCCCCTCAGAAATACGTCCGACAAACTCGCGGAAAAGCCGTCGGATTTCATCCGGCTCGAAATGATCCTTCGAGATGTTGGTGATAGCCGCCCATGTCGGCTCGAAAAGCAGCAGAGAGCGGTCGCTTTCATCCGTTTCGATAACACACCAAGGCCCCGCGCCCACTCGTACGCTTCCTATCCGATGGGCCCTGGACCATGAGACCAACTCCCCTCCATTGACAACAAACGGATCCCAACCGATTTGCTCGAGAGTCCATCCGATCATGCCGGTGACCGTCGTTTTGCCGGCGGTTCCGCCGACGGCAATGAGACGTCGGCCTCCAACGAGGCGAGCGAGCATTTGGGCGCGCGAGAGGATGGGAAGACGGAGGTGGCGAGCGGTGGCGAGGTCGGGATTCTCGTCTTCGATGGCGGAGCTGATGATAATGGCGTCCAGATCGGGTGTGATGGCGACGCCGTTCTGGGGATAGAGATGTGCACCGGCCGTGTGCAGAGTTGCAAAAACGGCCGGAACATCGCCAGTTGAAGCGTCGAGGAGTCGGTCCGACCCGCTTACCTCGTGTCCGAGGTCGAGAAGAGCCTGAGCGAGAGCGCTCATGCCGACGCCACCGATGCCTATGAGGTGTGTGCGCATGAAAATGGCATAACGCGTTTGATTGGCCTGCGCAAGAAGAACGAGGCACAAAAAGCCGAGTTGGTGAGATGAAAGCCAACCGATGGGGAAAGTGATTGGTAGGGTGGTTTCAAATAACCATCTTCGTTTTGCAGACGAAAACGGCGGAGCCGGGTGCGCTGTAGGAGCAAGCTTAAAATGCGCGTTGGCAGATGGAAGGGAAACGGCTTGCATCCAAGGACCGTGTATATTTTCGCGGTTGGTTCAATTTGCCGAGGGCGCCGAACAAGCGAGTCAACCTCGTATAGGCCGCCTTGTTTCGCGAAGCGAAAGGCGGTGGGCAGTCAGGAGGAACCATGGTCTGTTGGCTTTTCGTCGTGGCGTGCGCCGTTGCACACAAGCCGGCCTACATGGAGATTGTTTCAGGGGGGATGGAGATAGAGAATAAACGGACCACCGATCCTTTAATGTTCTCTGATTCTCTGCGCACCCCAACAAAGGTCAAACAACGACGATAGGCTGCGAATCGAATGGCCTCTTACCCTAAAAGGTTATTTGTCGTGTCGGGGTTCAATCGGTCAAAAAAGAGCAGAACAAGTCTATCTCGTATCGGATTATTCTCTCGATTGCCGGTCATTGATGTGCAGCGGTCGCCTTCGTAGAAATAGAAAGCGTATCAAACTAAAGCCGGCGGCCCCGCCGAAAAACAGACCCAGGCTGTTGGGCTCCGGGATCATCGTTAGCTGCAGGTGATCAATCTCATAATTGAAAACATCTGTGTTATTGGCGTAATTGCCCTGAATCTGCCAGCCGACCAATCCTTTCCCCCCCCGTGTCAAAATTCGATTCCGCTGAAAAACCCCTGAAATTCTGTAATGTTGAAATCCGAAGACGTCCGACGCTGGCGAAAAATGCAAATGAGGCCGGCAAGGCCCGGCGCAACGATACATCGGTCGCCCGAGGCGTATGCTTCATGGGTAA
>CALLML010000127.1 GCA_938005705.1 uncultured bacterium
GGAGGGTCGGGTTCCATTCCCACCGTACGGCTCATGTTCTTCTCTTTTCATGGCGTCTTCTCCGATTCGTGCCCAAGATTTTTCTACACCCCCTCGATTGATTATCGCAGGTCACGCGAGCTCTCACCCGGTAAGGCGGAGTCCGGAACTCGGAGAAAAACCGACGAGGCGGGAGAGGTCTATCCCCAGGGAGCTATTCGGAGGCCGAAGCGACGGTGGAGGCGGCGGGAATCCAGGTTTTTTCGTCCAATTATGAAGATTTTTGCTCCTGCCCGCATCCAGACCCCTCGTCTCACCCCTCAAAACAATCCACAGCGCAATCGATTCATGACGGGGATCCGATTTCACTATGAGATTAAGCTGGAAAACCCTTCGGGGGGCAACGGACTGCCCGCCCTATCCGCAAACAGCCGTAGTCACTCCCATCAAAACACCCCGCATGTAGGCCGGTTTGTTCGAAGCGGCGCATGCCACGACGAAAAAAAACGGCTCATCATAGCTCCTCTATCCGACTCGTCGATGCCGGTTTCTCTTGCCGCGTGTTTCGCTTTGCGAAACAAGGCACCCTGCAGGGGCCTTGTCGGGAAGATGGGCTCCCGCCGCCTGGGAAAAACCGAAAGGGCGCGCGCCGCGGCGCGCGCCCTTTCTTCGTTGGGGGCCGGCACCACGCCGGCCACAAGAGGTTATTTCTTTGCCGCTTTCTTGGCGGGCTTCTTTGCCGCTTTCTTCGCGGCCGGTTTCTTCGCTGGCATTCGGTCTCCCCCCTTTCCTTCCGGAGGCGGGGCCTCCGGTTCGTTGCGAACACTCATGCCCGACATTCCTGACAAACCCGCCATGAAAATTCCCGCGCGACGTTGATACCTGTAGAGGGATTTATAAACAAAATTTGTATGGCGTCAACCCGACACGCCAATTTTTTTCGTATTTTTTTAGAAGCCGTGGCGGGCGATTTGCAAGGCGATCGGACCGAGCAGCACGATAAAAACCGCAGGAAAGATGAATCCGATTAGCGGCAAGAGCATGCGCACCGGCGCTTCGTTGGCACGTTTCTCCGCATTGTTGAAGCGCCGCACGCGCATCTGGTCGGCCTGAATGCGCAGGATCGAGGCAATGCTGACCCCAAGTTCGTCGGCCTGGACCAAGGCGTTGACGATGGTCTTCAAGTCGAACTGGCGGACGCGATCCCCCATGTCGCGCAGCGCATCGCGCCGCGTCTTACCGACCTGAACCTCGCGGAACATGCGAATCAGTTCTTCACCGAGCGGATCCACAGCGCGTCGATCAATGATGCGCTTGATCGCGGTCATGAAGTCGAGCCCCGCTTCCACGGAAAGGGTCAGCAGGTCGAGGACGAACGGCAAAGCGCGCTCGATACGGCGGTGTCGCTCCTGCAGGACGCGCTGGAGCCAAAGACTGGGCCGCAGCACGAACCACAGCAGCAGCAGGACGCCGAAAATCGGCTCGCGCTGGCGAAGAGCGAAACCCACGCGGCCGGGCACGCGCGCAAGCAGCAGATGCATCGCCAGCCATGCTAGTGGGCCGACAGCCAGCGGCATCAACAGACGCAGCGCGAGAAACTCGTGCGCGGACATCAGTCCCTCGAAGCCGGCTGCGGTCAACCGCGCGTCGATTTCCTTGCGCATCGGCGCCAGGGCGGGCGCGCGCGTCCATCGCTCGAAGTTCGGCGCAAAAGGCAGCAAGAGGCGATACAAGAGCGGAAGCCGCCGCTCCTGGCGCCGTCCGTCGGCGAGGGTGACGTAGGTGATTTCGGTCATGACTCGACCGATGCACCACGCCGCCATCGCCGCACAGGCGGCCCACGCCAGCCCAATTATCCATTCCGAAGCTGTCACGGATTCACACCTCGATGCGCATGACCTTGTGGATCAGCAGCGCTCCGCCGATTTCGAGCAGCGCCGCGAGTGTCAACAGCGCCAAACCCGCGCGCGACCGGAAGAACAGCATCATCATGTTCGGATCAATCATCGTCATCGCCAGCAGCAGCAGCACCGGCACGCTGCCGACAACGATCCCCTGCAACCGGCCCTGCGCCGTGAGTGAGCGCACGCGTTGCTCGATGCGCATTCGCTCTCGGATCGTCGAAGCGATTTTCTCAAAGACTTCCGTCAGGTTTCCGCCGGTTTGCCGGGCGATCTCGATCGCCTGATTCATCAAAATCAGGTCCTCGCTACCGACGCGCGCTTCCATGCGGCGCAGCGCCTCCTCGAACTTCACACCGACGCGCAGTTCCTGCAGGAACAGTCCGAACTCCTGCGAGATCGGCGGCTCGCCTTGCTTGACGACCGATTCGAACGCCTGCACGACGCTGAAGCCCGCCTTGAGCGCGCTGCTCATTGCGATAAGGCTATCCACGAGTTGCAGGTTGAAGCGGCGGGCGCGGCGAGTCCGAAGCACCCTGAGGATGAAGCCGGGGGCGAAGAGCGCAGCGACCGCCGCGACCGAGGCGAACACGAGTCCACGCACCCATCCGGCGGCCGAGCCGAATTCGCCGAACAACAGGAAAAACAGCGCGAAGAGCACTGCTGCCGCCGTGCGCGCCAAACCCACGATCCGATGCGCGGGGATGAAAAGAAAAAGGTCTTCATACTGCCGCGCCGCCTGCTCAGCGTACACCTCCACATAGCTTTCCAATCCCTCGCGAATCGCCCGCAGCAGCGCGAAGGTGAGGCCACCGAAACACAGCGCAAACAAAAGGGGAATGACGATCGTGATCATCGGCCCACCCGCTGCGGATCGAACACGGCATGGTCAATGGATATGCCGCGCACGGCCATGTCCTCGATGAACGTCGGTACGGAGCCGGTCGGTCGGAATTCGCCGAGTACGCGACCGTCCGGTCCGATGCCGGTCTGCTCGAAAACAAAGATGTCCTGCATCGTGATCTGGTCGCCCTCAAGGCCGACGACCTCGGTGATCCGGCTGATCTTGCGGCTGCCGTCGCTGAAGCGCGCCTCGTGCACGATCAGGTGGATAGCCGAACCGATCTGCTCGCGGATGGCGCGCAGCGGCAAATCCATGCCGGACATCAACACCATGGTTTCCAGACGGGAGATGACGTCGCGCGGCGAGTTCGCGTGGATCGTGGTCAGGGATCCTTCGTGACCGGTGTTCATCGCTTGCAGCATGTCGAGCGCCTCGCCGCCGCGGCACTCGCCCACGACGATGCGGTCGGGGCGCATGCGCAGGGCGTTACGCACGAGGTCGCGCACCGTCACAGCGCCCCGGCCCTCGATGTTCGGAGGGCGGGCTTCGAGGCGGACCACGTGTGGCTGCGTCAGCCGCAGCTCGGCGGCGTCCTCGATCGTGATGATGCGTTCGTCCACGGGCAAAAAGCCGCTGATGACATTCAGCAGCGTCGTCTTGCCCGAACCGGTACCGCCGGAGATGATCATGTTTTTGCGCAGCAGCACGCACGCGCGCAGGAAGTCCGCAATCCACGGCGTCCAGGTGCCGAACCGGATGAGATCCTCTGCAGTAAAGGGCGTCTTCGAGAATTTGCGGATTGTCAGACAGGGGCCAGAGAGTGACAGCGGCGCAATGATCGCGTTGACGCGTGAACCGTCGGGCAGGCGCGCGTCCACATACGGCTGGCTTTCATCAATGCGCCGCCCGATCGGCGAGACGATTCGCTCGATGACCGCATGGACGGAGTCGTCGTCGAGAAAGGTCTTGCCGGTGGCGTAGAGCTTGCCGCCGCGCTCGATATAGACCTGATTGGGGCCGTTGACCATGATCTCGGTGATTTCGGGATCGGCCAGCAGGTCTTCGAGCGGGCCCAGACCGATGGCCTCGTCATACACCTCTTTGACGAGCGCATCGGGCTGCATACCCGGCGGCAGACGGTCGCGCACGTCAGTGATGATCTGGCGGATAATCTCGTAGGCCTTCGTCCGCAGGTCCTTCTCCTCCACGCGGCTGGCGGCGAGGCGCTTGATGTCGAGCCGCTTGAGGAGTTCCTGCTGAATCTGGCGGCGCACGGAACGGCGCCGTTCCTCCTCGGCGCGCGCCACGGCCGGAGTCTCGGGTGCGGGGGACCGATTCGGGGCCGGGGCCGCCGGTGCGTTGGCGGGAGTTTTGGCGGGTTCGTTTTCGTCGGCAATCATCAGCGTGTAGCAACCGATCTGTATGGACTCGCCGGGCTGCAAACGGTGGCGCCCCTCTATGCGACGTCCGCCGACCATCGTCCCGTTCTCGCTCATCAGGTCCTCGATGAAGAGGCCGTCGTCGAGGATGCTGAGCACTGCGTGGCGCCACGCCACGCTCGAATCAGGCAGAATCACGCTGTTGCCCGTGTCCGAACCGATTGGGTAAACGCCGGGCGCAAGAGGAAAGCTCCGGGGTGGTTTTTCGGGGCGTCGGATATGAAGCGTCCAGCCGGCCATTTCACAACTCCCTTTTGTGTCGGACGTCGCGCTGACGTCTCAGATTGATATCGGGCAACACGCGTTCAAGATACTCGAAATTGACTTCGGGCACATCGCGCTCGAAACCGAGATCGTCCGGATTGCGCAGCGTCAGCGTGAGCTGGCCTCTCATGTGCTGAGCAAAAACGAGGAGTTCGGCCTCGCGCGGGGTGACCTCGAACGTGACGGTGCTGTAACTGCCGCGGGCCTCCTGCAGCACGGGCGCGCCCATCTCCGTGCGGGCCAGGCGCTGACCGGTGGCCAGAACGGACACATCCTGCAGCAGCGTGAACGTCACCGCCTCCATCTGACCCGGCTGTCGGCGCGACGGCATCGTGAAGGTGCCGAGGATGTCCACCCGATCGTTCGGCGCCACCAGCCCGCTGACAGCGGCATCGCCGCCGATGGAAAGCGACAGCGCGCGCATCCCCGGCTTGATGGTCGGCGCCAGACCGAACCGGCGCCCCTCGGGGATGTCCACATAGGACCAGGGGATCGGCTGATGCCGCTGCACCTCGAACCGGAGCCGCTTGCCGATGATCGCGTCCACCTCTTCCGGCAGCACCGCCTGGCCGATGATCGAGCTACGGAAGACACTCTTGCGCGCGAGGTCCTCCAGTTTCAACACGGTTCCGGCGGCGAGGTCCCGGTCGGCGACGACCGCGATGACCTTCTCGGCGCCCGCCCACAGCCGCTCGCGCTCCGCTCTCAGGTAACGATGTGTCATCCAGAACGCCAGCAGGCCGATCAAAATCGAAACCACCAGCACAACGTGTTGTTTCATATTGCTTCGTGTTCCTCCGGCCGCTCCGCGGCCTGGTTAGGCGCGTCGCCCGCAGCATACGTCGGGCCGGCGTTCCGATCAATCCCTCAGCCGTTTGCGCACAATCAATGCTCTGGAACCCCCACCGGGCGCTTCGGCCGCAACGACGCGCACAAAACACATTTCATCGCCGCGCAGATACGCGCCCGACGCCGCGGCACCCGGTAGCGCGGGCTGCCAGCCCTCGGCGAGCAGCGCGCGTTCGATTGCCGCCGTTGTTTCCGCCGGTCCGGCGGGGCTCTCGAGCGAACGAGCCTCCATCTCGTGCGTGCGGTCGGCCACGCGTCGCGTCGTCCGTGCGCCGGCCACGACGTCATCGGGCGGCCGCGCCGCCGCCCCGCGCTGGGAACGCTCGAATTCCGCGCGGCTCTGCTCAATGCGGAACACCAGACATTCGCGAGGGCCTTCTGTGGCGAGCACCAACACCCGCAGGATGCGGTCGCCGATTCGCGCCATGCCCCAGCCGAACCGATCGCCCATTGCGAAGGCCGTCTCGCCGCTTTCGCGCTCGATCGCCGCGCGTAGGGTCTCCAGTGCCGTCGCCGCCGGCAGCGTCACGCCCATCACCATGAGCTCGGCACGTCCGCCGTTGATCTCGATTTCCGCTCGATGCAGCGCGTTCCACCCGGGCATTTCCGCCGCTGCGCCCCCGCCGCCGAAGAGCCGGAACACGCGTGCGCCGGCAGGGTCGACGCCCCCCCACGCCGTGAAGGCAACCCAAAATGCTGTTTTCCAAGCCTTGGAAGAAATGGGCTCCCATTTTTCCAAGCCTTGGAAATGCCGGCGGCGAGCTGCCGGCGCCGGAGCGGCGCGATCGGCCTTGCGATCGGCGGCGCGCATTCCTCGCCGCCGGACTCGCTCCACGCCCGAGTTCAGTAGAGTCCCTGCGTCCATGTCTGCCACGATTCCGCCTCGATGGTGACCGACTCCGCGTCGTAGAGCAAATGCCGCGCGATGGGCAGGAGCGGAACCGTTCGCGGCCGCGCGCGTCCGGACACGAGGCGGTATTCGAAGATCATCGGCACTTGCGTGGCCAGTGCGGTGACGGGATTCCCAGGCACTCGCGCGCCCAAGTCTTCGGGATGCGCCTTGGTCGCGATGTGTTGCACCACCGCAAAGGGGTCGCCAGCGAGGGCGACGTCGTCGCGGGAATGACGCGAGCGATCCGGTCCGACATCCCAATCGCGGAGAAAGCGAGGCGCGGGAATGCGTATCGTATAGACAGCGGACATTGCGGCAGAGGCGGCATCCCCGCGCGCCTCGTGAAGGGCATTGAGGTGTTCGCGCCCGAGCCGACCCAACGTCAGCATGGCCGCGAGGATCGCGACGATGACGATCAAGGCCACCGTGAGCTCCACCATCGCCTGACCGTTTTGTCCGACATATCGCGAGCGCGCATGCATGGTCAGTGTCCTCTCCGCGTGCCGCCGCCGGGGCCGCCTCCGCCGCCGGGGCGGCGACAACCGGTGCTGAATTGTTCGATCCATTCGATGCCCTCTCGTCGAAAATCGTGGTTTTCCCATGTGCGGAGCTGGGCGCAATAGTAGCAGCCGGGCGTCAGGGCGTTCAGGCCGCGTTCGACGTAGAGCGGCAGGTGGTCGTAGATGTGCTCGGCCCAGCCGGGCCGACTGCCGCTAGCGCCGGCGGTGGAGGTATCTACCGGAATTAACCGCACCTCGCGATAGGCGGGCAGGACCAGGCCCCAACGGTGGGGCGGGGTCGGACCTTCGAGATAACCGAATGGCTTGGCGGCGGCGGTCCAGGTGATGTCATCGCTGTGCGAGCGGGGGGTCAGGCGGGTGGATCGCGTTTCGATGCGCACGGCGGCGTCGGCTCCCAAATAGTCGTATTGGGCCTTCACGCGCCCGTCGAAGGGAAAATCACGAGGAATATAATCGGTCCACCGCCCCCAGTCGGAGGGCCGATAGGCGAACCACTCGGTTTCGACGCGGGCGACTTCTTGACTGAGGGTGCGGCCGGAGAGGCGTTCGAGTTCGGCGAGCAGCGATCGGGCGCCGGAGCGCGAGAGGCCGGGGATTGTTTCCAGCGTCCTCGCCTTTATCAGGTGCAGCCCGAAATATTCCGAGTTCATCGGCTCGGGCATGGTGATGACCGGAAGCGGCGGCCAATCGCGCCACGAACGGTAGGACTGAAGCGTGTCGAGGGCATTGAAAAAGAACCAGCACCAGTCGCGGCTGGCGATTGCATCGTAGAAACTTGGATTGAGCAGCAGGTGGTTGCGATTGGCGTAATCCACGTAGCGGCGCGCGTTCTCGACGTCGGCGGCGACACCGTTGGCGGCGATGGCGAATAGCATCTCGGCGTAGTCATCCCAGGCGGTCGGCGGCGAGGGGACATTTTCCCAGGGCGGAATGCGGAATCGCACGGGATATTCGCGCGCGACGGAGAGCGCATGGCTGCTGAGGCGTGAGGTGAAGGCGGCGTTGACGAACATACCGTTCTGTTTGGCCGCCTGCTGCGCCGCCGAAAAGCCGATCAGCGGGCCGACATAGCACAACCGTGCCTGGAGATCGGCGATCAGGCGAGTCTCGGAAAAATCGCCGTCGCCTCGCAACAGCGTGTCCATGATCGCGACCGCCTGCAGGATGTTGAGATGGCCGATCAGGTTGAGCGTGGCGCCTTGCCAGCGCGCGGCGGCGAGCGCGGCGGCGTCGCCCGCGTTCTGGCTGTGCAGTTTGACCGAGAGGATCTTATGCAGGTCGAAGTTCCAGAGCACGACGAAGACCAGCGCAATGACAATCATCAGCAAAAAGATCATCGTCTGGCCGGATCGGCGCGTACGGCGGACGGCACCCGACCGGCGAGGGGGGGGATCTATTCGGCCTCTGGACAGCGGCGTTTTCATTCCTCCAGGTACAGCCGTGCGTGCGCCTCGCGCGTAATATAGTGATTTTCCTCCGCCTCTCCGCTGCGCATCGTTACGCGGTCCCCCGCGTAGAACGCGCGGGCGAACGGGAAGACGAGCGGCACGTCCTGCCGCGTGCGGACCCGAATGAGGAAATCACCGGCCATCGTATCGTTCCAGTGCAGATCGGGCCAGCGCTCATACTCGAGCACGGGGTCCATTTCGCTCCACCACCGCGTGCCGAGGAAGAGCGGGATGCGCGAACGCTCAATCTCGTATTGGGGTGAATACGGTTCACCCGATCGGAACGCCACGCGCCAGGCCGCGTCCGGCGAGGCCGAACCCCAAAAGGTGGCGCCACCGCCCCCGCGCATGACCCTCGGGTTCAGCAGTGCGCCGGCGACCGGGATGGCGGCCACGCGCACCACCTTGTGGGTCATAAACCGGTTGAAACCCACGGCGCGGGCGCGGGCGCCGGCGGCGGCCGAATAAGTCAAGACGGCCTGCGCCGCGTAGAGCTGAGCCACTTGTAGCAGCCCGAAGAAGATCAGACAGATCAGCGCGATCACGAGCAACGACTCGAGGATCGCCTGTCCGGATCGAGTTGACTTTCGATCCGTCATGATGCACGCCCTCCCGTCGCCCGCGACACGCCCGGACGACCGACCGACGCCCCGGGCGCCGGCTTATTTGAACCCGTCCTTGTCCAGGTCCTTCATCATCTGGCTGGACGACCGGTCGAGCGCCGCATCTTTCGCGGCATTGTCGCCGCCGAGCTCCGCGACCGCGCCGCCGAACTTCGCGCGGATCGTGTCGCTGAAGATCGCCAGGATAGCGATCGTCGCCAGCGCAACGATGACCACGATGATGATGTACTCGGTCATCGCCTGGCCGCTTTTGCGATTGCGCAGCTTTTTCATTTTTCCATTCCTCTGGCGGATCCGCCGCCGATTTTTGTTTCTTCTGTCCGAACTTTCCGCCACGCTCCGCCACGGGCGAAGCGCCTCAGGGATATTCGGAGGCCACCAGGTTCAACACCCGGCCGCCATATTCCCGAAACGTGTACAGAAAAAGCGAAACCATCACCAGCAACAGGAGCAACGACGTCAGAACCAGGACGAACTCCGTAATCGCCTGCCCCCTGCGCCGCCTCGTTCTTTGCTGGAAACTTCCGCTCATCTGTTCAGTTAACGTCCGATCCGCCGGTCTTATTGTCGCATAAAACGGAGAAAAAAAGAACGCGTTTCGTTTCTTCGGGCGGAGCGCGGTGGCGCTCCCGAGGGGGCCTGGAGACGCACATATCGCCGTCGATCGGCGGCATCACCAAGAAAAGATGAGTGAACAGGACGGTCTCGGGCATTGGAGATCCGCGCAAGCCGGTTCTCTTTTTTTATTTGGTTTCAGCCGGTTTGATCACATCCGGCGTTTTCGGCGTCACAGGCGTCAGGCACATCTCTCCGGCCGGGAATGTCATGCGATAGAGGAGTGCCTTCTGCCGCTCACGATCGTAGCGGTAGAGATAGAAATCGCGGCCCGGATAGCGTTCCGCGAGCTGGGCGTTGTGTTCGCGGAGATTGCGCGCGAAGAGGACATCGTCGTTCAAATCGAGGCGGTTGCGCATGAACCCGGTCGCGTAATAATCGTTTTTTTCATTGCCGCGTACCGGCCCGAGGCCCACGGAGTCCATAAAAACCACGGCGTTGCAAATACCGTAATCGCGGACAACGCGGGGTAACAGATTTTCGACATCATAATAGTCCTCGCCGTAGGCGCGGGCATGATGCGGCCAGCGCACGAATAGAAATGCCGCACCGCTGAGCGCGAGCGCCCAGGCCAGCGCAACACCGAGATTTCCGCGGAGCGATGACAGTGCCATAAGGCCGGCGGAGGCGAGGACGAAGAGGTTGGGAACGGACGCCAGCAGATAACGTCCAGGAAAACAGATTTCAAAGTACCAGAAGCGGAGGAACATCAGCGCCAACATCGGCAACGGGAGTAAGAGCCACAACTCACGCCAACGAGCGCGCCCCAGCAGGAAGAGCAAAAGGACAATGGCCAGATCCGGCCCTGGCCAGCCCAACAGGTTTTCGTTGAGAGCCCGGAGCCGCCGCGCCGTGTAATCCAAGCCCTTCGCCGGCGTATGGACGGTCGTGCGGCTCAGCCGGCCAAAACCGAATTTAGCGCCGACGCCCATTTTCACGACATGGCCCGGCGTGCGCCAGTGGCCGGTGGTCTTGGCCTGAAACCCGGCGAGCGCCGCAACGGCAATGAGCGCGACCGCCAGCCCCGCGATCACGCCCTTCCATCGGATGAACGGGCGTTGCGGGGGCCACAGCAAAGCGAGCGCCTGTGCGATGCCCGTCACGACGGCGTCGAGTGGACGGCACAGAAACGCCAAGCCCCAGCAGGCGCCGGCGGCGGCTCCCCAACGCGTCAGGCCCTCACGGCGCAGTCGCAACACCCATAGAAAACTTAGCACCAGTCCGAGATTCGTCGCGGTATGGGAAAGATGCAGCGCCGAGGGAATGGCGAGGAAGGGCGACGGCAACGCAAGCAATCCCACGATGCGCCCTGTGCGCTCGTCGTATAATTCCCGCCCCAGCGCAATAAGAGCGATCACCAGGAGCCCCCCCAGCGCAGGATTGACCAGCCAGGGGACACCCAACCAGATGCCCGGCGTCAACAGCAGCGGCCATCCCGGCGGATACATGCCGCACCAATGGTTTAGTCCCTCGCGCACTCCCAGCACGCCAAACAGCTCGAAGAACTCCGGCAGCGGAGGCGGCGCAAGCGTGAGGCGTCCGCGCGCAAAAATGCGGGCCTGGAAAAGTGCGGCGACGCCGTCATCGATGCGCGGCACGCCCTTGAACAGAAGCCACGCGATTGCGGCATAGGCGCCGAAGGCGATCAGAAAGAGGGCGAGACGAAACGGGACCGGCGGCACGCGCTCGATGCGCGATGCGAGGGCGGCGAGGGCGGCGCGCCCGCGCGGCCAGGCGGCGAGCGCAACAGCGACCGTCAGTATCACCATCGTTGTGCGCGGCGCGTCCGCGACAGCGCGGTGGAGCGTTCCTCCGGACGCCATCGCAGGAGCCAGCAGCACGAAACCCAAAACAACGGAAATCGGCGCAGAGGTTTTCACGAGGGGACTGCGGTCCTTCACGTCTCGAACTCGTGGCACGATGGGCGCGAAATCGCGACGGGAAACTCGACAGCGCCGACCGCGACTTCGCCGGGCGGAAGAATACGGGGGTGAATGGCGCGTCGGAAAATAGGAATACGCGCATACAGCAGGATCACGCAGGCGACAAAAGCCAATCCGACCAACGCCATCAGCTTCCTCTCCTGATAGAGTCTTTCGGGATGTTGTACCGCACTGTTGGGTTTGAAGCCGAGGTGGATGTAATAGGCCATGGCGAGCGCTACCAGGGGCGTGGCGAGCACAAGCTCGACATGGTAACGCGCCATGTAAAATCCCGAAAGCATGCCGAACAGCGCCCCATAGAAAAAGATGCACTCCTGCAATCGTTCCTCGGTGTAATAGCCGAAGGATTTGCGGTAAGCGGCCGCCACTCCGGAGGCGCGAATGTGACGAAACTCCGCATAGCGCTTCATGGCCATCAGAAAGGCGCCGAACATCCAGTAGGCTAGAAGAATGGAAAGCGGAGGCATCGCCGCCGCGCCGGCTCCATACCAGCCGAGGCAGAGGCGAATGGGGTTGTTGACCGACTCGCTCAGGACGTCCAGATAAGGGGTGTCCTTGAGCCGGACGGGGGGCGTGTTGTAGACCAGGCCGGAAATCCAGAAGGCCGCCAGGCACCAACCGAGATGAAGAGAAACGCTCACCCCCATAGCGATTCCCCCTACAGCCAGGAGAATCCATTCGAGATACGCGATGGGCAGCAAGACATGTCCGCTGGCTACTGGCCGGTGCCGCTTTTCCGGATGGAAACGATCTTTGGCCGCATCGAGGATTTCGTTCAGAACATAATTGCTCGACGCCACCAGGCACGCGGCTGCCAACGTGAGCACGAGACACCCTATCGCGCCAACGTTGAGCCGGTCGGGAGCAAAGTAAAATGCCAGCAACACGCCGGGCAGCATGAAGACGTGATTCGTCCAATATTCGGGCCGGGCGATGTGGATGTAGGGTCGAATGGTCATTGGCCCGGCATAGTACGGTCTTGTGTTGAAAAAAAAAGACGGAATTGGGCTTTATGCCCAATCCAATTGTCTTATGATTGCCTTGATATACTCTACCGCCGGCAAAAAGTGGAAACGGTAAAAAACAACTACAGTTATACCCAGCGACAGGGATGTTGGGTTCAAAAGGCCCAGCAAAGAGGAAAAACCCCATGGTCGATCAGCGGGCGTACGGAGAAACGCCCTTCTACCCGCGCTCGGTCTCCCGTAACATCCTCTCTCGTCCTTTTGCGGAATTACTGGCGCAGAAGGTTCGTTACTCTCGTGCTTGCACTTTGCGGCGCGATTGACGGCACGGCGGAAGATCCGGCTCCCTCGCGTGAAGCGATGCTGACGCGGGGTCTCGAACGTTTGCCGGGAGCTGTGACGGTGTTTCGACCCGAACCTTCGGATTTCACCCTTTCCGGACGGGAACGCGGGCGACTTTCCGTAGTGGAGGTCAAAGATGTGCCTTTCGAGCGCGCACTGCAGGTGGAAACAACGGATCCCGGCGTCAACCCTTGGGAGCCCCAGGCTGTGGTTCCAATTCCCATCCCCGTCCGTAAAAACGACGTTCTGCTGGCAATTTTTCGCGCGCGGAATCCCGATACGGCCGATGGCGCGGACGCCTACACCGAACTCGTGATCGAACGGGCGGGTGAGCCTTACGACAAATGCCTGGCGTATGCGACGACGACAGGCAGCGAGTGGTTGCTGCACTTCGTCCCGTTCAAATCGCCGGCGGATTTTGCGGCGGGAGAGTGGTGCCTGCTCTTCCGCGCCGGCGAACGAAAACAGACATTTCAAGTGGCGGATATCCGCCTTCTCAATTTTGCCGGTCAAGTGTCGCTCGCTGATCTGCCCCGCCTGCCGCCCACCTATGCGGGTATGGCGCCGGACGCGCCGTGGCGCGCCGAGGCGATGGCGAGGATTGAACGAATTCGCAAGGGGAATCTGACCGTGCAAGTTACCGATACTCGGGGACGGCCCTTGAAGGATGTCAAGATCCGGGTGGAGTTGGCCCGTCACGCCTTCCGATTCGGCTCCGCCGTCCGGCTGTATGCCATCGCTGATCGCGAGGCGCCAGAGAACGCCGTCTATGTCCGCCACATCCTCGATCTCTTCAACCATGTGGTAAATGAAAACGATTTGAAATGGCCCTGCTGGGAGGCGAACAACGAACGGCCATTTTCGAAAGGCAAATCGCTGGCGGCTTTGAAATGGCTCAAGGAGCACGATTTCACCATCAAAGGGCATTGTGTCATTTGGCCGAGCTGGCAAATGACGCCCTCGTGGCTGCGGAACGCCGCAAATGATCCAGAGGCGCTGCGCCGGTTCATTCAGGGGCACATAGACGACCTTGTGCCCACCACCGGACCGTGGGTGGACGAGTGGGATGTGATCAACGAGCCCTTCAATAACAACGACTTAATGCGTGTGCTCGGCGACGAGGCGATGATCGAGTGGTTTCGTCGCGTCCGGGAACGGGCGCCGGCGGCGCGTCTGTACCTCAACGATTTCGGCATCCTGGCGGCCGGCGGCCGAACCGACACGCCGCACCAGGCGCATTATGAGAAGACCATCCGGTTCTTACTGGAAGGCGGCGCTCCGCTGACGGGATTGGGCATGCAATCGCACTTCGACGAAGGCAATATCACGCCGCCGGAAACGCTCTGGAAAATTCTCGACCGGTTTGCGGTGTTCGGGCTCCCCATCCAGATCACCGAGTTCGACGTCAACTCCACGGACGAAACCTTCCAGGCCGCCTATCTCCGCGATTTCATGACGGCCGTCTTCGCCCATCCGGCCGTGAATGGTTTTGTGATGTGGGGCTTCTGGGAGGGCGCTCACTGGCGACCGGACGCCGCGCTGTTCCGGCGCGATTGGAGCATTAAACCAAACGGTGCAATGTACAAACGCTTGGTGTTCCAAGAGTGGTGGACGCGAGATCACGGAGTCACCGATTCCCAGGGCCGGGCGACCGTGCGCGGCTTCCTCGGAAAATACCGTATTACGGCCTGCCTCCGAGATCGGGAGCGAACCATCGAAGCGAATCTGGATTCGACGGCGGGGACTACTGTCCGATTCGTCTTCGAAGACTGATCGAAAACATTGTGGAAAGGGGCCGATGCGGGAAATGTGGCGATCCCGGTGACGGACCTCTTGTGCTCAGTCTCCCATGCCGTCGTCCAAATTCTACGCGTCCTCATTGTCTGGCCGCGAGAATTTGTCTGCGCCATCGCCGTTTTCCGGCTTTTGGGCCTCTTCCGGCTTCGGCGGCTGGATCAGGCGCGCGCGCGGCAGGGTCATGCTCTCCGCCGCCCACGACGAAAGAACATAGGTCCAGCGTGACAGGCGTTCGTGGTCTTTGGCCGCACGCTCGGCGTTCTCTTTGGCCTTATCCTCCGGCGAGGGGGCTGGAGTGGCACCGGCATCTTTCGCCGGCGGCGTATCGGCGGAGGAAGATTCCGATGTCTTGTCGGTGCCGGGTTTGCTCTCCGCGGACTCCTTCGCTTTCGCCTCCGCCTCCGCGGATGTCGCGACGGGAGACTCGTAGGCGACCGCGATGCGCGCATAACGCCCGCCGCCGTCCTGCGCGCCGCCCAGGGTAACCGCGTAGACGAAACCGTCCGCCTTTCGATAGATATAGCGGGCGGGATGGGTGAAACCGAGCGCCTCATCGGACTGGGCGGGATCGGCCACGGTCGTGAAAGTCAGGTATTGCAAAGCCCCCGCCACGCGGCGCGCCATGCCTTCGTCCAGCTTTTCGGTATCACTCAGTCCTTCAAGCGTGTATTTTCCGCCTTCTTCGACACGGAGACGATAGGCGCCCTCGGCGGTCGCAACCTCGACCGCATCCCCTTTGCCCGGCGTAATATTCAGCAAATCAGTTTGAATCCAGTCGCGCGGCTCGACGCCGAAGCCGTACAAGTTGCGCCCCAACACGGCCACCGGTCCGTCATCCACGCGCACGTATTGCCCGTCGGGGAAACCACCGAACGGCCCTCCGCCGGGGCCTTGGCGCGATTTGCCCAGCGCGAGGCGTGCAAGACGGCGACCGTCGGCCGTGAGAAACTCCACGGTTGAGGCGCCGGCTTCATCGAGACCGAATTCCGCCAATTCGCTCTCGCCGCCGGGTATCACCTGGCCGATTTTCAGATCGGCCAGATCCATCAGCCGCTCAGCGATCCGCGCTCGATCGGCAGGGTATCCATAAAGAGATTCAAGCTCCCACCGTCCACCTTTACGGGCAACCGC
The DNA here is from genome assembly GCA_938005705.1 of uncultured bacterium. Lineage (GTDB taxonomy): Bacteria > Verrucomicrobiota > Kiritimatiellia > PWTM01 > PWTM01 > CALLML01. Next base: position 15,554 of record CALLML010000127.1, read on the forward strand.
AAGCGTGTTGGTGCCGGAGCGAATGCGAAAAGCGGCCACCTCGTTGATATCGAATCCGATCAGGTTCCCTCCCGTACGCGGATCGGGACGTCCCATCTGCGCCCGACGCAGATAAACTCCCAAGCCGGCCAGCGACGCCACCACGGCTGCCAGCATCAGCCAACCTAATGTCCGCGTTTTCATGTCCAAGTCCCTCCCTCCTACGCCGCCGCTCGACGCCGCCGCGCCACGCCGTGCGCCACACCGAACACCGCCACCGCCAGCGGCACTGCCGCCAGGTTGACGGTCTTTACGAGCCAGCCGAGCCGCTCGATATCGCGTCGGCGCTGTTTGCGCACCTCCTTGAGTTGGCGTTCTGTTTCAAACTGCTCCTTCCGGAATCGCTCAATTTCGCGGCGCTGCTCCTCGGTCACAATCACCTGCTGATTCGGATCGCTGATATTCCGCAGTTGCGCCAACCGTTCGCGGGTTCGCTGTAATTGCGCCATTAGCCGTTCCTCTTCCGCGCGCCACTGGGCCAGGGCGCGCTGCTCGATTTTCTGCACGCGGTGAAAAGGCCGCTCAAATTTTCCGCGGCTGCGCAACGAGATCAGCGCCTCGCTGCCGGCGAGCTGCTCGACGAGATTCCAGGCGAAGTTCAGATTGTCGTTGGCCAATTGGGCCACCTCGTAGCCGAAGAAAGACCTGCGCTCGATGGCGAAACGATCGTAGAGAAGGTCCACATCGGTGACGATCACCACAACGCCGGTAGAAGATCCTTCCTTAAGGTGGGCCGGCGGCATCGAATCATTTTTTTTCACCGATGGCATATCTGCCGCGGGTTCCCGGGCGTCGGATGGCGCGGGCGCACCTTCGCCGTGCTCGGCCGCGTCAGATCCACCGGGCGAGGAGGTCTGTGCTGTGGTGGCGGCTTCTGCCGCGGGCTCTTTCTTCTCTTCATCCCGCCTTTCCTCTTTTTGGCGATTCGGCGGGCCATTTGGAAAAGCGGAACGAAAACGCCCGGCGAGGCGCACGGCGAGCAGCCGCGCCGTCGGATCCGGCTTGAGATTGCGCCCCGGATCGCCGCCCATGGTCGCTTCCATCGGGTCTGTCAACCCGGCGGATTCCGACGCACGCAAGAGCGGCGTCATCGTCAGACCAGTTGCTGCTGTGCCGGAGAGCGCCCCAGCGAAGGGCAGCATCATCACGTTCAAACCGCTAGTGGCGATCTCGCCGGTTTCGATGGCCTTGCCGCGCAGGGTCAACCAAGCCGCATTACGTGTTGGAGGCCCGTCACCAGCACGCACCGCCGTCGCCGCCAAGGGATCGGCGACCAGCATCGGGTTCATGACAATTCCCCACGCTTCGGTGAGTTTGTTCAAATCCGAGCGCGCACCCGACAAGCCGAATGGAGACCCCATCGGTCCCATGCTCTCGACATCCGCCAGACACAGCGGGTCCATGAAGACCAACAGGCGACCACCGCCCACCACATACTGATCCACGGCGTAGAGCAAATCCTCATCCACTTCACGCGGATGGACGATCACGAGAGCGGAGAGGTTTTCGGGCAAGCGATCATCGGTGGGCGAGACCGAAACGACCTCATAGAGCGCCTGCAACTCGCGGGCAAAGGTCCATGCGGGCGAGGGCCGCCCGCCGAAGGGATTGCCAGGACCGCCGAGCAGGTTGAGCGGACTCAGGAGACCCACCCGCGGTTTCTGCGCACGGGTCACCTCGTGCAGGAGACGCGTTATTTCGTATTCCAGTCGCGGTTCATTTTCGGGCGAAAGGAAGGAAATCGCGCCTTCGCGGGAGCCGGAGACCGCGGCAAGGCCGAGGAAAACGGCGGGGCCCTCGCCGAGAAAATCGAGAGATCGGCCCTCGATGCCGTATTTGCGCGCCCATTCCTCCTCATCCGAGTCGGGCCGCGGATCGTAAATCTCTAACGTCAATTTGCCGCGTGATAACCGGACGTATTCACGCAACAGGTCCTCGACGCGGCGCGCATACTGTCGCAGCGGAATGGGCATCGCCTCGCCACGGGTGGCGTAGAGTTTCAACTGCGCCGCCCGCGGCAGCATGCGCAGAAATGAACGCGTGCCCTCCGACAGCGTGTACAACCGCTCATCCGTCAGGTCCACGCGCAGCCGGAAGGCTGACGCAACGACATTGATGGCCAGCAGCGCGACGAAGAGCGCCCCGGCGCCCGCCGCCGTCCTCCATCGTTCCGTGTGACTCAATCTTTTCATATCCAATGCTCCTCTGCGGTGCCGTTATTTACCCGCCCGGCTCCGCAGCGCCCATTGCGTGACGAACAACATGAAGACCATGACGCTGACGAAATAGAGCATGTCTTGTACGTCGAGCACGCCGCGCTGCAGACCGTCGAAGTGCGTCACAAAACTGAAGGCCGCCACCCCCTCGACCACGGACGCGGGCGCGAAGCGGGCGACAAAATCGGTGACCGGCGGAAATCCGCACAGAATCAGGAAGAGCCCGATCACCACCGCGACGATGAAGCTGATCACCTGGTTGCGCGTCAGCGCCGAAGTAAAGAGGCCGATCGCCAGATACGCACCTGCGAGCAGCAGACTGCCCAGATAGCCAGTGAAAATCACACCCGGGTCCGGCCGGCCGAGGTAGAAAGCGGACAGCGGAACGGGAAATGTCAACGCCAGCGCCAGCGCCAAAAAGAGCCATGCGGCCAAAAATTTGCCCAGCAGCGCCTCAGTCGGCGTCATCGGCAGCGTCAACAACAGCTCAATCGTGCCCGACCGCCGCTCCTCGGCCCACAGCCGCATCGCCGCGGCCGGCACCAGCACCAGATACAACCACGGATGCCAAAGGAAGAAGCCGCGCAGATCCGCTTGGCCGGCCTCGTAGAAGAGGCCAACAAAGAACGTAAAGAAGGCCGCCAACGCCAGAAAGATGATGAGAAATACGTAGGCGATGGGTGAATTGAAATACGACCGCCATTCGCGCCGAATCACGGCGCGCACGTTGCGTCCGATCATGTCGTAGCCTCCTGGCCGATCGCCTCGGCGACATCGGCCGTCTGCGTCAGTTCCCGGAAGACCTCGTCGAGCGAGCGCTCCCGTCCGCCAGCGCGCTTGAGCTCCGCCGGCGAGCCGTCGGCGACGAGCCGTCCGTTGCTGATGATGATGACGCGCGTGCAAATCGCCTCGACTTCTTCCAGGATGTGCGTGGAAAGGATGATGGCCTTGTCGCGGCCCATGCGCCGGATCATCTGCCGCACGACATGTTTCTGGTTGGGATCGAGCCCCTCCGTCGGCTCGTCCATGATCAGTGCGGGAGGGTCATGAAGGATGGCCTGCGCGAAACAGGTGCGCTGGCGGTAGCCCTTCGACAGCGTTTCGATCGTCCGGCGCCGGACGGGATCAAGCAGGCATTGACCAATGGCATTCTCCACACGCGCGCGGCGCTCCGTGCCATCGAACCCGCGCACTTCGGCGATAAAGGTGAGAAACTCTTCCACCGTCATGTCGCCGTAGGCGGGCGCGTTCTCCGGCAAATATCCGAGGCGTCGGCGGGCCGCCACCGGATCGCGCCCGACATCATAACCATCCACTGTCACACAGCCGGACGTAGGCGGCAGAAAGCCCGTGATAATGCGCATGGTCGTGGATTTGCCGGCCCCGTTGGGACCGAGAAATCCGAGCACCTCGCCCTTCCGCGCCTCGAACGTGACGCCTCGCACCGCCGCCACACGGCCGAAATACTTGGTCACTTCATGGACCTGGATCATGCGACATACTCCTTGTGGCTCGACGACCGGCGACGGAACGTCGAGTTTCACGCTTAGACAACTTTTCCATTTTAAGTGTTCAATGTGCGAATGCAATCGCCATCCGGCGGGCCGGAGCCGATGATGCTGCGGAATCAAACAGAGAGGGGCGTCCGTGAAAAAGAAACACTGTTTGCTCAATCTCCACGCGTGTCATTCCTCAAGGTCGTTGATATAAGCAGACCCGAGCGGTTTCTGATGGCGGGCGGTAGGCCTCATGTCGCGGCACGCGTGAATGGGCGCTGAGCTTTCTTTCCATTCTTTCAAGAGGATCAGCAGTTATCTTACGTACGTAAGAAATCCAATTTTCTAGGCTCGGCGCGTGAGGGCGGCACGGCCATACGCGCCATAAACGGACACCGATGTAACACGAGTAACGTGAAGTTCCCCCCGTTTTTTGGACAGGTGGCTAAGCTATAATCGACGGCGAAGTCAGGGTCTGAAGAACGAGGGAGTGGGACGATGACGACGAGAAGGCACACGCATAGCGACGAGTTCAAGGCGAAGGTGGCGTTGGAGGCGGCACGTGGGGTCCGGACGCAGGACGGCGAAGCGTTCGCTATTCTGGTCAACAACCCCGTCCTCGACCATCCGGTGAAGTTGGACCTTCAACTCATCGAGGCCGACCAGGTGTCCAGCCCGGAGGCTCGTCTGCTGGATCGGTGCAAGGTGGACGGCATCGTGCTGGACGGCTTCGGCAACCCCATCGCGTACCGCGTGATGAAGAACCATCCCGGCAGCGCGTACCGGATGGTCTTCGACGATTTCACAACCGTTCCGGCCCCGGCCATGATCCACGTTTTCCGGCAGGACCGGCCGGGCCAGCATCGCGGCATCCCCGAGATCACGCCCGCACTCCCGCTATTCGCCCAGTTGCGCCGCTATACGCTGGCCGTGCTGGGCGCGGCCGAGACCGCCGCCGACTTCGCGGCGGTCTTGTTCACCGACGCGCCCGCCAACGGCGAGGCGGCGGCCGTCGAACCGATGGACATCGTCGAACTCGAGAAGCGCATGGCCACGGTCCTGCCGGACGGCTGGAAGCTCGGGCAGATCAAGGCCGAGCAACCGGGCACGACCTATGGCGAGTTCAAGCGCGAGCTGCTCAACGAGATCGCCAGATGCCTGAACATGCCCTTCAACGTCGCGGCGGGGAACTCCTCGGGCTACAACTACGCCTCCGGTCGCCTGGACCACCAGACCTACTTCAAATCCATCCGCGTCGAGCAGGCCGACTGCAACAGCGTCGTGCTCGATGCGCTGCTGAATGCCTGGCTGACCGAAGCCCGTCTGCTCGCTGATTTCTC
>CALLML010000128.1 GCA_938005705.1 uncultured bacterium
GGCCACGCTGCGCAGCTGGCTGCTCCACGTGGCGGTGCGGGTCAGGGAGACGGCCCGTCGCATCGTCATCGAGCTGGCCGAGCAGTATCCTTGGAAAGATCGCTTCCGGCATTGCGCCAGGAGGCTCGGCGCGGTGCCGACCACGCGGATCTTCGAGAGCGGAAGGCCCAGCGCCTCCTGCAGGCAGCGCTGGAGCGGATACGGATGCTGGACCGTGCTCCAGACCGATATGCCGCCCGCGTCGCCCGGCGCGGCGATGAACACGTGCGGCTCGATCGCGAAGTGCGCCTGCATCGGAAAGCGGTAGACGCCTTCGATCACCAGCGGCGCGGTCGCGTTGGCCGCGTCGCCCCAACGGAAGCGCCATTCGCCGTAAACGTTCGAGTCTCGGAACGGGTCGCCGCCGCGGATCGCGGGGTCCTGCACCAGCGGCGCGCCCGGCGCGAGCGCGTCTTCGATCGTGTACACGCCCGGCAGTTCTTCATAGTCGGTCCGCACGAGCGCGGCGGCATCCACCGCGCGAATCCGGGCGTGGGCGCAGGGCAGCGTCACCAGCCGGGCATGCAACAAGCCGGGAAAGGCCAGGTCCGCGGCAAACTTCAGCCGCCCGGTGACGCGCGCCTCGACGCCGTGGCGTCGGGCCGAACGGCCGTTGGGGGCTTCCATCGTCATGATTGAACGATCCGCCGTCCACCTTACGGACCGCCGGCGGGCAGGTCAAACCCGCGCGCAGCGAGTGGACGATCCAGTTACCCCCGAACGGCCCCCTGCGCCGGGCTTTCCACGGACCGCGGCCGAGGGTAGATTGGGCTCGGATTCCAACCCTTGGAAACGGTCGGCGGTATTCTTTCCAAGGCTTGGAACCCGAAACGCGAAAAGGGAGAAGGGAGCAATGATCCGTTCCATGCAATGGTTTCCGGCGGCCGCCGTAATCCTGTGGTGCGGCGCCGCGGCGATGGCGCAGCAGAACCCGCCCCCGGAGGGACGGGAGATCGAGGTGAAGTCCACGCTCGATGGCGAAGTGCAGAAATGCATCCTCTACATCCCGTCGAACTACGACCCGGCGAAGCCCGCCCCATTGCTGGTGACGCTCCATAGCTGGGGCGGCAACTACCGCGAGAAGGGCGCGCTCGCAATCCCGGAAGCGGAGCGGCGGGGCTGGATCGCGCTGATGCCCGACTATCGCAACGGCAACAACCAGCCGAAGGCGTGCGCCTCGCCGTTCGCGGTGCAGGACGTCGTGGACGCGATCGAGCACGTCGGGGCGAATTACAACCTCGACCGCTCGCGCATTTATCTGATCGGCGCCTCCGGCGGCGGGCACATGGCGCTGGTCCTAGCCGCCCGGCATCCCGAGATCTGGGCGGCCGTTTCGGTATGGTGCCCGATCTCCGACCTCGTCGCCTGGCACCGCGAACACCGGCCGGAAAACAGCCGCGTGAAGAAGGAAGGTTTCTCCGCGGGCATCCTCCGGAATCTCGAGCGGGTGTGCGGCGGACCGCCGGGCGCCGGCGCGGCGGTGGATCGGGAGTACGCGGAACGATCGCCGATCCATTTCATCGAGAAAGCGAAGGATGTGCGGATTCAGATCAATCACGGCGAACAGGACGACCTGGTGGACGTCCACCACGGCCAGGACGCGTTCGAGCGGTTGAAGGCCGCGGGCGCGGCGCGCGCGACGCTGAACATCTTCGCCGGCGGCCACACGCTGAAGATGCCGGAGGCGGCGGCGTGGGTGGAGGCGCAGGGCGCCCGCGAGCGATGATGCCGGCGGGGATCGCGTCCCCCCGCACCATTCCCCGCGAGCCCTATCGCCCGGCCTCCCGGATCGCGCGCCAGCGGGCGGCCATGTCCGCGTCCGTTTCGAGGGGCTGGAAGCCCATCCGCAGGTAGAGGCGCAGCGCACTGAGGCGGAAATCGTCGGTTTTCAGATAGATGCGCCGGTAGCCGGCGGCGCGGCAGCGCGCCACGGCCGCGGCGCACACCGCCTCGCCCAACCGGCGGCCGCGGAACTCCGGCGCGACGGCCACCCATCCGATTTCAGCGCCGTAGGGATGGCGTTCGGTCGGACGGTGGTAGGCCGCCGCCGTGGCGGCCAGCCGCCCATCGGGGCGATGCTGAATCACAAAGTGTCCGTCCGGCAACTGGCGTTGTCGCCACTCCGCCAACCGGTCTGCCGTCCAATCGAATCCTGCGCTGCGCATCAGCTCTGCGTGCGCTTCTTCCTCGCCGTCGCGCAACAAGCGCAACTCGAATTCCGGCGGCAGCGGCGGCGCCGCCGGCGCCGGCCGGTCTTCGGGCCAGATCATCTCGAGCTGTTTCGGCTTCGGATCGCTCATGGCGTGGAACGGCCTCGACGCGGCCCGCGATTCTCCGCGACCGCCGGGAAGGTATAACCGAAGGCGCCCCGCGGAGTCACGACGGCATCCGGCAGGGGAATCGAACGCCTATCGCGCGCCGGGGCGCTCCGCCGGGGCCGAGACGGGGCCGCCGACGATGAACCAGCGGAACGGGAATCGCCGCAGAATTTGGTCGGAATTTGGGGTCGCCCATCACCCATCAAAGGATAGCTGTCAATAGACATAGTTTCCCCTCCCCGCCGCCCCGCGGCGGCGGATGTGAGCCATGATCTGCGTTTCCACCTTCCGCACTCGCCGATCGTCTCGTCCCGTTCGATCCCGAAGTCCTTGCTTCCG
>CALLML010000129.1 GCA_938005705.1 uncultured bacterium
GAGTATTTCCGCTTTGCCATTGTCGGTCCTCCACAGGTCCGCGCCGAGGGAGGTACCTCCCTCGGTCTCTCTCCTGCTTCTATCCCGATACGGCCCCTTCATCAAGTGATCTGGGTGGTTCAACTTTTGGGGTGCACCTCCCATCGGCAGCAAGTGTTTTTGAGCGTCGATCGTGCGGTGGGAATACGTGAAATACGAGCTCGGGAGGGGCACCGAACATGCCGGCGGCAATTCACATCCTTTCGGCCTCGGCCTGCCGCGCCACTGCGTGAAGGAAATACGGGGATTACGGGAGGGATCTGTCCAGATGGGAGTTGGGCGAGTCGCAGGGCCGTTCCAAGGGTCGTTGTTTCGGTTGGGTCTGGACGTTCGTCGGGCGGATGTTAAAGAATCTTTCGTATCGTATGATCGGACTCAGAGGCATTGCCTCATTCTCCTAAAAATTCCACAGTGCAGCCGGCATAGACGTCGTCTCATTATTGTACAGACATGCTCGTTTACAGTGTCGCGGCCTCAGCAAGCTGAGGCCCTGCGTTGTTCGACACGGCGCGAGCCGGCTTGCGCAGCGGGAACGCATATGTAAAGACCATTTCTAGAACATCAGTATGTTTTTACTGCCGCCGACAGACTGAAAAGGTATGATTTTGCTATGGACCAAACGCTGCCACCCGTGAGCGCCCCGCAGACGCCAACGGAGCATTGCCATAGTGCTGCGGCGCCGCGGTGGATGGGTCGCGCCTTTGCCTCCGCTTTGCTCGGCCTGGCCCTGTTGCCCGCGCTGCATACCAAAGGGCAATTGTTCATCGCCGCCTGGCTGCCGTTACTGCTTTTTATCGCCATTCCCGCGGCCCTGTTGCGGAAGAGACAAGGGTCTGATGACGAAAGGTTTTCCCGTTTGGCGCCCCGGTTGTGGCCACTGATTGTACTGAGCGGAGCGACGGTTTTGCTTCTTTTTTCGAGCGCCACGCGACACAAATGGTTTTTCTTCTTGGGATGGGCCCCGGAATCGGCGACATTTACCCGCACGGGGCTGGGGCGTTTCCTCCTGTTGAGCGTTCTGCTGTTGCCGTTATGTGCGCGGCCGGGACGTCGGAGCGCATTTACGCTTTGGGCGCTATTGTTCGCCGCCCAGGTCGCGTGTTTTATCTCGCTCTGGCGAGGTACGGATGGCGGCGCGACGCTGTGGAGGGATGACCATCCGTCGTTTATCTTTCGTATTCACGAATATACGCGCATTTTTCCACGTCTCCAAAGTTACAATCCCTGGTGGAACGGCGGCGGACCGCATGCGGTGGGAGTCACCTCCGGCATACTGGGTCCATTTCTGCTGGCCGCGCCACTATGGTTCGTGGCGCCCGTTCATCAGGTTTATACGGCCGCGGTGGGATGGATTTTTATTCTGGCCGTCCCATGGATCATCGCCGCCTCCATCCGCGCGATGGGCGGCGATCGGTCGACGGCGGCAATCGCCGGTATATTGGCACTCGGCGTCAGTCAGCACTTCTTCCTCTGGATGCTGCATTTTGGGACAATTGGGGCCACCCTTTCGGCGACGATGCTTCCTGCCGTTGCGGCGTTGTCTTACCGCGCGGTGCATCTTCGGCGGCTCAGTTGGAAGGGCGGCTTGGCACTGGTGGTGGTTTGCCTGTTGATGCTTGGCTGGCCTCCCGGCCTTCTGTTCGGCGTGGGTATGGTACTTGCGCTGGTCCTAAGCTTCCGACGTTGGTCGTGGCGACTATGGGGTTTCCTGGGCGCTTGTGGGGTGACTGTGGCGCTTATATGGGCGCCAATTTTGAGGGTGTTGCTCGGACACGGTGGGGGCACGGTGGATTATGTAATGGATGGCGCCGCCTGCGCGACCCCCGCCGCGTCTGGTTTCCGACATATCTTCGTTGAGGGCGTAACGCACTTGAAATATCACGTGTTGGAAGCGAATCCGCTATTGATCCTATTCGGGCTGGTCGGCACTTTCACCGCATCGCCGGGACGAATACGGCGTTGGTTTGGCCCGACGCTCGTGGTGTTGGCGTTTCTGACGGGATGGGGTCCCTCCTTGCTTCCGCGTTTGCAACTTGGCCGCACGGCGATTCCCCTTTTCCTGGCAACGGTGCCGCCGGCCGCCTTGCTTTTGGGAAGGATATGGCGCGCGATGGATTCCCGCCTGGCCATCGCTCGGGCGGCCCTCTTGGCACTGTTGGTGCTTGGCGCATGGAACGTTGCCAAAATTTACGCTGGACACGGATTGACCCCGTATTCCGTCTTTCACGACACGCCCGGTGGCCTTGCCGATGCCATCCGCGCCCATACGCCGCCCGATACCCGCGTGCTTTTTGCGGGTCGCACCGTACACGCCTACGGACGGGGGCATGTGGCTTATCTGCCTATCTTGACGGGGCGTGAAATGATGGCCTGCGATTATTACCATTTCCCGATCGATATGGTGGAATACGAGTATCCGCCGCGGCCCTGGCGCGAAAGCCTCGAAGGGTTTCGCGCCTTTTGCGAAATCTACAACATCGGCCTGGCAGTCACTTACCACGATTCATGGAAAGACTATTTCCGCTCGAATTCAGATTTTTTCGAGGAGGCCTTTGCGTGGAACGATATTGCCGGTTATCGCCTTCGGCGTGATCCCTCGCCGATTTACGGGGCGCGTGGTCTTGTGCGGGCCGATTTTAACCGGATCGAGGTGGAACTGGAAACGGCCGCGGAAGACATCGTCCTCCCTTACAATTGGTGCGAGGGGTTGGAAACGTCTGGAGATGTTGAAATATTTCCGGTGTCGAGGGGTGAGGGGATTGTTTTGATCGGGGTCCGTCCGCGCGAAAAGAGGAAAATTACTATTCGATGGAGATCACCGCCGCCTTTGCGACGCAAACAGGATTTGCTTGGCCAGTGAGATTGTCATTGGAGTCAAATGAATCAGGATATATCGTATACTTGTTGTGGTGTTGAGCTTTCAGACGGACGACTAGGCGTAAGAAGGAGCACGCGAGTAATTCCGTGGCAGGTATCGGAAAAAAGCAGGGGTTTACAGATGAAAACGATAAGCCATTCGTTCATGACAGTCTTTGTGTTGCGTATGCTTCTTGCAGTGGCGCTTCTGGCGCCAATAACGGTCCTCTCGGCCCCGCCGACGCCTGAACGCGCGGCGGAGTTATTCCATGCAACGGCCGCGGAGCTCGACACAGGCGGCGATCTCTTCGTCTATTTCGAGGCCGAGAACGTCTTCGCCAACCTGATGGCCAAAATTGACGAGATCGTGAATATTATCACTCGGCATGAGCCCGAAGCCAAAACGGCCCAGGATGTTGTCCGTCGTATTAATGATTTCCTGTCGGCAGAAGGTTTTCATGAATTTGCCGGTTACGGGCTTAGCTCCAAGCCCCTTGGAGATGGAAACTATCTGGTGAAAAGTTTCGTGGCCCGTCGCCCCAATGCGCCCGCGCCTCGGTGCTGGCGCATGCTGGGCGGCGAGCCCCGGGAATTATCGGTCCTTGGCATGATTCCTCGCGACACCGCATTTTTACTCTCGTTCGATATTCGCCCTGGAGACTTCTGGGCCTTCGTTCAGCAGACGGTTCTTGGCATCGCCGGTACCGATGCGTATAAGAGCATGCGCGCGGGCCTGGATGAGTTGAAGCGCGCACAGAACGTGGAGGTGGACGCGTTGATCGCATCGCTCTCCGGCGAGGTTGCGTTTGCCATTCAGTTATCCAGAGATGAGAACGTCCGGATTCCCCTGGGTAAAAACAGCCTTGAAATTCCCTCGCCATCTGCGCTGGTCACTCTGGGCGTCAAAGACGGGACGTTGATGTCGGCATTTCTCGATCAGGTCCGGAAAGGAACTGTACCCGCGAAGGAGACGACGGTCGAGGGAGTCCATGTCTATCTGGGGCCAGCCATGCCTGATTCGCCTGTCCCGCTTCAGTTCGCCGTAGCGGAAACAGACGGATTCTTCTTGCTCGCATCGCACCCGAAGGTCATCGTCGCCGCTATCTCGGCCATGAAAAGAGGGGACGGGATCAAGAGCGATCCCGCCTTCGCCAGTCTCATGGCGCGCGTGCCTCGCCAGAACAACGGCGTTTCCTATGTGGATGAGCGGTTCAATCGGACGGTTGTTGACATACAGGTGGCACAATTGCGCGAGCAAAATGACGACGGTGTGGGGGCGGAGATCATGGGCAAAATCATGGGATGGTTTCCAATGGGGTCGGCCCTCTCCGTCCGCATCATGAAGCCCAACGGTTTTCAGTCCCAGACAGTCGGTCCGACCGGCGGCAAGGAACTCGTCATGGCCATGGCGGCCATGCCAATCGGCATGATGGCCGGCATAGCACTGCCCAGCTTTCTTCAGGTGCGTGCAACAGCCCATGAGAAGGTTTTGATCAATACGCTTCGCATCATTGACGCCGCGAAAGAGCAGTGGGCCATGGAAAACAACAAGGATGACGGCGCACAAGTGACAGAGGAGGATATTGCCCCTTACCTGCGCCCAGGCTCCGTAAACCTTCCGCCCGGCCACACCCTACGTATCAATCCGATAGGGGAAAGCCCCGTTATCATCAAGCCGGATGGGACGGAAATCACGCTGCCCTGACTTCGCCCTCCGCTGATTGATAGCTCAGGGCGAGCCTATTTTTTTACACCGCCGTTCTTCCCTCTACAACAGGAAGAAGAGATCAGGTTCTCTTCATCTATCCTTAGTCATCCGCAGACGCTGTCATTTTACCTTTCTTATTACGGCATTTTCAAGATTATATTTTCCATGACGGTGTAATTTAAGACCATTGATTTCATTGTTAGATTGACATGCCATAGAAAACATGCAATTTATTACTCTCAAAAGATGTTTTTTATTTGCAGGATCGGATAATTCATACAAATTATATGTTCACAATCAGAAATGGATAATATGATGGAGCATGATGATGGATATTAACAGAGATGGTGCACAAGCTTTAATTCGCTGCCTCGAAAATGAGGGGGTGGAATATATATTCGGGTACTCCGGTGGTGCGGCGATACCAATTTTTGACGCTCTTGTGACCACAAATACGAAGATACGGCTGATTCTCGTCCGACATGAGCAGGGCGCCGCACATATGGCGGATGGGTATGCCAGGGCGACCGGGAAGCCAGGGGTTGTCCTTGTGACAAGTGGGCCAGGTGCAACAAACACGATCACAGGAATTCTGACGGCGCACATGGATTCGGTTCCGATGATCGTGCTGACGGGCCAGGCGATTAGGCCGATGCTCGGCAAGGACGCATTTCAAGAGGCGGATATTTTTGGCATCACGATGCCTATCGTGAAGCACAGCTACTTGGTGAAGGAGACCAATGATATTCCTCGGGTGATTAGGGAGGCATTTTTCATTACCAACACGGGACGTCCGGGCCCTGTATTGATCGATCTGCCGAAGGATGTGACGGCGGGGCCTTGCACGGCTGACTTGCATCCGGAGATGGACCTTCCAGGTTATCATCCCGTGGACCAATCGGTGGATAAGGAGGCCGTTTTGCAAATCGCGGAGAAGCTGAACAAGTCGAAACGCCCGGTTCTCCTGGTGGGGCATGGGGCTTTGATTTCCGGTGCCGCCGAGGAAATCCGCCAATTGGCGGAGAAGTTGAACGCCCCGGTTACAACGACTCTGCTGGGAAAGGGCGCATTCCCCGAAACCCACTCGCTGTCCCTCGGTTGGATGGGAATGCACGGTACCGCCTACGCGAACAAGGCCGTGGTGGAATGCGATTTGCTTCTCAACATTGGCTCGCGATTCGACGACCGCATCATCGGTCAGGTGCATCGCTTCTGCAAGGACGCTGTTCGCATCCACATTGACATTGACCCGGCGGAAATCGGCAAGATGATCTCGTGCCACTACCATTGTGTCGGAGACGCCCGGGCGGTGGTGCGGGAGTTGATCAAACACGTTGGACGGCTGGATACGGACGAGTGGCTCCGTCATCTGAACGACTACAAACGCCGATATCCGCTCCACTATAAAAAAAGAGGGCGGCTCAAGATGCAGCACGTCATCCGCGAGTTCTACCGCATGACATCGGGCCGAGCAGTGGTGGTGACGGATGTCGGCCAGCATCAAATGTGGGCGGCTCAGTTTTATCTGACCGATCAGCCTAACAATTTTATCTCCTCTGGCGGCGCCGGCACGATGGGTTTCGGCTTGCCCGCCGCGATCGGCGCCCAATTCGGCCGCCCGCGTGATTTAGTGGCGGCCATCGTCGGCGATGGCGGGTTTCAGATGACTCAGTATGAGCTTGCGACGGCGGCGGTTCACAAACTGCCGATCAAGATTCTCCTGATGAACAACCATTATCTGGGCATGGTCCGTCAGTGGCAGGAGCTGTTCTACGACGACCGTCATTCCGGGGTGCGTCTTGAAGGCAATCCCGATTTTGTCCGGCTGGCTGAATCGTACGAGAATGTGCGCGCCTTCAATTTGCGGCGGGCAGGGGATACGCGCAGGGTCCTCAAGCGGATGCTCGACTACAACGACGGCCCCTGTCTGGTCAACGCCGAGGTCGAGACGACCGACAACGTGTTTCCGATGATCCCCGCGGGCCGGGCGCTCGAGGATATGATTATCGAAAAGCCGCGTCATCGCATGGAAAAACCGACGGGATCGACTTGAAAAACGGAAGACGGAAAACGGGAACATAGACTTTCCAGGAGTCACAATTATGGAGACCCATGCATCATTGCTTTCGAGCGGCGATTCCCACAACCTGAGTGTTTATGTGGCGAACAAGCCCGGTGTGCTGGCACGCATTGCGCAGGTCTTTGCCCGGCGAGGTTACAATATAGATTCTCTGGTGGTCTCCCCATCGGTGGACGGACGATTCTCGCGTATGACCATCACCGCCAAGGGCAGCGCAGAGGGGCTGGATCAGGTTATGCGCCAGCTTAATAAGCTCGTGGACGTCATCCGGTGTGTGGACCACACCGGCGAAGACGCGGTCGTCAAGGAACTCGCGCTGATCAAAGTGGCCGCGGGCGAGGAGGATCGCACTGCGGCGCTTCAAATCGCCGATCACTTTGGCGCCAAGACCGTAGACTTGACCGCTCGTTCGATGGTGGTGATGGCGACGGGGAATTCCGATAAAATAGACGCACTGGTCCGGATGCTGGCTCGCTATCGGATCGTCGAGCTGGTCCGCACCGGCAAAGTGGTCATAGCGCGAGGCGAAGAAGCCACCTGAAGGGCCTGGCGCCAAAGATTGGGCACAAAAAAATGAGAGTTTAAGGCGCTTTTACCGCCCTCTGTGAAAAAGAATGGGCGCGACATCAGCCTGTTTTTTTTCTATACTCTTCTAAAAGGTCCAAATTGCCATGCCACAGGGGAAAGATAACGTTTTCGCCCTCCAGGCTTCATTCCGAGACCCAATCCGACGTCAGTTATTCAAGCTGATGCGTCGGTCGGTCGAGCGGCTTTTTTTTCTCGAACAGTTGAGCCGCCTATACGAAGCGGCGAGTCAGCGTCGTGTGGAGGAAGATTTTCTTTCGGCATCCATGCGAGTGATGGGGGTGGACTGGGAAGCTTCGCCCCAAGACATGAGTCGGGTGCCCAAGACAGGCGGTGTGGTCGTAGTTGCCAACCACCCCTTTGGTGGGATCGAAGGACTCGTCTTGCTTCACGTCTTGCGGCAGGTTAGGCCGGACGTGAAACTGTTGGCGAATTACCTGCTGCGACGAATGCCGGAAATGCATGAGTTCAGCATCTTCGTCAATCCGTTCGGTGGAAAGCAAGCCAGCCGAGCCAATATCAGCGCGATGATCGAGGCCATACGGTGGTTGAAAGAGGGGCACCTGTTGCTCGTCTTCCCTTCGGGTGAAGTATCTCACCTAGACCTGCGCCGCCGAGAGGTGGTGGATCCTCGGTGGAATCCGACGATTGCCCGCCTGATCCGCCGCAGTGGGGCGATGGCGGTTCCGGTGTTCGTCGAAGGCCGAAATAGCGCCTTGTTCCAGATGTTGGGATTCGTCCATCCGCGCCTGCGCACGGCGCTCCTGCCGCGGGAGATGTGGAACAAGCGCGGGATGCGGCTGCGTTTTCGAGTGGGGAGCCCGGTGCCGTTTGAGCGGCTCAATGCGATCAGCGGCGACGAGGAGATGATGGATTATCTGCAGCTACGCACCTATATTCTCAAGGGACGTGCGCAGGCCGAACAGTCCAGGCCCCCCTGGCGTCTCGGTCTTCCAAAGTCACCGCGCAACGTGCCGATCGCTCCGCCGCTGTTTCCAGAAACCATTGCTCAGGACATTTATCTGTTGCCGCCGGAATCTCTGCTATTGGAGACCGACGATTTTTCAGTCTATGTCGCTCGCGCCGGCCAGATTCCGAGACTCCTCCATGAAATCGGTCGCCTCCGCGAGATCACGTTTCGCGCCGCCGGTGAGGGCACCGGACGGGAGATCGATCTGGACCGCTTTGACCGCTATTATGAACACCTGATCCTTTGGAGTCGCAAAAAAAACGAGCTCGTGGGCGCCTATCGGATCGGCAAGACGGACGAAATTTTGCCCGTTTACGGCAAACGGGGCCTCTACACGAGTACCCTTTTCCGATACCGCAAAAAACTCCTGGAACAAATGGGACCGGCGCTTGAACTGGGGCGGTCCTTCATTCGCGCCGAATATCAGCGGAATTACGCCTCGCTGTTGCTGCTATGGAAAGGCATTGGCCGGATTATCGTGCGCGAACCGCGCTATCGGCATCTGTTCGGTCCGGTCAGCATCAACAACCAATACAACACGATGTCCCGGCAAATGATGGAGGTGTTTCTCCGCGCGAACAACTTCAGTACCGAATGGGCGAGGTACGTCCGCCCCCGCCATCATCCTCGCCGCCCCAGCGCCCATCGCTGGAACCCCGAAATCTTCCGGCGCGAGATTCGCGACCCGGAGGAGATGTCCGCCCTGATCGCCGAAATCGAGAAAGACCGAAAGGGGGTACCGGTGCTGCTGAAACAGTATTTGAAGCTCGGCGGCAAACTCCTGGGATTCAATGTGGATCCGAAATTTAGCGATGTACTGGACGGCCTTATCTGGGTGGACCTTCTCGAAACCGATCCGCGCATCATTGTGCGTTTTATCGGGCATGACGACGCCGCCGCATTTCTGCGGTATCACGGACGTTCTCTGGACGAAGAACTCACAAAGGCGGCCGCATTAAAGTCGGAAGGAGCAAAGGATGCTGGAGACCGCCTCCGCTTTGACGCTGACGCCCGCCGTTGATGAGCCGTTCACCCTGACTATTTTCGGGGCGACGGGTGACTTGACCCGCCGCAAACTGGCCCCGGCTCTTTGGGCGCTTTTTTCCCGCGGCTTGCTGCCCGAGGGATTTGCCATCGTGGGCTTCGCCCGCAGAGACTACACCGACAATTCGTATCGGGTGTGGTTGCGGGAGGCTTTATTCCCCCACGTCCGCCCGCCGACCCCGGAGGATGCGCTGGATCGCTTCCTTTCCCGTGTCTTTTACCATCAAGGAGACATCGAGGCCGATCCGGCCGCGTTTGATGCCTATCGCACCCGTTTAAAAGCCGAACGATTTTCCCCGAATCGTCTGTTTTACCTCTCCGTCAAACCCGAACTTTTTGCGCCGATCATCGAGCGCCTTCGCGCCTCCGGCCTGGTGCGACGTCCGCGTGAATCCGCCTGGACGCGGGTAGTTATAGAGAAGCCGTTTGGCCGCGATCTCGCCAGTGCGCAGGAGTTGAACTGGCGGTGTCTTGCCCATCTGGATGAATCCCAGGTCTATCGAATTGACCATTATCTCGGAAAGGAAACGGCACAAAACATTCTGTCGTTCCGATTCGCCAACATCCTTTTCGAGCCGGTGTTCAACCATCAGTATGTGGACCATGTGCAGATCACGGCAGCGGAAACGATCGGCGTGGAGAGCGGCCGAGGCGGATACTACGATGCCTCCGGTGCGCTGCGAGACATGGTTCAGAACCATCTGCTGCAGTTGATGTGCCTGGTGGCCATGGAGCCGCCTGCGCGGATGGAGGCCGATGCAATCCGCAACGAAAAAGTCAAGGTGTTGCGTTCCGTGCCTTCGCCGCGCGTCGGATGTGTGAATGCGATGGCGATCGCCGGACAGTACACGCGGGGCATCGTGGACGGCAATCCCGCGCGGGCCTATCGAGAAGAAGAACGGGTCGCGCCGGATTCTCGCACCCCCACCTACGCGGCATTGCGGCTGAACGTCGAAAACTGGCGCTGGGCGGGCGTGCCTTTCTATCTGCGGACGGGCAAGCGGCTGGCCGCTCGCGCAACGGAAATCGTCGTGCAATTCAAGATGCCTCCGCTACAACTCTTTGAGACAGTCGAGTGCGTGGGCGATGTGTGCGATCTGGTACGCGCGCGGCCGAATCGGTTGATTTTCCGTATCCAGCCGCGCGAGGGTATCTCGCTGCGTTTCTCGGCCAAGCGGCCCGACCTGCGCTATCAAGTCGAGGACGTGAAGATGAATTTCTCCTACGCGGGTACATGGGAACGGGCCGTTCCAGAAGCCTATGAGCGTCTATTGATGGACGCGATTCGCGGCGATCCCACTTTGTTCACCCGCTCGGATGAGGTGGAGGCGGCCTGGCAAATCATTGATCCCATCCTCCAGGCATGGGACGGGCGTGAAGATTCGCCGCTCTATTTCTATGAAGCCGGTTCCTGGGGCCCGCTGGAGGCAGAAAGCCTCTTTCTCGATCCAGCCACCGAATGGCACGTTCCGGAATCGGGCGAGCCGAATTGACTGAGGCCCGCCCCGCATTTTGGGCATCGCCAGTCCACCGGCAATCGTTCGAAAGATGTTCCCGGCAGCACGCCGCCGAGAGGGTCGCCCGTCGCCGGATCATAGCGATGGCCGCAAACCACGCATACGCGCGCTTCGAATGCGCCAGGCCGTTGGACCGTGCTCAAGGCTCGCCTCCAGAGCGGAATATGAGAAATATGCGCGCATAGCACCATGCGAACATTTCGTACATCACGGCGCGGAAACCCTGACTCGAATGCCACCAATCACCCGCGTCAAATTCGTCCGGCAAGACCCAAACCCCCAGCTGAAACGACGGACCCAACGCTTCACGGTAGAGCAGAGCGCTACGTCGCGCGTGAACCCCGCGCGTGACAAGATTCAGCCGACCAGTGGCGATGCCTTTCTGCTCCAGATATTGCCGCAACGCCCGGGCTGACGCATAGGTGCGATCGCGTCTCGTGCGCGCCGCCGGCACGGATGTGACTCGATCGCCGGCGATTCCCATCGCCATCAAACGATCCCGAGTGAAGTTGGCATAGTCCTCGTACGGCGTCAACATGCGCCCGCTCTCGATCGGTCCTCCCGTCGTCACGATGGGTGTCGCACCCGCAAGCGCCGGTGAGCCCAGGGCGGCTTCGAGATCTTCATCCGAAAGCCAGCCCTCGACGACGACAACGTCGGCCTCGGACAAGGGACGTCCCCCCGCCAGAAAGCGAAAAACCTGGGGGGCGCCGACTCGTAACAAAAACAACGTAATCAGAAGCGCGAGCACATAACCGGCAGCAGTCGGGCGCCACACTTCTTTCTTACGCACCCATCGTATACGCATGATCGCCAAATTAGCTTTTCCCCTCCTCGACGGACAAGTTGGGTCCGTGACGGAGAATCGCCGCTGTCGCGCCGCTTCGCATGGCCTGCATACGCTCATGAATGAGGGCCAGCGCATCGAACAGCGCCGCCGCTTCGCGGCGGTGCCCAGAGACTTCCACCGCCCGAATCACCGCTTCCAGTGTGCACAATTGTTCAGGATGACGGGGCCGTCGAATGCGCCAGAGGCCGGGAGGACCCACAGGAAGCCGTGCGCAACGCATGTGGCGAAGCGGGACGATGCGGCGCGTCATGTGCGAGGCCTGTGCCCACGTGCCGTCCGCGACCACGAGCGCAGCCGTCCGTCCCCCTCGCGGCAGCAAATCCGCCGCCGTGAGCGCGGGCGCCTTTTCGCGCGGAAACAGCAGCACATAATGAAATTGCGGGTCTTCGAGCGGCGATGGATCGAACGGAACCCCGCGTCGCCCGTAAAGCACCCGAGCGCTGTTCGTCAACAAGTGCAACGCGAGGCGTCCGGTGTTGGTCGGCCGGTCCACCTCGACCCCGTGCTGCACGACGATCAGGCGCCAGGGCAGCGCGAAACGAGGGAGCGACGCGCACACGCATAGCGGCAGATGCAGCCCACAGACGGCGCAGCGAGGCGCTTCTCGTCGCCGGTTGCGCGGGCGCGTTCCCTTGAGACCCATGGGTGAAAATGAAACCGACTTAGACAACGCGCTCAACAAAGAAGACTCCTCAGGGCAGATTCGATATCGGCATGGCGAAAGGGGAAGCCGCGTTGGAGAAGGCGCCTCGGAAGCGCGGCCACGCCCCCCAGCAATAATTCATCCGCCATCTTGCCGAAGGCCAATCGAAGAATCCATGCAGGCGTGCGCAAGATTGCGGGTCGCCGCAGGGCCCGACCGAGCGCGTGCGCAAAGCAACGGTTGCTGACTGGAGCCGGTGCCGTCAGATTAAAGGGACCGGCAGCGTTTTCATGCTCAAGCAAATGAACGATCGCCTCTACCGTGTCCTCGACATGAATCCAGCTCATCATCTGCGATCCGTCACCGAACGGACCGCCGAGCCCCCACCGGAAGGCCGGCAGCATCCGGGCGAGCGCGCCGCCACGCGGAGTCAGTACGAGCCCAAATCTCAGATGAACTACGCGCACGCCGGCCTTGCGGGCCGGTGCGGCGGCATTTTCCCATTCGGTTACCAGATGGGCTATCATCCCTTCGCCCGCAGGAGAATCCTCATCCACCGGTTCACGACGCGTACCGTAGTAGCCGACGCCCGAAGCGCACAACAATGCGCGCGGAGGACGCGGCAGCGTCGCCAAGGCTTCGCTCAGCGCGGCGGTTAGGCTCACTCGGCTCTCGCGGATTTCCTTCCGTGCGGTCGCTGTCCACCGCCGATCAATCCGAGCGCCGGCCAGGTGGATCACCGCTTCGCATCCTTCAAGCGCGGAGATCTGGTCGCCGGGGCGCCATCGGCGTTCGTCGGGCGCGGATATCGCTTGGCGGACCAGCTGATACACGGTATGGCCTGCGTGTCGCAGTCGTTCCACCACCGCCGAGCCGATCAATCCATGGGATCCGCTGACAAGCACATTCATAAGTTCATTCGTAGCAGAAGTGGGCGGATGTGTCATTTGACATTCACTTGGGAAAGTGTATGATAGAGGTGGAGCGGCGGACGCTTCCTCATGGGTTCCTCACCCAGACCTCCTTGGCGTTCGTCGCTCTTTTTTATGCGCGTTATTTCGACGGATCGAACGGATGCCAGAATTCATGCCACTGTTTTGATCGGATCGTGGACAAGCTGAAGACCATTTATGACTTTCGCCCTTCGGGCTTCAGGGAAAGTCGCGACCGGCCTCCCCGTACAGCCTTTGCAGGACAATGACCGATCCGGTTGCGCTGTAGTTGCGCTGTAGGAGCAAGCTTTAAAAAAACGGCTTTCTCAGACGAAGGGACGGGCGATGGGGACAAATGTTGTCTGTGTTCCAGTCAAGCGTTTTGGGTGAGTTACTAATGCTCTCGAAATTGTCTTTACATGCTCGTTCCCTGCGGCGCGAGCAAGCTCGCGCCCTGCGGCCGAAGAATGTAGGGCCTCCGCTTGCTGAGACCGCGACGCCGGAAACGAGCATGTCAGGACCATTATGAGACGACGAGTATCATCAGGCGCCTGTGGGTAAGGGGTTCGCGTTGGAGGGCGTGAGTTGGATGACCCAGGAGCCGTGAGCGAGTTGGTTGCGCAGGTGGAGTTCTGGGTCGTACGGGGTACGGTCCTGCCCCATGCGCCAGAGGATCT
>CALLML010000130.1 GCA_938005705.1 uncultured bacterium
GCCTATCCTCCGTTTTACCGTCTGCGGCTTCCATCTGATTGGGAGCAGATGGAGCGCTATTTCCAGCGCCCATGGCTTGAGCACGTGACCTCCTGGATCCAGCAGCAGTTGAACCCGAGCGAAAACCAGCCCAACTACGGGCGTGAGCATGCCCGCTTGGTCTCATTGGCCAGCCTGATGCTGCATCTCGACGTACCGCCGGAACGAAAGGAAAAGCTACTCATCGGACTCGTGCAATACGGGCTGGACATCTCGGCTCTCGCGAAAGCGGGCGTCAGCTGGAACTGGGGCGGGGGGCACACCAGCGGGCGAAAGTGGCCGATGATCTTCGCCAGCCTCATGCTGGACGACCCCGCCATTCGGGAGGTTTCCGAGCGAGCCGTGTTCCACGAGGATGCGCAGACTTATTACGGGACCGGGTGGCATGGTCAAACCGCACTTTACTGGATGGTGGAACACCATGGACCGCGCGCTCGATATGAAGAAAAACCTCCGGAAAAATGGGACCGTTGGGACAAGGCCTCGGAAAGCTATCGACTGTGTTGTAATGCCGTGGGGTGGGTGGGCATGGCTCTGGCAGCCCGCTTGATCGGGGCCGTCGCTGTATGGAACCACGACGCCTTCTTCGATTATTGCGATCGCTGGATGCGAGCGGACGACCCCTATGCGGAGCATCGGGCGCCTCATCGCAGACCGGCGGAAGAGGGAAAGACGTTCGATCCGTTCGTGGACGCCATGTGGAAAGCGTATCGCGACCGCGCGCCCGCTCAGCCCAGAGCGGGAAACCCGCGCATGTTTGTCCGGAACGAAGGGGGAAACTGGGCATGGGTCCCCAATCCGCTTCCGGATGCCGAGGCCGTGCAACGCCACATGGCTGCTATTCGCGCGGAGCGGGAAAAGGCCGAACAGGAACGACGAGAACGCGAGCGAGAACAGGATCGTCGCGCTCACGAAAAACATGGCCCTGTCGTGGATCGCTAGTTGCGCGAAGCCGCAAGGCACGAGCCCCGGAAGGGGCCGTGATTCTTATAGAGGGGGAAAACCCGGGCGCCCACGGACGAATTTTCATGGAGTGGAACAAAACCGGTCACTGGCTCGAATACGAAATTCACGTTCAGCACGCCGGTTACTATCAGATCGTCTTCCGCTACGCGCGCGGCGACGCTGGCGATGGCGTACGGGCAATCAGAATCGACGGGGAGTTTCCGTTCGAGGGAGCAGACGCCATCTCCTTCCCCTCGACCAACGGATGGGCCAACTGGCGTTTCATTCGATTGAGATGGCCAGATTTCGTGGATCAGCCGTTTCTAGTGAAATTGGAGCCTGGGGCGCGCCGGTTGCGCTTGGAAAACGTGAATGGCGGTGGAGTTAATCTCGATTATATTGCTGTTGCTCATCCGAAGGTGGAAATCACCCGAGAGGCGTTGGAAAAATAAATATCCGGCGGAAAACTGGATAGAAATCAATTTCAGAATCGGGTTTCGAACCGCTCGTGCTATGGGAATGCGAACACAAGAATGGCCGCTGCGCCATGTGGATGGAACTCTGGCGATCCTCCGCCTGCTGGCGCTGGCGTGGGCGACGGCTCTTTCGCCGTCCGCGAAGGCCGAGGCGGGCATGAGATTCGGACGCCCCTTGCCCCCCTCCGCTCTACCGGATAAGTTGCGGCTGGAAGACGTGCTTCCCGTCTCCGATCCGGTCTCGTTAAAGGCGACATCCCTTTTTTTGGAGCGCGGCGACAAGGAGGGAGAACGGTACGGGCCTTTTGAGATGGCGGATGGAACGCCAGTGCGATTGGGCCGCACTCTTTTCGATCTGCGCACGGACAACCGGGATTCGTTTTTCCTGGTGCGTCGCGCCGACGGTTGGACCCAGGGCCCGTTTCCCGCGGCGGACGGTTCGGTCGCGCGGCTTGCAGGTGTGGAATTGCGCGTTCGGCGGGCGCCATCGTCTATCATCGGACGCGTATCGCTGGAAGGCGTCGGCGCAACCCGTGTTCAGGTGTCGTTGGTGAAGATGGAGGACGAAACCGCTGCTCGATTGGTCCGTATGCGGGTTGAGTTTTGGCAGATTGAGGCGGAGCTGGATGAACGCACCGCGCGGCGGCGTTTTGATGCGCCGGTCATACGGGATTCGAGTGGGAGGACCATTTTTGAACCAGTCGTCAACCGCAGCGGAGCCGATATCGCCCGCGCCACAGCTACAGCGGCGCGAAACGCGCGGGAAAATGTGGAAATCTTTCTACGCGAGAGCCAGTTCCAGTCCGTGGCCTGCGACGCTCCTCGAGGGACGTTCGCTTTCAGCGCTTTGCCTCCCGGCCGTTACTTCGTCTGCCTGATCGCCGAGGCGCGCGACCCCGAATCCGGACGGATCCCCCGCATCGAACCGCGCTTCTGGTGGGCGGACGTCGAACTGGATCTGCACGAGACTGCTGAGGTCGTTTTTGAAGGGACCGGACGCTCCTGGAAGAATCTGTATCCCTGAATCCACCTTAGGGCGTCCGCCATTCGACGGGCGGAGGGGGGACATTGGCGCCCGCCTCCATCATCGGTCCGCCCGGCCGTCGCCGGTAGTCCCCCTTTTCAGGATCGAGAAACAACACTTTCGGATCACTGACCACGGTGCCGCCGGTGCCGCGGACGCGCGCATCCGGCTCCCGCATGAAAATATTATTCTCGATGACGCCCGGCATAGGCGGCGTGAGCCGGTCGAGGATGTTGTTTTTCACAACCAGCCCCGTCGGCGGACTAGCGCCCCGCCCGGTCTGCACGAAGATGGACGTGGACCAATTCTGCTCCAGATTCGTGTTGATGAACGTATTGTTGAGAAACTGAATATTTCGAATGGCCGTACCGCCCGCTCGCCCCGTGACCCACATGGCCGAGTTGACGGCGGCGCGCCCCTGACTGTCAATGACGTTGTTGCGAATCGTGATGTTCTCGGCGTTGCGATTGATTGCCAGGGTGTTGTGCATGTAGTTCCCTTCGATCACCACATCCGCGCAACCTTCATACACGTTGATCGTGCTGGAGTGCATTCCGTAATGGTTCAGAATGACATTGCCCTCGATCCGTCCGCGCTTGCACTCGTAGTGGCGGATGCCGCTGCCGGAGTTTTTGTCGAGTCGGCAATTCTGAACCACATAGTCATTCACCCGGTTCAGAAAGATCCCGGTCGTCCAGCCCGGACAATGGTGAATATAGCAATTCTCGACGGTGAACTGGTCGGTGTAATGCGGTCCGATGCCCGCGTGTCCGCTCACAAAACGAATTTCGCAGTTTGAGACCGCAATATCCTTCGACCGCGGATTGTTCCGCTCCACGGCCACGGCGCCGTTGCCGCCGGAAAAACGCTGGATCAGAAAGCCCTGGATCCGATAGTGCGACGCCCCCGACGCCAATTGAATGCCGGTTTCAAACACGGGAAAACCGATATTGACCGGTTGCCCTCTTTCCACCCGATCCGCCAGCAGATAAAACCGCGTGCGTCCCGGCCCGGCCGGCTCTACGGCCCATTCGCCCGGCTGTTCAATGAATCGGACGGAGTTGAAATAGGCGTAGGCCGTCGTCGGATAGGTGGATTCCTTGAAAAAGGGAAAATGAATCTGACCGGTCGCCGGATCGTATTTTTTAACGACAGCAAAATAAACATGATTATTGCCGCCGTGCACGCCCAGGAATGCGCCCTCGAAGAAATCGGGCGCGCGGCCCTTGAGGTTTTGCTCGTCGGTCAGCACTGTGATGTTTTCCTCTGAACGCGCATCGAGACGATTCGGGGAGCGGAAAAAATCTTTTGGCAAGTCGGGGTAAAAAGAATCGGAAGGTTTGGGAATCTGTGCAATCGGCAGGAGTCGACGTTCGCCGTCGAACAGGATAATGCGCTGCCAGGGCGCCTGACGATCGCGCGGCGCCTGGCGGTGCAGGACGATACCGCCATGATTGAAATTGGTGCTGATGTCAAGATCAATGTCGGCGATGAATATGTCTTTCCAACGCGGATTTCCTTTGGCTTCCGACGCCGATGCACAACGCCGCCATTCGCGAATCACACGGCCGCCGTCAATGATGGCCCGCCCCTTGCCGAAGGTTCCCGCCGTATTCCCGTCCAAGGTTATGGGATTCTGGGGCGAACCGGACACGGTCAGCCGGATCGAGCCGTAATAAGCCACGCCGCCCTTGAAAACGACTGTGTCACCGGCCGCGAGAACGGCGGACTTAGGCAGATCGGTCGCGTTCGGGTCGCCGGGGGCGTGTTTCCATGCGCTTCGCGGGGATCGCCCATCGGCGGTGTCGTTGCCCCCCTCGTAATCCACATAATAGGTCGCTGCCCCTGCCAAAGGTGTGCAACAGAGAAATAGTGCCCATAAACCGATCCCAAAGCACGTTACACAATTCATGATGCCACTCCTTTCGGCGCAAACAACGCCAGAAGCTTAAGGTCAGCATAACATGCCTTAATGTATGAAGATTGTGCAATCACAAAAAAGCTCCATTCAACGCTCCATGACAGCGCCTGTGGGCGGTGAAGAGTAAAAATGGATCGTCGACTTGAAACCCTCGGCCACGCTCGCTTGATTATCCAAAAAGCTGAACCTTACGCCGGGGACCGCGGGGCCAACGCCGAAGACCCGCGAATAGGGGTGGATGCCTTCACGCTAGGCCCTTAGGCCGCCATTCACATTGGATCGGTATCTCCGAACTTTATATTCGATCGAAAGACCTTTAAAATACGGCTTATGAAAAACAAATTGCAACGCTGGGCGACCGCGATACGGCGTAATGTGATAATCGGGCTGATCGCGCTGGCGCCCGTCGCGTTCACAATCGGCATTCTTGCTTATGTCTTCCGCCTGCTGGTCGCCAATCGATTCACGGAATGGACGGCCGCCCGCTTGTTGCGTCTCTGGCCGCTCGATGTCAGTTCCACCTGGCGAGGGTGGGCGCTTGAACGCCTGGCTCAATTTACGGCGTTTTTGCTGATTCTGCTGGGAGTCGCCCTTCTCGGATTCTTTGTCCGCAGTCTGTTCGGGAGACGGTTGTACCGTCTCGGCGAGCGCGTGATTGAAGGCATTCCGGTGGTCAATCGCGTTTACCTTTTCGTTCGGGGAGTTGCGGAAGCCGTATTCGCCCAGCGGCGCACACTCTTCCGAGAGGTCGTGATCGTCGAGTATCCGCGCCCTGGACTCTATTCCATCGCCTTCATTACAGCGCATACGCCGGAGGCTTTCCGGCATGAAGTGACCGGCGAAAAAGAATCATTGCTCGCCTTGTTTGTGCCGACCACGCCGAATCCGACGTCTGGCTTCCTCGTATACGCGCCGGAGAGCCGGGTACGTCGCCTGACTATGTCCACCGCCGAGGCGATGTCGCTTATCCTTTCCGGAGGCACCATCTATCCGGGCGGTGACCTGTCCGCTTCACGCCCCCGCCTCCTGGATTTGCTGCAGGAAAAGGAGGCGGACATGAAATCTCCTCGCCCTGTCGAACTTCCCACCCCGCCACCGTCGTGATCGAGAAGGATCAGGCCATTGTCCTGCGCACCGCGCCCTATTCAAACACTTCGCGGTTTGTCCTTTGGCTGACGCGCGAACACGGCCGGATAGCCACACTCGTGAAAGGCGCTCTCCGCCCGAAAAGCGCCTTCATCGGCCAATTTGATCTCTTCTACACGTGCGATTTGCTGTATTACACGCGGAACCACGGCGGTGTGCATGTGGCGCGCGAGTGTGCGCTATTGAAACCACGGACAGCCTTTCGGACTCAATGGCGCGCATGTCTGTTTGCCTCGTATCTGGCGGATCTGGTGTCCCGCGTGCTGCCGGACGGCGCGCCGGCACCGGCGGTATTCGACTGGCTTGACGACGTTCTCGACGAACTGGCCACGGGCGAAGCGGCAGCAGAGACGACGCTACACGCCGAGTTGACATTCTTCGATCGTCTTGGATGGCGGCCTGTTTTTGATCGCTGCGCCATCTGCGGAGGGCCGGCGAACCAGACCGAGCGGCGCGCATTCTTTGCCGCCGCGAGGGGGGGGCGTGTCTGCGCCATGTGCGCCCCTGACGTACGCGATGCCCAGCTCGCGCCGGCCGACGCACTCATCATCCTCGCCGGCTGGCAGGGCGCGCGCACTCCCCGGGAGGCCAAAGCCATTCGGTGTTCCCCACGCCAGGCTCGGGATATCGCCCAATTGCTCGGTGCGTTCATGCGTCATCATCTTGATCTTTCGCCTGAAAGCCGATCCATCGCGTTTATAGGTTGATGAGAACAGAAAAAGGCGTACTTTTGTAAGTGTCGGCACGGCGTCGGCCACGCATGGCAGGAGAATTGAGATGAAAAAAACAATGTGGTTGGTGATCATAGCAGGAACGTTGGCGATCGCTCTGCCCCATCGGGGCGCTGCCGAGGGCGGATTTGTGGGACAAAAACTGCCGGAATTGAAACTGGATTACCTTGAACAGGCGCCGGATATCGTTGGCAAGCCTCTCTTGCTCGAGTTTTGGGCAACCTGGTGCCCTCCTTGCCGTAAATCCATCCCCCATCTCAATGAAATATACGCCCAATACCGCGACCGCGGCCTGGTCATCATCGGCGTGACCAACGAAAAAAAATCCGACGTGAAAAAGTTTCTAAAAGAGGTCCCGATTCATTATACCGTCGCTTTTGACGACGGAAAACTGGGCACGCATTTCCAGATTCGCGGCATCCCGCACGCTTTTCTTGCCAATGCGGAGGGCGAAATTGTTTGGCAGGGACATCCCATGACGTTGCGCAAGGCGGATATCGAGAAGGTTCTGAAACCCCGGAACCCGTAGCAGGGCTGACGCCTTTACCATGGACCGGGTGGAAGAGGATGGCGGAAAACCATTCCCGATCTTCCGCCCGGCAACGGATGGGTTTTCTGATCGCCTCTCGCGCCAATGATGTTCGTCTCACCGTCGGCGCGTGACGCGACCCGCGCCTTGGCAGTTCGGGCAAAGCACAACACCTTGGCCGCCGCAGGCTATGCATGATTGGCCGCGCACCTCACCCTTTCCCGCGCAGCGGGTGCAGACAAGGAATCCCTGTCCCTCGCACCGATCACAAAGCGGAGCTTCGCCGGCGCCCCGACAGGCGGCACACAGACTCTCCCCCCGTCCGTCACACCGGTCGCAGACCAATTCCCCCTTGCCGTGGCAAACCGGACATTCGCGCTTGCCAAGGCCGTTACAGGCCTCACAGCGCTTCTGGATTGCGCCCGAGTCCGTCGCCGTGCGCGAACGGCCCGTGCCATTACAGACAGGACAGATTTCCGTTCCCTGTACGCAATTTTTGTTCGTGCAGCGGATCCGTCCCGCGCCTGAACACTGCATGCAGCCAATGGCGCCGAACCCCAAACAGGTCGCGCAGGGCGTCCCTGCGGCAACGCGCATAGCGGCGATGGAACGCACATTCAGTTGATCAGCCGCGCCACGTGGCAGCCAGATGCCACGGTTTTCTTCGCGACCCCGGCGCAACTGTTCCACGACAAACGCTCGCCGGGCCGCGGCCTCCGCCCGCGAAAGCTCATCCAGCAACGGGCGAGCATTCCACGTGCCGGTCCCTTTGCAAGATTCACAGAACAACGAGGGCAGTTCCTGCTCGATGACGGACCCCTTGAGCGATACGATCTGAATGCGTCGTCGGCCGGTGCCATCGCAGACCGGACAAGGACGCCGCACAACAAAGAGTCGACGACGACATTCCACCTGCATCACGACCGCCGCGGCCCGCGTTTTGGCGCCCTCTTCGCCTTGAAGTGCGGCCAAGGCCGATACATTTCGCGCGACAAGAACCGCACCCCATAGTTCTCCCGCGTTGAACAACTGCCGCGTCCACTGCAGTTCCTCCGCGCTTGCACCGTTGGGTAAAATGTTCGGCGCGGTGGTCGACGGGTGGGACGTGGCTGACGGGCGGGCCGAATCCGCCGGCGGAGCCTCAGTCGGCGGTGCCGCCGGCAGGGGCGGCAACGGCGCGCCGCAGTGCAAGCACGTGGGCCCGTCATGCAACGCCTCATGTCCACAGACGGCGCAAACACGGATCGGCGCGTCGTCCAGACGCGCGGCCAAAGGCCAACCGGCGGCCAGCATTAGAGTCTTAAGGAAGAGGCGACGCTTTATCATATTCACTTAACGTTTATTATCCGTGCTTTCATGCAAGGGAAAAAGAAGAAAAAAAAGACCACCGCCCTCGCGACTCTCACGCGAAAGCGGTTCAAGTTGGTTCGAGACGTATGTCACGGGTCGCGGCTTTTTCGCGCGGGCGAACCCCATCTCTTTTCGCCATCCCCAATAGCCGGCCGACACAGAGCGATAGGAGACCGCTCCTTTCACGGATATTGCGCGGGTCTTCCAAAGCTTGAAATAAGGGGGAAAGCCCCTTAATCCCACGAAACCAATGTGATCCATGGGCCTCGACGTTTCTTTCGGGCGTCAACTTTCTTCCCTATCGCCGCCTTATATCGGTCCCGTCGCACGCCGCGCGCGTCGGACAAGAGTGGACAGGGCAGAAGGAGAGAACCCTCCCCACTACTCGCCGTCAGATTCCCGAACGGGGTATGTCACGCCTTGCAGTCGTCCGGGAACCGTCATCCTGTCCCTCTGCCGCCCTACCGAGACCTATTATGTCAAATATCCGCTCCGTCCCTTGGGAGTGTTGCATCTCTGCCTTCACCATGACGTGTCCCGGCTATGAAAGAGCGAGGCTCGCTGTTCTTCACCCAACCCCGAAATGCGATTGTTACACCCCTTGTCTGATCACCGTCGCGCAATCGAAACGCCCAATGACAGTTCGAATTGACCCGCTGCGGCGCTCAGTCTATTGTGCGAAGCATGGTTGTCTTTCGCACATGGTTGTTTGTTTTACTGGTTTTACTCGTCGCCCCAGATTTCACAGACGCGGCGGAACGCGGCCTGTTCGTGGAAGCCGAGGGGCCGAGGCCTTGGTATACCATGCTGCGTCCTGCGCGGCGGGACCCCGCCGCCCAGCTTGCCTATGCGCGCGAATTGCGCGACCGCGGCTCGAGATGGTGGGCGCGGCGTCATTACCGGGCGTTAATTGCCAGCTGGCCGTCATCCCCCGAAGCGTCTATCGCGCAGTTGGAGTTGGCGAAAATGCTCGAGGAGGCTGGTGCCCATGAAGAGGCATTCGCCGCTTATCAGCATTTAATGGAGCGCTATCCGGGACGATTCCCCTTCGACGAGGTATATGATCGCCAGCTCCAAATTGCCGAACAGATGCTGACTCAGCGGCACTTCCGCTTTTTGTTTGGCGGATTCACAACGCCGGAGCGCGCCATACCCCTCCTTCAAAAGGTCGCAGCCAATGCTCCGTCTCGCGAGACGGCCGGTCGGGCGCAGCTTCTCCTCGGCAATGCATACCGCGAGATGAGCGAAATCGAATCGGCCATCGCGGCCTACAGCGAGATCGAACGGCGCTTCGCGGAAACGCCCATCGGCGTGGAGGCGGCATTTCGCCGCGCCGAATGCCTGGCCGAGAAGTCACGACGCGCTCCGAGCGATCGTCAACGGCTGGATGACGCCTGGTTTGCGTTTCACCGTTTCGTACGGCTGTTCCCGGAGTCCCCCTTCGCCGCCCAAGCCATTGAGCAGCGTGATAGTCTGCAGCAAGCCCGGGCCTGTGCGGCGTGGAAGGAAGCACGTTTTTACGAGCATCGCGGTTTAATGGGTGCGGCCATCAACGCATACGAGCGCTTTCTCAGGGATTTTTCCCAAAGTGAAAAG
This sequence comes from uncultured bacterium, assembly GCA_938005705.1. GTDB lineage: Bacteria > Verrucomicrobiota > Kiritimatiellia > PWTM01 > PWTM01 > CALLML01. Next base: position 9,758 of record CALLML010000130.1, read on the forward strand.
GCGTCAGATGCCCGCGCCCGCCTGGAGATATTGCGGCAGCAACGGGAGAATCAAAGGCCATGAGCAAGAGACTCGCATGTATCGCTATGGCGCTGGGTCCGGCGCTGATGATCGGAGGGGGCGGCTGCGCCGGTTACCGTCTCGGGTCCATGTTGCCGCCTGGCGTACGCAGTGTCAGCGTGCCCGTAGCCGTGAATCAGACTGGCGAGCCGATGATCGAAAATGAAATCACGCGCGCCGTGATTGCGGAGATTCAACGCGACGGGTCGCTGCGCATCGCTCCCGCCGGGGAGTCCGACGCGGAGTTGAGAATCACTATCCGAGGTCACGAACTATCGCCCATCGCCTTTCGGAGCCATGCCAGGTCCGAACCCGATGAGTACCGACTACAACTGAGCGCTACTTTCGCGCTGGTGCGATCGGGTTCGGACATCGTTATCGCCGAACATCCTGGAGCCATCGGCGAATCCACTGTCCGGTTAGCGGGCAACTTCGCCGCTGCCAAACATGAAGCCCTGCCCGCGGCAGCCCGTGACCTGGCTCGCGACATCGTGCGAAAACTGGTTGAAAACTGGTGAACGCCGTTTCAGGCGGATGCCGGCGCCATGGCGGGAGAGGCAGAGGGCGTCTGCATGGGAGATGGCGCAACTTTTTTGCGCAGCCGCGCCGCGGCCCGAGCCTTGCGGCGGATGGCCGTGTTTTTCGAGATCACGCCCTTCTTGGCAGCCTTGTCAAGTTCGGAACAATAGGTTCGGAAAAGCGCTTCCGCCTCCTCGGTGGCCTCTGCGCCTTTCAAGACTTTCGCGCGGACATGTTTGATACGCGCCTTGACCTGAACATTGCGGCGCCTCGCTTTCTCAGCCTGCCGCATTCTTTTTGCCGCCTTTTTAATATTGGGCATGAACGATCCGCTCCTTCCGAGCCTAAAATTGCGGCGCGCCGGCTTTCGCTTTCGACCGGCCTCGCTCGCGAAAAACAAGTATCGGACGCTATATTACTCACGGGAAATGCTAAGTCAATCACGGATGCGCGCCGAAGACACGAGATGCGACTAAAAAAACGCCGCCCTCGACGACGCAGGGACCAGAAAGGATAGCGGACAGACGGTTGTTCCTGCCTGATCGGTGCGCAGTTCGCCGGGATGAGTTTGTGAGGACGAAATCCAATAAGCATAACATTACCCGAAGTCCCGAACAAAAAAGGGGACTCCGGTGAGAATGAGCCCAACCCGCCCGCGCGTGAAATCGGCGGCGCCTGGAACGTCACGCACTTCTTTTTTCTCGGGCGCCACCGCTATGATGGCAGGCGTTGCGTTGCTGCCGGTATGTGCCGCATTGACGTTCGCAACGATCGAGGAGTTGCGATCTGCTGTCCCTGCCGCGAGCGAATGGGCCCATTCCTCGCCCCAGTGGGGACTTGCCATCGGTTTTCTACTATGGCTATCGCTCTATGCCACCACTCCACGCCCGATTCGCGCGTATGTGCTGGCCCATGAGCTGACCCATGCGTTCTGGGCGCTGCTACTGGGCGAACGTGTGAGTGACCTGCGGGTCACGCGGCGCGGCGGAAGTGTTCGAATCGGGCGCAGAAGGTTTCTCGTTCTGCTGGCGCCCTATTTCTTTCCCCTATACACGCTGCTCGTGCTCGGCGCTTACGGAGTGGCGACGATGATCGGCGATCCGACGCCCTGGACGGTGTGGTGGTTGGCGGGCATCGGCTTCTCGTGGGGGTTTCACCTCACGTTCACCATCTCGATGCTGGCGGCGGGCCAGAACGACATCCGTGAGGCCGGACCGCTGCCCGCTTACGCAACGATATACCTTGTGAATCTCACCGGTCTCGCACTGTGGATATCCGCCATCTCCCCAGCGCATTTTTTCAACATCATCGGGCGCACGATCGACTATCTGAGAGCCTGGGGGGGGGCTGTTTGCCGTTTATTGACCTAAACCCTTTCGGATATCCGTTGCAACGTCGGATGGGTGATCCACACCCGAGACACCTCAACTTTAAGTTCGTCCTCGACCTTTTCCGTGGGGCGTTCCTCGATCTGGATGGGCTGATAGGTCGGCAGAAAACGGTAATACACCATCAAGGTCAACGCGCAGAACGACGTGGCATACACCGGCCCATATTCCTTCTCATTGCCGTGAACCGGCGTCCAAGACCCGTCGGCGTTCTGTGCGCCGACGAAAGAACGTGCGAACACACTGTTCCATTCGTTCCACACGTTTCCGCCCACGTGAAAATGCGCCTGCGTGGCGTAGTACCAGACGTAGAGAGGATGCCCGCCCAGAGCCCGCGGGTTGTTATAATCCGCGCTCATGCCCTTCATCGATTCGAATCCCGCCTTGGTCTCTGGATCGGCGCCGTGACCCGCCAACTGCAGACAGAGCACCGCCATACAGGTGTTCGGAAGCCGGCCCTTCACGCCGCCTTCCACCCCATCGCCGCCGGGCGCATAAGCGAACATACGGCTCTCAGGATCGAAATTGACCTTGTATCCGTTGACGCCCTTTTCCATGGCCTCCTTCAAGCCGGGCACTTCGAGCCCCGCGATATAGCCCGCTTTCATGGCCTGGTTCTGCCAGCCCATGACGGAGGAGTCGCGGCGGGTGTGGCTGGGATTCAGACCGTAATTGAACGCCCCCGTCTCCTGCTGCCCTCGAATAATTCGCGCCAGAGCCTGTTCAGCGGCGGTTTTGACACTGGGAATACGCGTCAACGCGTAGGCTTCACAAAGGGCATACGTGGCGATGCCGTGACCGTAATAGCCGTGATCCACGTTTCGAAACCGATCGCCGGACCAATCCTGTTCCACCAGAAATCGAATGGCTTTCTCGACGGTGGGTCCGTAGCGTTCTGACGATGGCGTTTCCCCGTGGGCCAGAAAGGCCAGCAGCGCCAGGCCCGTCATTGCCGTCTTGGTCTTCGCCCTGCCTTCGCCCTCCCAGGAGCCGTCCGGCAACTGGTGTTCCTTCAGCCACTCCAGCGCTTTAATCACTGCCGCTTCCGTCATCCCAAACGTCTTTCCACCGAACCGTTTTCCCATCGCCGCCCGCCCCTCTGCTGAGCGCCCTGCGAACAACCCCTTCATGACCAGTGGACTTTGCACGTCTGCCTTGATATCCAGCGCCGCAAAATCTTCGCGCGGCGTCGGGGTCGCCATCGGCGTCACGTCCGGCGGCTGTTCCATCACGATGTCCGCATCCGGCGGACGGATATCCACATCCACATCCTTGATTTTTTCCAGCTCCTTCTGAAGTTCCTCGAGATTGGCTGTCTCCGGCTCCATCATCATCACCTCGATTTCCGCCATTCGCCGCTCCGAGATTCCGGTGACGAACCGAATCAGAATCACCAGAATCAGAATGTGCAGAATTATGGAACCGGTCGGCCCCCAGAGATGATCCAACATCACTCTGAGATGCCGGTTGATCCGTTGGCGGTTTGTCTCTTCAAAAACGGGAATTGCCCCGTCTCCCCCCTCCTGAGGAGGAGTGATTATTTCATCAGCCATACGATTCATAGGTGCACCTCATTGCAAGTGTAATTTACATTCATCCAATAATATCGACTTTCACGTCGTCTTCAGACTGCTGCGTTGGCAGTTCCTCGATTTGAATAGGCTGATAGGTGGGCAGAAACCGATAATACACCATCAGCGTCAACGCCGCAAAACATGTGCCGTATACGGGACCATAGGGCACCTCGCGCCCAATGGCCGGCGTCCAGCTCCCGTCCGCGTTCTGCGCTGCCAGATATGCCGCCGAAAACGCACGATTCCAACGATCCCACGCCTTACCGCCGGTGTGAAACATAGCCTGCGTGTGATAATACCAGTTGTATAGCGTGTCCAACCCGACGCCCGGCCCATTCCAATTAATTTCAGCCGTTGAAATCGTTTCAGCTCCGGCGCGGGCCTCCGGAGCCCCGCCATGGCCAAGAAGCTGGAGACAAAGCACGGCCTGCATGGTATTGCTCTGCCAGCGGGGCGTCACACCGGGATCGGCGGCCGATGGATCGATGGCATAGGCGAAAAGGCGGCGTTCGGGGTGATACGCCATTTTCAATCCGCTGGCGATCTGATCCATGGCCTCCTTGAGGCCCGGCACCTCGACGCCGGCCAGATATCCGGCCTTCATCGCCTGCGACATCCAACTCATGATGGAGGTGTCGCGCCGCGTGCGATGCGGTTGCATTTCATACGTGTGACCTCCGGTCGGCTGTTGACTGCGAATAATGACTTCAAGAGCCTTTTCAAGGGCGGGACGGATGGCAGCCACGCGCGTCAAGGCATACGCCTCGCCGAGGGCATAGGTGGCTATACCATGGGCATAGGCGCTGACGCGAGCGGGCCCTTCGGATCGGAAGCGGCCGTTCTCGCGTTGATCCTCAAGCAAAAACTTGATCGCCCGCTCGACGGTTGGACCGAATTCTTCCGAGTGTGTGGTTTCCCCATGCGACAGGAAGGTTAGCAGGGCCAGACCGGTCATGGCCGTTTTGCATTTGGCCAGCCCCTCACCCTCCCATGATCCATCCGGCAATTGTTGTTCCTTAAGCCATCGTAGGGCCCGCCAGACCGCCGCATCGAGCGCTTTGTCCCGCCCCGGCGGCGCATAGCGCGCGAGCATCGCGGCGCGCCCTTCCGCTGTCCGCCCGGCGAAGAGGCCTTTCATCACCAGCGGACTACGGACATCGGCACGGATATTCAACTCGGCGAAATCCTCCATCGGGTTCATCACCGTGGGCCGGACTTCGGGTGGCTGCTCAACGGGAAGGGCGGTGTCGGTCGGGAGAATATCGGGAATAGTTTCTTTAATACTTTCGAGCTCTTTCTGAAGCTCCTCGAAGTTGGCCGTTTCCGGCTCAATCATCATCACCTCGATTTCTGCCATTCGCCGCTCCGAGATTCCGGTGACGAACCGAATCAGAATCACCAGAATCAGAATGTGCAGAATTATGGAACCGGTCGGCCCCCAGAGATGATCCAACATCACGTGAATTTGGCGATTCAGCCGCCAACGCAGCTCGAGAGAGGGACTAGTCTTTTCGGCCAGAGGATCAGCCTCTGGTGGGCCCGCTACAGGATGATCGCTCATTGCCTGACTCTGTGCTGTTAATACGCCGGATGAATACCATCCGCAACACATCTTCCATCCGCGGCCTTTTTTTGGACGGCGGCGCCGCGGCTCGCGACCCACAGGGTCCGTTCAGTTGGTGCTGATGACCGAGATATTGGACAGTTCAGCTTTCGCGCAGAGATCAAGCACCTGAATCAGTTGGGCATGCTCCGAGTAGGCCGATACCATGATCAGCACCGTCTGCTTCTTGTCGAGTTCCGCCATGCGAATAAGGAGTCGTTCAAGCTCCGCAGCTGTGACCGGACGGTCATTTAAGGTGAACCCCTCTTTAAAGACGTTGATGCGCATCATCTTAGGGGGCACTTCCATCCGGTCCCGACGATCCTCCGGTGAGGGACGCGAAACATCGAGATGGGCGAAGACATCAATAGGCCTAATTGTGACGAGAAAATAGATGAGCAGTTGGAATACGACGTCAATCATCGGTGTCATAGGCAGGTCTGCCGGCAACTGCTCGGGCCGTTTGCGTTTGCGAGCCATATCAGCCTCCCTCCCGTTTGGCGGGCTCCTTGATGGCGCCAAATTTGACCGTACGAAGCCCCGCTTCTGAGCAGGCATCCATCACGGCGCGAATAGCCTCGTGGGATGTTCGCATGTCTCCCCGAATAACTACGGGGAGCTCCCTGCCATACTCGGCGTGTGCTTTGCGCAGATAGGCCCGAAGCACGGGCACGGTCAGCCGCTGGTGCAAGATGGAAATACGGCCCTGGGCATCCACATCCACATGGACTGTCCGAGGGTCTTTTGCCTCCACCGGTTTGCCGTGGGGGGCCATGGCCATCTTCAGCCGGATATCCATATCCTTGTTCTGAAGATCAATCGTCGTAATAAAGAAGATGATGAGCTGGAACACGACGTCAATCATCGGCGTCATGTTGACCGGCATCTCCTCGAGCTTTTTTTTCATCGGCCGATTCCATTCCTGCGGTCGGACCCGTGGAGGGGAGGATGGTTATTCCTCGGCCACCACTTCGACATTTCGCAGCGACTTGATCAGGTCCATGGTGAGGCTTTCCATGGAGAGGATGATCTTGGTCGCACGGTTTTTAAAATACGTATAGAAACTGATGGCGGGGATCGCGATGACAAGGCCCGCCGCCGTCGTCCACAGGGCTTGGGCGATGTTTCGGGCCAGCATCGCCTGCTGGAGTGCGCCGGCCTGCATGGTTGCCAGCGTGGCGAAGGCGAAAATCATGCCTTGCACGGTGCCCAGCAGTCCGAGCATCGGTGCGAGGTTGGCGCAAACATTCAGGTACGCAACCCTCTGCATCAGTTTTTCACTCTCCATGTCGGCGGCAACGCCGACCACATCTTGAATGACGTCATAACCTTCCTGCACGTTCGAGAAACCGGCGGTCAGGATGTTGGCCAAGGGAGTGGGATGGTCCTCGCAATGCTTAAGGGCCTTCATCACGTCGCCCTGCTCCATCGCCTCGCGCACCAGCGTGACGAGGTCTTCCGGAGCGATTTTCTTCTCCTTGATTGTCACAAAAGAGTCAATGGCTAACGCCACCGCCGCCACCGAACAGGCCCCCAGCGCCAGCCACAGAACGACACCGACCCAGCCTGAGCTCACCACGACCGTGATGAAGCCCATACCGCTGTCCACCTTTTCCTCTTTCTTCTCCGCGTCTTTTTTCTCGGCACCGGCGGCCTCGCCCGCCGGCGCGGCGGGTGCCGCGGCCTCCTGCGCGTCTGCCCATATCGCCGCGCCGATCACCAAAACCAGTGCCATTGCCAACCAACGCCACGTGTTCTTCATCGTACTTCCTCTTTCTTCCGGTTCTCCCTTGCGCTCGCCGTTCCCCGCCCCGGGGGTCGTTCCCCGGCCAGCGCTGTTCCGCCTCAAATCTTTTGTCGCGCCTCCGCCGCCTCCGGCGCCGAGGGAAATTCTTCGACAATCCGTCGGTACCAGTCTTTCGCGCGCGAGTCTCTCATCCGCTCCAGCGTCGTCGCGGTCCGCAGCATAGCTCCCGGCATCAAATCCTTCTCGCTGGAATAGAACATCACCGCCCGCAGATAATCAAGCACGGCCGCTTCCAATTGGTTGGCCGCCAGCCGGACATCTCCGCGCATGATCTGGGCGCGCGCCGCATCCTTGCGCGCGCCCTCAGCCACCAGCTTATTCAGCCGCGGCTCCAATTTCGCAAATTCCTTGGCCTGCAGCAGCGCGTTGTAATAATGCCATATCCAATCCGAATCCTGTTCCGCCTGAGGAAACATGCGCAGGTGATCCTCAAAGGCTTTGATGGCGGACGGTAGATCGCCTTTCTCAACATAGGCGCGGCCAATCAGCTTGCTGGCCGTTTCGTCCCACGTCAGAAAACGCGCTTTCTGGATGACGTCACGCAGCAGCTTGATGCCCTCGTCGTAGCGCTTTTCCTGGAGCGCGCGCATGGCCTGATCGAACTCGGGGGGACGCGGCGCGACGGCCTGCCGAATGCGATCGCGAGGAAACTCCAGCTGGCCTGTGGCCGTCGTCAGAATAATCGTGCCGTCAGGGCGGGCCCGGATCGCCGTTCCCTCCATCCGACGCCCGTCTGTCGTCACGACATACACCTGCGCCCATACTTCGCCCGCGAGGCCGAGCGCCAGGCTGATCGTCAACAGGGCTCTTTTCATGGATTTTTCTCCTCGTTCTACAAACCTTTTCATACCCGGACTCTCTCCCCGCTCAGGGCTGTGCCGTCACGGCCTTCAAGCGAGCCTCTTCGCGCCAGCGGCGAAAATCGGAAACCCGTGAACCGTCTGGATAAAGATTTAGATATGTTTCGCAGTTCTCGACGGCGCGGTCAAAAAATCCGATCTCCAGAAACAGTGGAACACTGGCGGCCAGCGCATCCTCAATCATCGGGCGAACTTTCGGGTCCTTCGGATCGTTGCCGGAGATAATCACCCGTTGATAGGAGGCCAAGGCCGCCAGGATTTGTTCGCGTTGTTCCGCCGGGCGATTTTGTTGCTGGAATGCCCTCGCCATACGGATCTGGATTTCGGCCAACTCCATATTGGCAGTATTGATGAGCACCGGATCGGTCGCAAAACGAAAGACCTCGTTCAGGGCGTCCACCGCCTCCGGCAGGCGGCCGAGTTCGCGATAAGCGCGACCAAGCATAAATTTGGCCTGATAGAAAAGCCCGGAACGTGGATAGCGCCGCATCAAATCGGTCAGCGCGGCGACCGCCTCCTCATATTTCTTCGCGTCATAGGCGGCAGAACTGAGTCCAAAGAGCGCCGGCTCCAGTTGAGTCCGGTCGGCCGTATCGTTTCCGCGCACGAGGTCGTACGCCTGCATCGCTTCCTCCAGCAGACCCGCCTTCCGCATCAAATCGCCCATGCGGACGATCTGATCGAGCGAAAAACGGGCGGGCTCGCGTCGAACCTCGTTCCACGCCTCCCGCGCGGTATCCGGACGCCCCAGCTCAACGGCCGCGCTGATGCGCGCGTAATGGGCGCTGCGGCCCTCTTCCGAGGTCGGATATCGGCGGGCGAGTTCGTCGAAGGTGGACGCGGCCTTGGCGCTGTCCCCCAGCTCAAGGTGGATGCTGCCGATGATGCTCATGGCCTTCGGTGCCAGTTCCGTCTCACCGAATTTGGCAACAAAATCCTCGAGCATTTTTACGGCGGTGGCGCGCACGGCGCGCTGGCGGTCCGGCGGCACATCCAACCGGGACAGCGAATAACCCAGATAGAAGGTCGCGTTGCGCAGCAGCTCCCGGTTTTTCGCTATTTCAGCGGAGGTTTGGCCGTAGGCGGGGTTTTCCCCGGTCGGCCCCAGCCACTGTTGTAGCGTTTCGAACGCCCGGATCGCCTGAGTGAAGTCGTTCATGCGCACATAGGCGTCGGCGAGACTGAACTGGGCCAGCGCGCGGTCGTGACTCGGCGGCGTTTTCTCGATGAGAAGGCGGAAGGTTTTGACCGCCTCGTCAAATCGCTGGGCACGATAGTGAGACCAGGCCAGATGGTTCAACGCGCGCAGGTAATATTGATCATCGGGATAATCGCGGATGATCCGTTGCAGATAGGCGTTGGCCGCCTCTTCATTGCCATTGTTACGCATGATGCCCGAGAGGCTGAACAACACCATCGGCGTGCGTTCTTCCCGCGGGTACCGGTCCACGAAGAGATTGTAAAGATAAAGATAAGAATCCGCCTCGGCGCGGTCAAAACAGATCTTGGCGGCGGCCAGCAACCCCGTTGGCGCATCGGCATCGGAGGCATAGCGTTCGACGATGTGCTCGGCGACCGCACGCATAGCCAGGGTGTCTTTTTCGTGGGCGTAACACACGATAAGGTTCGTCAGCGGCCGCCCCACCCCCTCGAAGCTCGGAAATTGATTCAGGATGCTCAAATACTGAGCTGCGGCTTCGGCATAGCGGCGTTGCATGAACAGGTTGTCCGCCAGCCGGAAGCGCGCCTGAATGATGTTCTTCATGTAGGGACCGGGATTGATAGTGACTTTGCGTCCCATCGCCTCCAGCCGGGCCTTTAGATCATTGGATCTTTCGCCGGCGGGAAAGGCCCATTCGCTTTCGGCATATCGGGCAAAGACATTGAAATACTCTGTCAGGGCCTTAACCAGCAGGTCGACCCCCTCGTCGCTTCGGCCGGCGGCCAGCGCCGCTTCGGCCTGTTCGCGATAGATCTCACCCAACAGATAGCGAGCGCCCGCCATCGGACTCAGCGCCATCGGAATCTCTTCCTTTTTCAAGATATCGTCGAGCTGGCGTAGAATATCCATGTAGTCGCGAATCAGCTTCGCCGCCGCATCCTTCTTGCCCCGCACAATTTCTATGTGCGCAAGCGTGATGACCGACTGTCCAAACCAGAGATCCAACCCCTTCCATTGGATTTCATCGCACAACGCCTTGGCCTTTTTCAGCATCTCCTCGCGGGCCGCACCGGCTGGCGCGGATTCAGCGGCGCGCACCCAAAGCTGCGCCAGCTCCGCCGACAACCGACGGGCCACATCCGCTTCTTCCTGACTCGCTTGCAGTACCTTCTCAAACGCCGCTGCAGCGCCCCGAAGATCGCCCGCGGCCTCCAGCATCTTGGCAAACTGATAGGCGGAATCCATATAGAAGCGACGGAAGTCCGGATCGGTGGGAATGCCACCCTTGTACTGGGAAAAAAACGCATCGTAGATCGCGCGCGCCTTCTCTATTTCGCCCACGCGATAATATCCCTTGGCGATCGCCAGCCGGACGGCCTGAGTTCGGGGGCTATCTTTTGGCATCGCCGCCGCGATGGCCTCCGCGTCCGCAAATCTGCGCCGGGCAATGAGGGATTCGGCGAGGATCACGCGCCCGCGTTCCGCCTGGTCGGGAAACCGGCGCGCGAGCTGGTCCACGAGACGTTCGGCAAAATCAGCAAGGCCGTTTTCCACTAGCCACGAGGCAAACGCATATTCCCGGTCCGCCTCCGAAGACTGTTGGGCCGGCGCGCTCGCGGCGACCGCCAGCACGGCCATGACCCCGGCGACCACGGAACAAATGGGCCTCGCGCACATGTCCGATCTCCCCCGAATGATCATTCGGATCGCAGTTTATGATTTCTACTTGTGCCGTCAAGCGTGTCCTCACGAAAATCCGTTTTATTATTCCTTGGGAATCACGACCACCTTCACTTCCAGCGTACCGCGGTTGTCTTTCCGCAGCTTCTCATCCATGCCCTCGTTCACATCCAGCATCAACACGCCGCCTGTGTACGCCGTCGTCCTGCCTTCGGCGCCGGCCAAGAATATCGGCCCCGGAAATCCGATGCGAAACAGCAGCGCCCCATAGTTCGCATCCCGCAACTGCCGTGCGGGGGCGGAGGCCCCTTCGTAGTAGTGCTTGAACTGTGGATTCGCACGATCATATCCGTCGGGTCCGCACGCTTCGCCCTGATCGCCGATCCGCCATTCCCCAGAGGCAAAGAGGACGATACGATCCCCCGCATTCACGCGCACGCCTTCGACGACTTGCCAGGTCTGGCGCGGATTGACCCGCACCCGTTTGCCCGGCAGATCGCGTTCGCTCGTAAGCCGTCCGTGCAACTGGCGCAGATCGCGCGCCCGAAATTCCCGAACCACATGATCCACATAGCCCGTCATCCGCAGCTGGATTTCATGATTTTCGGGCGTGATCCGTATCCGCGCCGGCGTCCGGACCACGCGCCCCCCCTCCCGATATACCCGGCCGTCCACCAAAATCGCGGCCCCCGGCGGTTCGGACGTCACCTGCACTTCCACCCGGGGCACGGAAGATGCCTCGACCGCATCGGACGCATTGGCACTTTCCGCCGTCTCGCGACTCGCCGCTAACAATTCAAACCCCACCTGCGCGGGGAAGCGGCTGGCTTGCCGCGTCCGCACCGCGAGCATGCCGCGATTCCCCGGCCTCGGCCACTCCAGAACGTCCACCGTCTCATGCTCTTCCATCCTTTTCAGACGCCAAAAATAGCCTCCGACACTTTCCATTTCACGAAGTCGTTCCCACTTCCAAACGGTTTCCCGTTGCGTGATGGGATTGAGTATTCGCCCTTCCTCCTCACCTATACGGCCCGGTACAGTCAACCGGATAATCTCCGGGCCCATCATTTCTGCGGTCCATCGCCCAACGACACTCCAAGACAAGTCATCGTCCGCGTCATTGTCTGAGGCAGCAAAAAACTCCGACGGCGGAGGCGAAGGGGGGGCCGGCTCGGGTGTGTCGCCGGGGAGAGGCGCTTCAGCTTCGGTCGGCGGCGGAGGTCCGGCGGAGGTCGCCGGTTTTGACGGCGCCGGCGGCCAGCCGCCCGTAGCCCAGCGTTCGAACAACGCGGCGGCGGAATCGGCTTCCGAAGGCCGTTCCTCGGGCTTGAGCAACGATAGAAAGCGAGCGATCGCCTGCGCACGAAACTCCGCCTCCCGCCGTTCGGCCTCAGCGAGGGCCGCCTCGGCGGCGGTACGAGCCGCCGCCAGATCCTCCTCGTTCTCACGACGAACATTCTCCGGCCAGACGAGGCGGCCCTCGGCGTCGTAGGCGGCCAGCACGGACTCCAAGGCCTCCTTCAACCCGCGAGCGATCATCATGGCGCGGACATTGCGGACCCGCTGACGTTCCTGCAGTTCCGCATCGGCTTTGGCGATCGCAGCCTGCAAGGCGCCGCGCACCGCGCGCGTCCGCGCCTCCGCGAGGCGCTTGACGTTGACTTCGTACGCCGCGCGCAACGCCCGCAACTCGGCCGATTCGGATGGCGAGGTTTGAAGCGCTGGAGCGGGAAGGGCCGTTTGCGCCTGTGCCGGCGAGATGCCGAAAACCAATCCACCGACCGCCAAAAAAGGGAGTATGCCGTAGACCGGTTTCCAAGCCTTGGAAACCGGCGCCGATACTTTTTCCAAGGCTTGGAAAAAGGACGGGGGCGATGCCAGCCGGATTCGTTCAAAGCGTTCGAGGCCCCCCTCGGCGCCCAACCTGCATGCGGCTGATCCCGCTCTTCCCTGTCTGGAGGCGTGTTGTGCCATCACATTCACAATCAAGCGCCAGCCAGCGTCTTGCCGCGCACCGGCGTCTTATTCGAACGTATGCACGCCGGCGGTCGGCACCTCGATGGTCCATGCGTCTTTGCCGTTCTCCACCGCCGTAATCCGAAAACGCGCCACTGTCACCGGCGCATTCGTTTGGAACAGTTTCCCGTAGGCCCGCTGGATATCCTCCATACCGAGCGGCACCCAGAAACTGATGTGCTTATCAAGCTCGGCGACCATTCGGACGTTCTTTTCGCGGTGAACGAAAGTGGCCGGCTCGGCGACGACCCGGCGAACAGTGCCATCTGAACTCTTCTTCTGGTATTCCTGGCGGAGCACGCATTCGAAGACGATCTGGTCATACTCGCGCGTTTCGGATGGCGTCATCCGAAATGACCACACCTGCTTGCCGGAGGCGACGGGCGGATCGGATGTCACCTCGACGAGCCGCACGCCGGCGGCGGCGGCGAACGTGGCCGCCCCGACCCACACGGCCGCGCCCAAGACACGCCGCGACGGGAGAGCGTTTCGACGAGCGCTCATGATCAATTCATCTTCCCTACACGGCGGTAGTTGCCGTTGTACTGTTTTGTGAAGGCGCGCAGGAAAGAATCACCGTCCTGGTCAATGCCGTAGCCGATGGCGTGGACGACGGGGGGCTTGCGGCCTTTCGAATCGTAGAATTCCTTCTGGAGAATGCCGAAATGCTCAATGAAATCGGCGAGCGTCCACCACTGCATACTCTTGGGCATCTCGGGTGGGCGCGGGCGTTGAATCACTCCCCCGTAATGCGACCCACCGCCGTAACGGCCGACGGGCACTCGCCGCACCTCCCATCGGCCCGGTTGTGCCGGTTGACCCTCACGGTAAGGCCTCGGCGGGATCCAGACGCGCTCCTCGCGATATTCGATCGGCCCCGAGGGAGCCGCGGCGGCGGGGGCCGTGGCGGCGGCCGCTGCCGCGCGGGCCAGGGCGGCTTCGTTCTCGCGCCGCCACTGCTCCATGCGGGCGTTCCATTCCGCGAGTTGTTCCGCCGTCGGCTCCTTGCGCACCAAGGGTTCGCCGTCGCTGATGATGAGGATCGTGTCAGCCCCATGCATGAAGGCCGCCGTGAGCGCCAGATCGAGGCGCGTCGTGCCGCCGAGCGCCCGCAGGCCCTTGTCGCTGGCCTGGATGTTGCCCTTCACAACACCCGCCTGTTCGAAGCTGGTGTTGAACGGCTGAAGATAGAGCTTCGCGTCCTGCTTGTTCTTCTGGGTCGCCGGCACCATCTCGGGTTTCCAGGCGGCGGCCTCGTCCGCGAAAACGATGAGGGAGAATAGGGTCTGTTCGTTCAGCGCGTCAATGACGCGGTTGATGCGCATCTTGACGCGGTTCATGCCCTCGAGTCCGCCGCGTTCCTCCTCGACCATGCTGCCGGAGACGTCCACCAAAATCGCCACACGCGCGCCACGACCGCGGATGCCAAAGAAGTCGAATTGAGACACCCCTTGTCCGAAGCCGCCGAGCCCCAAACCCCCGCCGAGGCCGACGCCCATGCCCTGGCCACTGAACGCCTTGAAGTTCGGTTGGAAGGTGGTACGAATGACCTTGGGATCGAGCTTGATTTCCGGAAGCGAAAGCTGCGAGGGGCGCGTCGAAACCATGCGGGGGGCGATCGTCGGACGGCTGGAGCTGCGCTGGCGCTTCTGCACCTTGACCTTGTGTTCCAGCTTGCGCGGCTCGTAGGTCTTCAGCGGCGGCGGCGCCACAAACACGGTCCGCTCATCAAGATATGACCGGATCACAACCCACGACCCGAACGCGATCAAGCCGAAGAGGTGTACCGCAAGACTGACCAGAAGGATGCGCGTGAGCAGCCGACGCCGCTGCTCCGTCATCTTGTAATACCCCAGCCCGGACAGCCAGACCGTCAGATCGGCTTTCATATTGCACCGCCTGAATTCATCTGTTCTTCTTCAACCTTTCCCCACCAACTCTGACACCGGCATGCGGTGGGACGTTCAATCCGCAACCGCCGTGAACGTAACATTTTTGATCTGCGCCTGCGCGCAGGCGTTCATGACGTCAATGGTGCGCTGGTGCGGCACGTTGTCTTCCGCCCAAATCGTAATCATCGGCTCGTTACCGGATGCCTCCGAGGAGAGTCGGTAACGGACCAGCAGCGCCACCAACTCGGGCAGGTCCTGGGATTCGGGGCTATCCAGTTCGCGGCCATTGAGGATCACGCGCCCGTTCTCGCGTATTTCAATCATCTGCTCGTCGGGTAACTCCACTGTCTGCGCCTGTGCCAGCATGCCGGGCAGCCGGATGCCCAGATCGGCCTCCGACTTCACGAGACTCGCACTCACCATGAAGTACACGAGCAGCAGGAACACCATATCGATCAGCGACGCCACATTGACGTCGGGGTCATCCATGCCGACCGTTTCGACTTTCACGGCGCCTCTCCCCGGCTCGTACTGGGCGTATAGACCCCGAAAATGAAGTCGTCTATCCCCGCCGCGGCCATCGCGTTCATCACGCGCTTGATTTCCTTGTGTTTGGCGTTCGCGTCCGCCCGAAGGTAGATTTTCACTCCCGGCTCCGCCTTCACGCGCTCCGTGACCAGCGCCTTGAGCTGATCGATCGTTACCTCCGTCGCCCCGCTGAGAATGGTTCCGTCGGCCAAAATATTGACGATCCACCGGTCCGGTCGGTCTTTCGGCACGACGCCTTTCGACGCGATGGGCATTTCGAGTTTGACGGCCTGTTTTTGGCTGAGCGTCGAGGCGCACATAAAGAAGACGAGCAGCAGGAACACCATGTCAATCATGGGGGCCATCTGAAACTTCGCCTCTTCCTCGCCGAATGCCGGCACGCGCATGGCTGGACCCTTCCTTTAAGACTGGGGCGAGGGGGCGGGCGCCGGGGTCTGGACCGCCGGCGCTACCTCGCCGGTCGCCGACGGCGCCTGGAGTTGTTCCACCGTAATCTCGCCGGCCTCGATCTTGCGGACAATGGCGGCCAGATGATGCGTCAGGTTGCCCGTGACACGTCCGATCTTGGCCATATTCGATTGAAAACGGCTCTTCAGCATGAAGTAGAAGAACATCGTCGGAATGCCGACGATCAGGCCGAACGCCGTCGTGATCATAGCTTCGCCGATGTCGCCCGCGAGTTTTTCGGGGTCGCCCATGCCGCCGAGTCCGATCTTGTTGAACGCCTTGATCATACCGCTGACCGTACCGAGCAGCCCGAACATTGGCGCGATGGAGGCGATGATCGAGAGGTAGTTGATTGGACGCATGCCCGCGACGTTCTCCTCCACGGCCGCCTCTTCCATCGCTTTCTCGACGTTCTCCACCTCGGTCAGCCCGTCGGCCAGGCGCATCATGCCAGCATTGACGATGTTGGTCATGACGCCAGGCGAACCGACGCACGTGCTGGACACTCCGCGGAAATCCAGGCGCGAAATCTGTTCCTGAATCGTCGGGACGAGACCCAGCTGCACCATTTTATCCTCGCGCACGGCCAGAAAACCATAGACGACGAGGGCGACGCCGGCGACCGAGAGGAGTCCGATGGGGTACATGGCCCATCCGCCCGTCTTCCACATGCCCCACAGCGTCACCTCCGCCTTTCGCTGACCTTCCGGTGCGGCGGGCGCCCCTCCAGGCGTTCCTCCTTGCTGACCCCACGCCGTGCTCAGCGCCAGGGCACCGAGCAACAGCATCATGACTGCCCATAGCTTCATCATCCGACTCACGGTTTTTCTCCTTCCGGTTTCGACTCCGCGCCGGGTTCCGTCGCGGGTGCGTCCACGTCAATATCCTTCACCCCCTCGCTGCCGGCGAGGAATTTCTCGATAACTTCCTTCATGTCCTCGGCGGAACCGAAGAACACAGCAGCGATGTCCGTTTCCTCGGCCTCGGCGGCGAGATCGTCACGCATGATCCGCCGTAGCCGCGCGCGAGAGCGATCGCCCCAATCGGTGCCGCGGAAGAGACGCGCAACCTCGTAATAGATATCCCGCGTGCGGTGCATCTCGTTCAATTCCTCGTAGCAACGGGCACTGAGGATCAAGGCATCTGGAAATGATTCGATATCCTTGGTCTCGTAAATCAGCGATTGGATCGCGGCATCCATGGCCTCCACATACTTTTTGCGCGCAAACAGCAACTCGCCCCGCGCCAGGTGATACACGCCGTAGGTGGCGTCGCCCTTGTCGGGCTCGCGCACGCGCGCCAATTCCTTTTCCGCCTCATCGAGACGTCCCAGGTCAATGAGGCAGAGGATCGCACGCATACGGGCGGACTCGCCGTAAAAATGCCATTCGGCGCGCCCGGCAGCGTTGAGCACGGCATAAGCGCTGGCGAACAAGCGCGGGGCTGTTTCACGCTCTGCCGGACTCCCTTGCGCGGCGGTCTGGGCGGCCTTGCGCAAATAAACGCCTGCTTTGATCGCCCAGTCGGTCGCATTGTTGTCGGGTAGGTCAAGAAACGGGAGCGTCGGTTGGACGACCGAGAGGATTTTCTGGGCGGCCTGCAACCACTGGCGCTTCCGTGCGAAAGCAAAGACGGCGTTGTCGTCCACGGTAATATCGAACTCGGCCCGCTGTACCGCGTCCGGCTTCATGGTGGCGGAGACGCCCGGCGGCGATGTGGGCGTACGATAGAGGATGTCGCCGCCGCTACGGCCCAGCAGGAACACCTCGCGCGTGGCGACATCGAGCGTGACCATGGTCCGCAGGCCCCCGCCGGCGGCGGGGGCCGCCGGTCCTTGGGCGCGCGCGATCCCCGCCGCGAACGCGAGCGATGCCGCCAACCCCACGATGCTCGTCCATTGCCTGCTTCTCTTCATGAACGCATCCTCACCCCGTTCTCTGCCGCAGACGTTCCAGAAGATCTTTGGCCTCCTCCACTTCCGGCATGCCCGCGTAGTCGGGGCTATTGATCAGCTCCTGCAGCGTCTCCATGGCCTTGCGGTGCTCGTACATCCGGCTCAGGCATTTGGCCCGCTCCACATAAGCCTTCGCCGCCCATTGCCGGTGGCCGGAATACATCACGTAAATGCGCTCGAAGTACACCGCCGCCGACTCGAATTTGCGCTGGGCGATCGCCACCTCGCCGAGTCGGAACAGCGCCTCAGGTCGATGTGAACGCCATTCGTTCGGCCCGAGCACGTCTTTGAAGGCCTTTTCCGCCTTCTCCAGCTCGCGCCGGTTCAGGTAGAGCCGGCCGAGCATCAGCAGCGCCTCCGCCGCTTCCGGACTGGTGGCATAGACCTCGCGAACGATGTCCAGGTGCAAAATGGCGGTGGGCGCGTCGTTAGCCTCGACGGCGTAGCGGGCCAGCAGCATCCGCGCGGAGAGCGCGTAATCGGTTTCAGTGAACTCGCGGATGATTTCCTCGGCCGCGGCCGCCGCCAGGGCCTTGTCGCCGGCGCGGTCGGCCTCGATCTGAATCATTTCCAACACGCCTACGCTGCCATGCGGGATGCTGTCGGCGCGGACGATCGCCCGCCGAAAGGCTTCCTTCTCGACGTCCGTCGCAGAGGGATCGAACATCAACATGCGCATGATCCGCAGCGCCAGCGTGCGTTCCCCCTTCTGCAACGCGTTCGACAGCAGGGCGCGCATATCCGCCCAAGCCGAGCGCGCCACCTCGCGCTCCGCGGCCTTTGCCCGTCCCACCCAGTCCTCGAAGATCAGGTCAATGCCCATCGCGCGCCGGTCTCGGCCATACTCCTCGATCGCACGCCGGTAATAAGCGAGCGCCCGCTCCTGGTCGCCCAGGTCCCAA
Organism: uncultured bacterium; assembly: GCA_938005705.1. Classification (GTDB taxonomy): domain Bacteria; phylum Verrucomicrobiota; class Kiritimatiellia; order PWTM01; family PWTM01; genus CALLML01. Next base: position 28,171 of record CALLML010000130.1, read on the forward strand.
TAGGACGATCCCACCCAGTAAATCGCCATGGGCAGGTTCGAATCCTCCCGGTTCTTCTCGATGTAGCGTCGGAAATGCGCGATGATCGCCTCGAGCCAACGCGTTCGTTCCGGTCCTTCTTCGGAACCGGCCAGCTCTTTCATCATGTCGGCGGCGCGGAAGTACGCGTAGTTGTAGAGTTCGATGTTCAAGTCTTCGCCACGTTCGATGGCCTGCTCATAAAAGCGGACGGCCTCGCGGACCTGACCGAAGACACCGGCAATATCCGCCAACATAAGAAAGGCCTCGGCTAGCAGTTTGCTTTCGGGATATCGCCGCACGAACGCGAACAGACGTGTCTGGGACTCCTCGAAGAGACTGGCGCCGAACGCGCAGCTTGCCGCGCGGAACATCGCATCCTCGACGAACATGCTGTCGGGAAAATTGCGGACGACGCGGTCGAAGTAAGGCATGCCCTCTTCGTATTTTTTGTCAAACAACAACGCCATGCCAGTCCAATAATGGCCGTCGGCCTCGCGCTCGTTGCCGACGTAATCCGTATTCATGCGCACGAGGTAGCGCACGGCGTCCTCGAATTTCTCCTCCATGAAGGAGGCGTAGCCGAGCAGGAACAGCACCTCGACGATGCTCTCATGCTGCGGGCTCACTTCGAGGGCGGTGGTCAGCACCTCGATGACCTTGGGCCAGTCCTTGATGTTGGCGTACATCTGACCGAGCGTCAGCGAAACGGGGTCATACCATTTGCCGCCGGGAAACCGCTCCATGTACTCGTGGCCGCGCGCAAAGGCTTTCGTCGTCGGTTGAAATTTCGTTGCACTGTGGAACGAGAGGTAGAGGCATTCCTCGGCGCGGTCGCGGGGACCTTCTTTATAGAGGTCATAGAAGAACTCCGAAGATTCCCGGTAACGGCGAATCTCCATGTAGGCGCGGGCAATGCGGAAGAAAAGCTCGGGGTCATAATTGGGGATTTTTTTGAGCGCCTCCAGTTCCGCCTCGGCCTCGGCGACGCTCTCCTGCGTACGCAACAGTGTGCGAATGCGGCCCGGCGTGCGCTGGAGCATCTCCACCTGTTTCTGGAGAATCTCAATCTGCCGCTCGGCGTTGAGCTGGAGGAGGTCATGGGGGTAAACGAGGCGATAGACCCAAAGCGCGTCGCGGTACTGCTCATCTGCGAAGAGGTCGTCGCCGGCCTGCAGCGCGGCCATGTTCAGCGCCACGCTGCGCGAGGCGAACGAGCCGGGTTCCAGCAACAATGGCACCAATCGGTAGACATTTTCCAGCTTCCGCTCATTCAGATAGTAAATCGTCAGCAGCGCCGCCGCCCAGTTGCGCCGGTGAAAGTCCGGCGCGAAACGGAAGATTTGCACCAGCAGCGGTTCCGTCTCTTTCCATTTTTCCTCCGCAAGCAGACAGCGGACCATAGAGACGAGCACGTCCACCCACAAATCCTGGTTCTGGAGGTATTCGTTCCGATACTCCTTCAGGGCCTTCCGATAGATCGCCAGGGCCTCTGCCCACTTCTTTTCATAACGATGGGAATCGCCAAGAAACGCGGCGACCTCCGCCGCCCGGAAACCGCGACGATAGCGTTTCAGATATTCCTCAAAGACATTCCGCGCCTCGCCGAACTGGCCGACCAGCAGATAGCAGAGACCCAGGTTGAAGTACACCCCTTCCATTTCCTGAATGATGGAGGGGGTGCGACTGTCCTTGAACCATTCGACGAGCTGGGTCAGATAGCCGATGGCGTCCACATAGGCGCCTTGCGCGAGCGCCTGGGCCGCCATCTTGCGTACGTCGGCGACAGTATCTTGAGCTCGCGACTGTGGCGCGACCGCCGCCCACGCTACCAGGAGAGCCAAAAAAACAATGGTTCGCTGTCCGTTGCTGCTCCGACCTTTAGTTCTCGCCATGAGGCTCCCTCTGAATCGTAGCCATATCGGCGTTATTTATGAAAAACATCGCAGGTAAACAAGCAATAAAAATCATTCGGCAAATAATCGGGCCAAGACGCAGGGTGGAAGGAACGATGGACATCTATTGGTCTCCATCATTTGAGCAAACTTGCGGCAATGGTGAAATAGATAAACACGCCGAGAATGTCGGCGATGGAGGTGATCAGCGGCGCGCTGGCGGTCGCCGGGTCGGCCCGCAGACGGCTGAGCGCGAACGGCAGGAGCAGGCCGATCAGGCTGCTGGCCAACACTGTCGCCACCATCGCCAGCGCGACAATCACGGCCACCGACGCCCCGCCGCGCCACCAGCCCAGCGCGAAGACCGCCGCCGCCATGGTCAGGCCCAGCGCCAGCGCAACGCCGATCTCGCGCAACGCCAGGCGCCCGGCGTCGCGCAGCTCCACATCGCCGGTCGCCAGCGCGCGCACGACGAGCGTCGCCGATTGCGAGCCGGAATTGCCGCCGCTGTCAATCAGCAGCGGGAGGAAGAACGCCAGCACCGCGTTCGCGGCGATAAGCTCCTCATACCGTCCGATGACCGCGCCTGAAATCAAATTCACCGCCACCAGCGCCAGCAGCCACGCCACCCGCCGGCGGGTGAGCAGCCAGACACTCGCTTCGTTGAAGCGCACGCCGAGCGGGCGCACCGTGCCGATGCGATGGAAGTCTTCCGTAGCCTCCTCCTGTTCGACGCGCAGCACGTCGTCATGCGTGACGATGCCGAGCAAATGATTTTCGGAATCCACCACCGGCATCGCATAGAGGTCGTATTTTCGGAATTCCCGGACCGCCGTCTCGCGGTCCTGGTCGGCCCGGAGAGCGGCGAAGCGATAGTTCATCAGCGCGCTGATTTTCGTGCCGGGGTCGGCGAGGATGACTTGACGCAGGCGGATATCGTCGAGCAGTTTGCCGCGCTCGTCCGTGACGTAGAGCATCGTCAGCGTCTCGCTGTCGGCCCCCCAGCGGCGGATATGGTCGAGCACCTGCTCGCGGGTCCATTCCGGACGGATGCGGACGTAGGCCGTGGTCATCAGACGGCCGACGCTGTCCTCCGGGTAGTTCAGCAGCGCGAGCGCGGCGCTCCGCTGGCCTTCGGGCAGCAGCGCGAGCAGTCGGCGGGTGACGCGCGCGGGCAACTCCTCGAGCAGAGCGGTGCGGTCGTCCGGCGTCATCTGTTGGAGGATCGCCCGGGCTTCCTCGCCGGTCATGTGGGTGATCAGCGCGTTCTGGCGCTCGACGGGCAGCAGGTCGAAAACCTCCTCGGCGAGTTTCCGCGGCAACAGGCGAAAAACGATCAGCCCTTCGGTCTCGCTGATCACGTCGAGCAGTTCGACAATGTCGGCGGCCGGTTGTTCGCGCAGGACGTCGCGCAGGGTGGTCCAGTCCCGGCTTTCGATGAGTTCCAGAATGTCGGGCCGCAAGGGATCGCGGAGCACATCGCTCATGGCGCGCCTCCTGCCGCCCAGTGGTGGAGCACGAGCGTGGCAATGGAGAAATAGATGAGAATGCCCGATATATCCGCCAGCGAGGTGATCAGCGGCGCGCCCGCCGCCGCGGGATCGAGGCCCAGCGCGCGGATGCCGACCGGTAGCAGCAGCCCGATCAAGCAGCCCACGAGAACCGTGGCGATCATGGTCAGGGCCGTCACCAGGCCGACCGCCGCGCCCGCCCGCGCCCAGCCCAGAAGGAAAACGGCGGCGCCCATCAGAACCCCCAGGCAGAGGCCGACCAGCGCCTCGCGCGCCAGCAGGCGCCCCGCGTCGCGCGCACGAATCTCCCCGAGCGCCAGCGCGCGGATGACCAGCGTCGCGGTTTGGGAGCCGGCATTGCCGCTGCTGTCGATCAACAGCGGCATGAAGGTGATCAGCACCGCCATGCGGCTGATGAGATTCTCGAACGGCGACATCGCCGCGCCGGAAAAGACATTCATGAAGACCAGCCCGACCAGCCAGCCGATCCGTTTGCCGTATAACTCGACGAACGAAGCGCGGCGCAGGCTGGTCTCGATGGGACGCACCTTGGCCAGTTTGTGGAAATCCTCCGTCGTTTCCTCCTCGGCCACGTCCAGAATATCGTCAATCGTGACGATACCCAGCAACGAGCCATCGGCATCGGTCACCGGCAGCGCGTAGCAATCGAATTTGCGGAATACGCGAACAGCCTCTTCGCGGTCCTGCAGCGAACGCAGCGCCCGCTCGGGGTGATCCTCCATACACTCCGCCACCCGCGTCTCCGGCGGCGCGAGAATCAATCGGCGCAGCGAAACCGCGGCCGTCAGGCGCCCGCGGTCGTCCGTGACATAGAGCATCGCGATCGTCTCGCTGTCGCGCCCGTGCAGGCGGATATGTTCGAGGGCTTCGGCGCAAGTCCATTCCGGCCGGACCGTGACGTAGGCGGTCGTCATCAGCCGGCCGACGCTGTTTTCGGGATAACTGAGCAGGGTCAGCGTTTCCCGGCGCTGGGAATCGGGCAAGAGGGCCAGCAGCCGTTGCGTGACGCCGGCGGGCAGTTCCTCGAACAGGGCGGTGCGATCGTCGGGGGAGAGGCCGGAGAGCAAGGCGCGAATTTCGTCGCTCGCCAATCCCTCCAATAATTCGTTCTGCAGGTCGGCGTCCAGCAGGGCGAAGACCTCATCGGCCAGCACGCGCGGCAGCAGGCGAAAAACGACGACCCGATCGCGGCGCGCGAGATCGCCCAGCAGCTCGGCGATTTCGGGCGCGGGCTGGGCCGTGAGAAACGCGCGCAGTTCGTTCCATTCGCGCGCCTCGAGCATTTCGAGAATTTCGGGTTTGAGCAATTGCGCCAGCAACATGGAATCGCCCTCACCGCCTACGGACGCGGGCGCATCCTAGCTGCTTGCAAAATAGCGGTCAACGCGTTCCATATAAGGTGTCAAAACTCGTGAGAAATGTCCCCTTGTGGGTCGGGAACGGGGGCGGGGCGAGGCCGTTCGGCATAAATCGGAGAGGGGGCGGGGCCGCTGTCACGGAACCTCTAGCCCGGAATATTCACGAAAGGGCATGAAATAGTTGGAAAATAGTATTGGAAAACCTCTGTAACATGCGATCGTTTAGTCCGTTACACAAAACGGTATGCGAGGTTTTCCAATGACGGATACTCCTACAGACTGTCTGCTTTTTCCAGACCTTTTTCACAAGCCCCTTCACGTCCGCTTTTCAGACCAGCGTCTCTCCAGCAATGGCGGACTGCTCCTGCTCAAGGCGCGCGACCGC
>CALLML010000131.1 GCA_938005705.1 uncultured bacterium
CACCGCCGTATGGCGTTCGATGGACGGCGAACTCCGCCGTTTCTTTCGTTCACGCCGCATCCGCGACGCGCTGGGCGCCTACGCCATGTACTTGGGCGGTTCGCCGCTTCAACTGCCGGGTCTCTTCACCATCTTGCCCTACGGCGAAATCGCCTACGGTCTCTGGCTGCCGAAAGGCGGCATCGCCGCCTTGGCCGATGCTCTCGCCCGCCTTGCGCGCGCGTGCGGCGCGGAAATCCGCCTCGATGCGCCCATCGCCCGTATCCGCGTGGAGAAGGGCGCGGCGCGCGGCGTCGTCACCGCTGACGGCGCATTTCATGCGGCCGATGCGGTGGTGTCGAATGTGGATGTGCCGACGACCTGGTTGACCTTGCTGGCAGAGGACGCCGCCGGCGCGGCCGCGCGCCGCCGTGCGGCCGCGCGCGAGCGGATGACGCCCGGCGTGATCACGTTTTATTGGGGCGTGCGAGGCGCGGCCGAGGGGCTGGGCCATCACACGATCTTTCTGCCGGACGAGCCGCGCAAGGTCTATGCCGATCTCGCCCGCGGACGCCTTTCGGAAACGCCGGCGTTTTATGTCAGTGTACCTTCCGCGACGGATCCGGCGCTCGCGCCGCTGGGCGATTCAACCGTCTTTGTGCTCGTGCCCGTGCCGACGCTGAGCGCAATGGGCGATGGCGCCGATTGGCCGGCGATCGTCGCCTTGACGCGGCGGCGTGTGCTCAACCGGCTCGCCTGCGAGGGGGTGAAACTCGATGTGGCGCGCATCGCGGTGGAAGAAGTCTTCGATCCGCCCGTCTGGCGCGAGCGGTTCGGTCTGTATGACGGTTCGGCCTTTGGCGCGGCGCACAGCTTGTTCCGGCTCGGTCCCTTTCGTGCGCCGAATCGCGATCCCCGCATCCGCGCGCTCTACTATGTCGGCGCGAGCACAACGCCCGGCACCGGCCTGCCGCTGGTCGTCCTCGGTGGCGCCATGACCGCCGCGCGGCTGCTGGAAGGAGAGGGCTTTTCCTCTCCGTAAGACCTCAGCTGGCGGCGGTCGCCGGTGAACAAGACGCTCCCCATGCGCGGTACGGTTCGACCGGGCCTGGCGAAAAGATAAAGGCCGCTTCAGAAAAGCGCGTGGCTTCCCACTTGGCGGAGCGGCAGGAGCGGGGCATAGTGAGGGCATGATGCGAAATACGCTCATCCTCATCGCCGCCGCCGTGGTCGTGGCCCTGCCGTTTCTATTCCGGCGCGATGAGGCGCGCGCGCCGGTGCGGCCGGACGATCCAGTCCTCGTGATCGTCTCGCCGCATAATGAGGCGATTCGGTACGAATTTGGTCGCGCGTTTTCCGAATGGTATCGGCGCACGCGGGGGCGGCCGGTCAAGATCGAGTGGCTCTCCATCGGCGGCACGACGGAGATCGCTCGTTATCTCGAGGCGCAGTATACCGCCGCGGTCCGCGCGTGGTGGCGTCGACGCGGGGGCGCGTGGCCCGCGGGCGCGGAAGAGGCGATCTTCGATCCCCGCTTTCCGTCCGAGCCGCCCGCCCTGTCGCGGCACGAAGACGAAAACGACGTCGAATTTGAGCGCCGCGTCGCCGCCGAGCGTGCGCGTTGGGAAATCCTGCGCGCGTTGCGCGCCGCATGGCGCGCCACGGACGACCCCGCCGAATTCACCGTGCGGGCTGACCTCTTCTTCGGCGGTGGCCAGTACGACCACGATCGCGCGCGCGCGCGGGGGCTGACCGTGGCGCCCTGGCCGGCGGAGGCGCCCCCGCCGGGCCTCTTCGCGGATGCGCGCGGCGTTGAGCTCATCCCCGCGCGCCTCAGCGGCGAGATTTGGCGCGGTGAGACCTACTTCGGTTGCGCCCTCAGCGCTTTCGGTATCTGCTGGAATCACGACCGCGTGCGGGAGCTAGGGCTGAAACCGCCCGCGGCGTGGGAGGACCTCGCCCAGCCGGCGTTTTTCCGTCAGATCGGCGTGGCCGATCCCACCAAGAGCGGCAGTATCGCCAAGGCCTTTGAGATGATCATTCATCAGCAATGTCGGCGCGCGGTGGAGCGGGCCGGTTTCACCGGCGAACAGGTCGCGGAGTTCGAGCGGCGTTATACCCTTCTGCGGGGGGCGCCGGGCGGTGCTCGCCCGGAAGGCGTGCCGGAGGAATACGATGCGGCCATCGCACGCGGTTGGGTTGAGGGGCTCAATCTCATTCGGCGCATCGGGGCCAACGCGCGCTACTTCACCGACTCGGCCGGCAAGGTGCCGGTTGATGTCGGCCAGGGTCAGGCCGCCGCCGGCCTGGCGATTGATTTCTACGCGCGTTATCAGGCCGAATACAGCCGCGCGCCAGACGGACACGAGCGCATGGGATACGTCACGCCCCGCGGCGGATCGAGCATCAGCGCCGATCCCATCAGCCTGCTGCGCGGCGCCGAACATCGCGCGCTCGCGGTGGATTTCATCCTCTTCGTGCTCGGCGAAGAAGGCCAGCGGCTATGGAATCAGCGTCCGGGCACACCCGGCGGGCCGCAGCGTTTCGCCCTGCGCCGTCTGCCGATTCGACGCGATTTCTTTCCCTCCGACGACCCTGTGTTTCAGGCCGCCTATGCCTCGCGCGCCGCCTTCACCGCCGACGACCTCGCGGCGCCGGAGGTCAACCCCTACGCGCTGGCGTCCGAATTCGAATATGAGCCGCGATGGACCGCCCGCCATTTTGGCGTGCAGCGCGACATTGTGAAGGCCATGTGCCTGGACGCCTTCGACGACCTGCGCGATGCCTGGCAGGCCATTCTGGAAAACGGCGGACCCGAGGCAAACCCGGAAGCCATGGCGGCTTTCGAGGCCCTGCCGGACCGA
>CALLML010000132.1 GCA_938005705.1 uncultured bacterium
CCTGGCCGAAATTGGATCAACACAGCCTCACCCAAGCATCCGGTGAAGCGCTGCGACACCGGCGCGTCCTCCGCAGCGCCCATTCCTACGCCGACCCCCCCCGAACGCTCTATTTCCAAGGCCGTTCATGAATAATCCGGGCTAGCTATGAAGCTGTTCAAGGACGGCGTGGAAGCCGTCCCTCCAATTCCCTTACAGGCCACGGGGCGGATGGGGACGCGGGGCGCAATCCCCACACCTCATTCGATCAGCAAATCCTCTCCGCGTTTCCGGCGTCTCTGCGGTGAATTCTTCGATCTTTCACCCCAACGGGACCCGTCTTCTCGCTTCGCGTGAATCCGAAGCACGCAAGCCCGGGGGGCGGTTACTGGATCCGCGACCGGCGGTCGCGGCCACAACGGCAGCGAAGCGAGAAGCCAACATCGCACAGCTTCGCACTCCGTGAATTTTCTCTTGGTCTGTCCCCATCGTCTTCTACTTGGCTTGCGCTTATGTGCCGGGCGGTAACGCCGCATGCGCGGTGATTGCGCGGCGCAAGCCGGCGACCAGGGCGTCCACCCGATCCCAGTACAGCTCGCCGACGCGCTCGTCCATGTAGTACTTCCCGATTTCTGTGGGCAGATTGAGCACCCGTGTATCCCACGAGAGCGCGCGCCGGCAAAATTCGCTCGCGCCGCGGAAGACGAGGTTCTCCGCCACCGTGGTGTGCACGTCGGGGATTTGAATTTCTGCGAGTCTCTCCAGCCAACCGTCGAGACTCGACCGGAAGCGGGGTCCATCCGTCAGCGCCGTTCCGAGATTGAAAAGCGGCGGTTCGACGATGCCCTTTTTCACCTGTCGGATGAGGTTATAGGAGTGAATCTCATAGATGATGCAGTAGCCGAAACGGGCGAGCAGCACGCGTACGCAGCCTTCCACAAAACGATAGAATGCGTTGTATTTCTCCAGTGAGCGACGGATAAGCGTTTCCGGCAATCCGTCTCGATAGACCCGCAGCCCCCAAAAGTGTTCCGGCGTCACCGGCACCGCGCGTTCGAGCGGGCGGTTCAAATCGTATTCCGCCCGTGAATCCAGCGCCCAGATCGCGTTCGGACAGCCGCGAATCATCGTGTCGGTGGCGGGGTCCTCCTCACGGAAACGGTCCTCCGGCGATATCACCATCCACGGGAGCAATTCCTCTCGAACGGCGTTTCCCGAATGCAACGCGACGGCCAGCGAAGGGGCATCGCCGGCAAGGGCATACGCGAATCCCCCCAGGGCGCTACGCCCTTCGATGCGCCGCCCCGCGCGCAAGGCCTCCAGAGCATCGTGGTCGGTGTTCAGGCTCATAATCCATATCGCTCCAAGGCTGACCGCACGATCAGCTCGAGCATTCGCCGATAGGACTCCATCGGCCCGCCCGGTGCCGGATGATAAAGCGCGTAGATTTGGGGGCTCCAACTTTTGAGGGGTTTGAGCCCCGGAATTCCGTTCACCTCGATCACCCGCATTCGGCCATCCGTGCCAACCCTCAGATCCACCCGGACATGATCCAGACAGTGCAAGGCGTCCGTGGCGCGTCGCGTTAGTTCGCGTGCTTCTTCCAGGCGCGCCGGATCTTCCGGGATGGAGATTTTCGTCAGTCCGACACCCCGTAAATCGCTGCGTAGGATTCGGTGACGACCGTAACGCGATTCATCCACCGTGACCAGTCCCGGCAGGATTTCCTGCCATCGCCCGTTTCCCAGCATCAGCGCCGTGTATTCTGCGCCCGGCAGAAAATCCTCGACCATTGCCGCTTGCCGCAAGTGTTCATGGATGTATCGCACGCGTTGTTCAAGAGCCGCGCGGTTTTCCACGACGCTGTCGTCGCTGATGCCGATCGAACGGGATTCTCCGTCGGGTTTAACAAAGGCGGGAAAGCGGACTTCAGGCGGCGACGCGCCAGGAGGGATGAATGTAAAATTCGGGACCGGCACGCCGGATTCCCGCAAGATGCGCTGCGTTTCATGTTTCTGAATCAATTGCTTCATCGTTCGGGCATTTGGTCCGATGTAGGGGATTCCCTTGGCGTCAAGCAGGTCCGCCACCCAACGCGCGTCCTCCGGAAGACCGATGATGTCCTCTCGATCGGAAAAATAATAGAGGGCGCACCAGATGATATCGAAGGAATGTGTCGCGAGAGCGCGATGGAAGTCCTCTTCCGTCACGACCCACGCGATTTCAGCGGCGAATCCGCCCTCCTGGAGTTGCGCGCATACGGTTTCCGTCACGCGCATGTCGCCCCAACCCTGCGCGTCGCCGCCGGGACCTGTAATCAGCAACACTTTTCGCATTTTTCGTCTCCTCCTACCCTCGTTGGAGGGAGTGTGCTCACCCGATCAATCCGGTAAAAACAGATTGGGGTCATGCCGGTAGTGTCGCAGCGCGGCGGCGGTTCGCGGCGAGACGGACGCCAAGGCCTCTGAGATCGCCTCCACCCGTTCCGTGCTCCAGACATGGCGTGAAACGACCTCCACCTCCACCCGTTCCGCCGAACCGACCTGCGAGAGAATATCGGCGGCGGCCGCCTCGCTCATCCGGCTGTTGGGGTTGAGCAACTCGACGTCCCTTCCCCATGCCTGCCGGAGCGCCGACGCAAAGAGCGGCGCGCTGTAGCCGTAGTGCGTGCAACAGAGGGCGGCGGCCACGTCGCCGCGCCAGCCGCCCCAACGATGCGCCGCCTCCTCGACAAATCGCCAAATCATCGAGCGCACATCCTCACCGGCCGGGCCGCGCTCGATTTGGCCGGCCAGGCGGTCGCACGGCTGAACCCCGATGCGTGCCGGCTCCACGCCGTCGGCAATCAGCCGCCGCCGATGGGTATCCGCCTCGACGGTGGTCGGCGTGCCGAAAATCAGTAGCCTTCCACCGGGGTGGCGGTCGAGCCAGTCACGCATCAAGCCCACGCCGAAACCGATGATGTCCGTCACCGGGGTGCGGCCGCGGGCGTGATGAGCGGTATGTTCATAAAGGACGGACAGCGTGTTACAGGCGATGAGAATTCGGTTCGGTCCAAATCCATCCATCGCTTCCAGTGCTCGGTCAAAGACGCGAATGCGCTCGGCCATCGCCGGCATTCGATTGTAGCCGCGATCCGCCTCCGGGCAGGCATTGACATAGATCAGCGAAACAGCGGCCCCTTCCCTGCCACCCTCCAGACGTCGCGCGATTTCCGCCAGAATCGAAAGCCCACCGAGGCCGGAGTCAGTGACGACGATGCGAGGTGCGTCGGGGTATTTCGACAAGGGCGGAGTTTTCATACCGGGATTTCCGCCACCGGCGTTCCTCGCCGAGTCATCCATTCTTCCGCGAGGTCGCGCGCCCAATCCGGCGCCTCTTCGAGGTCGCCCTCCATAACGCGGGTCAGAAAATCCATCCAGTGTTCCCGATGCTGCGGGGTGGTCAGCCGATTACGCAACATGGCCGCACCTTTGGGGGGATTCTCTTCCATCCGGCCAAGGATTCCGCCGATTTCGTTCCGAAAGCCTTTCATTCCGTACCAGCGCAGGAATCCGCGCCAGGCGGCCTCGACGCCGCCGTCTTCCGCGAGCGGACGCGAGACGCGTCGCAGCACATCCCGGAACTCTTTCGCCGCCGTGCCGGTGAGTCGACGCAACTCTTGCTCGCCAATGGCGTAGGGGATCAGCTGCCCCCCGCACACCCCGCGGCGCGAGACCTCTGCTTGCACCAGAAATCCGATCTTGCGGTAATGCAGATCGGTCTCCTGATAGAACACAAAATTGCCGAGGCTGTAGAAGATTGGCGTCTTTCCCCAAATTTCCACGCCCTGCGGCACATGGGGGTGATGTCCGATCACCAGATCGGCGCCGGCGTCCGCCAATCGGCGGAACACGCGGACGACATAGGGCGGCGGACAGGGGATGTATTCCAGGCCGGCGTGCGCGATCACGATGACGATATCCGCCTCGGCGCGCACGGCGCGCACCGTGTCGGCAACGCGCTCCGGCTCCCAACCGCAGGTTCCCGGCCCCTCGCCGGCGGCGGTGAGGTCTTCTCCTTCGCCAAAATTGACCACGGCCAACCGCACGTCCTGAACATCCACAATGAGGGGACGGCTGGCCTCATCCGCATTGAGACCGGCGCCAACCGTGCGAATGCCCTGGGAGGCGAGAACATCGAGCGTCTGACGAAACGAATCCACGCCGTAATCGAGGACGTGATTGTTCGCCAGAGTGGCGATCTCGAAAGGAACCGTGGCGAGCGCGGCGACATGCGCGGGCCTCCCGCGAAAAACCGTTCCGCTTTTGCAGATGGGCGAGCCGATGTCGCTCAGCGCGCATTCCAGATTCACGATGCGTAGATCGGCTTGTCGCAGAACAGGGAGCACATTGCCGTAGACGGCGTCAGCGTGGTTCGCCATGAGTTCGTCGAACGCACGGATCGGCGCCCAGTCCGCCGCAATGATGAGGCGGGCTTCCACCGACCCCGTGCGCGTGTCATGCCATCGACCCGCGCTCCAGTCCCAATCCACAGACAAATCCCGGTTCATGCGACGGACGCCGGTCAAACCTCGGCGACGCCGCGCTCTCATTCGTTTACCGCGGCAGAACTTTGTTGAAACGCGACAATCTCAAAAGCGATTGATTTTTTCAAACGTAGTCGCTTGACCGGTCGCGGCGACGATGATCCAGGCGCCGTTGGCCGGAGCGTCAAATGTCGCAAAGCGACGCCCCTCCGCCTCGCTGATTTCCGGCGCGATATTTTGACCGCCGGCGCGAACCTCAACCCCGTTCCATTCCGGTGAAATCAGCGCCCGAACCTGTTGCGTCGACCCCGGCGTGGCGTTTTTCACCTTGAGATTGAACACATAGCCCTCGCGGCGGACGTGGACCACATTGACGCCGACGCCCTCCGCCTCTCCCGCCGCGGCCACGAGGCGAAGGCGATCGGATGGCCCGTCGTGCGGGGTGGGGCCCAGGTTTTGATCGAACGGCGAGGCGGGCAGACCCTCACTGTTGAACAGAGTCTCATGCGGATTCGACGCCGCTCCGTAGCCGATTCCGGTTATTTCAACGCCATCGGGATGCGTGATCTCGATACTGCGCGCATCCAGCACCTTCACTTCCGCCCAGCGATCGAGTCCGGTCTTTCCTTTCACGAGCACGCCGCTGATACCCGCGAAAGAGGGGCGGTAGACCACGCCGGCGCCGACGAGTTCAAACTGGGCCACAGCCCGCGCGCCTTCGATGGTCAACTGAGTCAGGCGCGGACCGGAGAAGACCGCCGGTTTACCGTAAGCTTTATGCAAAGCCGCCAGGGCCATGCGACGCCCCGCTTCCGCTTTCTGCTCGAAATGCGTGTCATGATTGCCGAGGTCGTAGAATTCCACCCACTCGACCTTGGGATCGCCCTCGAAAAGCGGCGCGGCACGGCGCAATTCAGTGTTGGTAGCTGAACGATAGAACCACATTGCCCTCGGTTCCACTGGCGGACTCGACCGAGTGTTGCGGCTCAACGTGCCCCAAACAAAAAAGAAGTCTTGGCCAAAAACCTTGCGCCATTCGCGAACCATCGCCACGAGCCGTGCACCGTATGGGCCGCCGGGCCCCGCTTCGCCCTGATGCCAGATCACGCCACGTATGGCGAACGGCGCCACCGGATGGACCCGTGTGTTATACAGCACCGTCGGATATTGCAGCAGGTTCAGGCCGAGCGATCTCCCCGGCCATGTCCCCTGTTTCGTGCGGCGCCACTCGTCCTCCGCTACTTTGAATTGTGCCCAGGAGCGTATGGGGCCACCGGTTTTGGCCAAATTCGCGTCTCTCGATGCGAAACTTTCAAGATAGAAATTTTCATGATCCCCGGCGCCGGGAAACTGCTCCAGCGTTTCCCGAGGCATCCACGCCGTCTGGTTGGTGCCCGGAACCGCCAAATGAATGATGCCCACGGGGACATTCAGGGCATCGCGAATGAAGCGCGCGAAAAATTGCGGTATGTTGCCCCGATCGCCCGACTTTATTTCCGGCAGCGACGACCATGGCTTCACTGCCGGGCCCACCGGATCTACATCGGGCCAAGGCTCCAAGGATGCGCCCCACCCAAAGTCAATCAGCCGAATTTCCGGCTTTGGACCCGCAGGCGAAACGTAGAACGGATAGACGCCCGTATCAAGGTCGGGGCCGCCGGCGCACATATTCGACTGCCCCGCCGTGACCCACACCTCGCCGACGAGCACGTTTTTGAGCTCGATCGTCTCCGTCCCGACGCGGACGCGCAACACTCGTCCCTCGGAACTCGCCGGCATGGG
>CALLML010000133.1 GCA_938005705.1 uncultured bacterium
TCCCGGCGCGAAGACGTGGTCGCACACCGGCCGCCCGTTGATTTCCGCCTCGAAAAGGCCGAGCGCCGTAATGAAAAGTGTCGCGCTTTTCGGCGGGGCGGGCAGGACGAACTCGCGATGGAAGACGGGGACGGGCGCGGAGGTCGTCGGCCCGCCTTTCCAGGGGGCCTCGATCCACACCGCTTTTTCAAAATGGTTTTCAATTCCTTGCGATGAGATAACCGGGTTCTTTTTCATTATAATTCCCGCTGTTCTCGCTCGATGTCGGAAACGTGCCGTCGCCGTTCGGGCAAGACCCACGATTCGCAAACATCTCTTTGTAGCCGCGCAGCTTTTGCTTTATTAAGATAAACCATCAGAAAAGAAGAACGACGCGCGGTGTCATTGTACAGCTGCCCGCGATGCACGAATAGAATAAATGAGCCGCGGATGAAGCGAATAAGCACGGCGGATTGGAACAACGAAATCCGCAAATGAAATGAAAAGATGAGGGCCTCCTCTGTAAAGGGGGCGAAGGGACAGAAGGGGACGAAGGGACGGACGAAGGGACAGAGAAATAGTTTCAAAAAGTTCCGGAAAAGTTGAGAGGTCGGACCTTCTCTTTTTCTGGAGGCTGGCGATGGGCGCCGGTCTCGACATCGGAGAAGGAGCCATGCGACACCGAGATTGAAGCCTCATGGCCGCGACACTTGGCATCACTGCTACAACCGCGTGGTCGGCACCCACGAAGACCGTTCTTTGAGCGACGCCGACAAGGAGCAGTTTGTCCGTATTCTGTCCCATTTTCCTTCGCTCTTGCGTTGGAAACGGACCTGGAGTATGAGCGTCGGCGCCATGGGCGCGTATGTGCTTCGACGCCTGCTGCAGATGATCCCCACGCTTTTCGGCGTGTTGGTGATTACCTTCGTGCTCTTTCATGTGGTGGGTGGCAGTCCGGCGGCGATGACGCTCGGCGAACGCGCGTCGCCGCTGGCGCTGGAGGAGTTTGACGAGACGCGCGGATTCAACAAACCGCTGATCGCCGGTTGGTGGGGGCCGACCCGCCTCTTGTCCGCCGGCCCGCCGCGCTTCGCCGAGCTGCCGCCGATTTCGCCTGCCGGCGTCGAGGAGGCGGTGCGCCTGACGCCGGGAACCTATCGCCTCGCGCCGGCATTTCCGCCTCGCCCAAATCACGTGTACCTTGTGGAAATCGTTTGGCGAGCGGATGGTCCCACGCGGGGCGCGCTCCGCGCGGGACCCTTTTTCCAAGCCTTGGAAGAAAACGGCCCGAGGGTTTCCAAGGCTTGGAAAACCGCCGCCGTGATGCTGGTCGGACCGACCGATTTGAAGGCGGAGCCGGCGGCGCCGCCCGAAATCACAGTGGAATCCGGCGTCATCGAGGTCCGCTCTGCCCGCGCGCGGCGGCGCTCGCGTCATTTTTTTGATTCCCAATTTGTCCATTACCTCGGACGCCTCGCGCGCCTGGATCTGGGCGTCTCCAGCCGAGAGAATCGGCGCGTGGCCGAACTGTTGCGTGAGGGAATCGGTCCGACGCTGGCGCTGACGATACCAATTTTTTTCATCGGCCTGGTCACTTCGCTGGCGTTGGCCCTGCTCTGCGCGTACCGGCGCAACATGCGGCTCGACCGTGCGGTGGTCTTCATCTCCGTCGGCCTGATGAGCGTGAACTATTTGGTGTGGATTGCGGTGGGACAGTATCTCCTGGCCTATCGTCTTGGCTGGTTTCCGGCGTGGGGCTTCGAGTCGGCGCGGTATCTGATTTTGCCGGCGCTGATCGGCATCGTGTCGGGCCTGGGGGCCGATGTGCGGTTCTACCGTGCGCTGGCGCTGGATGAGATCGGCCGCGACTATGTGCGGACGGCCTTCGCCCGCGGCGCGGGCGCGGCGCGCGTCCTCTTCCGCCACGTGCTGCCGAATGTAATGATCCCGGTGTTGACGAATGTCGTCATTGCGCTGCCGTTTCTCTATACGGGGAGCCTGCTGTTGGAGAGTTTCTTCGGCATTCCGGGCCTTGGCTATCTCGGCGTCAATGCGATTCACTCGGCGGATGCGGACGTCCTGCGGGCGGTGGTGCTCGTGGGGGCGGTGCTTTTCATGATCGCGAACCTGCTCACCGATCTCGCCTATGCCGCGCTCGACCCGCGCGTGCGGCTGCGATGATCCGGGTTCGGACACGGCGTCGTGGACGAGAGAGGGAAAGATTCAACACAGAAGCCGTGAGGTGGAATGGAATGAGAGGGCCAGGACTATGAATGAATCAGGTGTATCTCGTGACCGCGATATCCTGCGGCGACTGGCCGCGGAGGTGCGCGAGATCGCGGAGCGCCCGGAGCAAAAGCGGAAGATCGAACTTTGGACGAAGCTCAATGACCTGCGGCCGGAACGGCCGATGGTCTGGATCACCGAAATCCCCTGGGGCGAATTCGAAAATGTGGAGCCGGAACTCCGATTGATGTGCGAATCGCCGGAGGCCCGCCCGATGGAGCGGAGGCTGCGCCACATTCTCTATACGGCGCGCCATTTCCCGTGCGACGAAGTCGTGGAACCGTGCTGGCGGGTCCACGCCGTCGTGCGAGGCGCCGATTACGGTGTTCACGTCCAGGAGCAAACCATCTCGCAAGGCGGGTCGTATGTGCGATCACACCATTATGAGCCGGTCATCCGGACGATCGAGGATGTCGAGAAGGTAAGGATGCCGCGGATCGAGTATGATCGCGCGGCAACCGAGCAGACGGCAGCACGCGTGGAGGAATGGATCGGGGATATCCTGCCGGCGCGCATCACCGGGGCCCGATTGTATGGGTTTCATCCGTGGGACACGCTGGTTCAATGGACCGGCGTCACCGAAGCATTGGAGGCGCTCTATGAAGCGCCTGAATTTTTGCACGCCCTTCTGCGGCGGATGACCGATTCGATCCTATCGCGGCTGGATCAGATCGAGGCGCTCGGCCTCCTCGATACCGCCATGGAGGCGCCGCGCGTGGGTTCGGGCGGCGCGGGCTACACCACCGATCTACCCGCGCCCGGCGCGAATCCCAAGGCCTGGCATGCGCGCGACGCATGGGGGTTTTCCACCGCGCAGATTCTCGCGGATGTTTCGCCGGAGATGCATTGGGAGTTCTCGCTCCAGTATGAGATCGAATATCTCGAGCGGTTCGGGCTGAACTACTACGGCTGTTGCGAACCGCTGCACAACAAAATGGCGTTGCTGGGCCGGATTCCGCGGCTTCGCAAGATTTCGATCAGCCCGTGGTGCGATGTGGCGCAGGCGCGCGCGGACGCGCCACACCGAATGGTGTTCAGCCATAAGCCGAGCCCGGCGGTCTTCGCCTCCGACACCTATGAGAGCGCAGCCGCGGAAGCGGAATTGCGCCGCCGCCTGAAGGAATCGGGCGATATGCCGTGCGAGATCATCATGAAAGACATCAGCACGGTGCGCGGCGATCCGTGGCGCCTCACGATGTGGTGCCGAATGGCCATAGCGCTGGCGCAAGAAGCCGCGACATAAGCCAGCGCAAAAAGGGTCAAACTACCGTTTCTGTCGTCGTCGCGTCGTCCGTCACCACGGCGTCCTCGCGGTAACGGGTGCGGGGCGGCAGTTGCTCCGCCGGCCAGCCGATCGCGATGGCCGAGACGGGGATCTGGTGGTCGGCCAGATGGAACATCCGCCGCATTGCGGCGATGCGCTCCTCGCGCGGATGCACCCCTAACCAGCACGCGCCGAGGCCGAGCATGGAGGCGGCCAGGAGCAGATTTTCGATCGCGGCGCTGCAATCCTGGAGCAAATACGAAAGCTGTCCGCCGTGCGCCCGCTGCAAATCGCCCACCACGAGGATCGCCAGCGGCGCCTGACGAAGCATGGGCGCATTGGGGAGCGCTTCCGCCATCGCGTCGAGACGCCGGCGGGCCCGGATGACGTAAAAAAGCCACGGGTCTTTTTTCACCGCCGACGGCGCGGCCATCGCGGCCTCCAGCAGGTCGCGCACCAGCGAATCGTCCACCGGTCGATCCGTATAGGCGCGCACGCTGCGGCGTGCAAAAATAGGCTTCAATATCGGGTTCATCCGCACCATTATCGCGCATCGGTTCGGAATGCAAAGTTCAGAATGTTGGAGAT
>CALLML010000134.1 GCA_938005705.1 uncultured bacterium
CAACCCTACGACGAAGCCCGCTATGTGGCCTGCTTGATCGCCCGCGGATCCCCCTGGCCGCCGCACTCCAGTCCCCACCCCCCGACGCCTGTGAATAACTCCCAAAAATCTGTTGCCAAAAAAGCTCAGATGTCTTGGAAACCGGACCGCTCGGCGCCTGCGCTTTTCGATGGCCAAGAGCCGCCTCTACTGAGGGACTGCATGCCCCCCGCCGTTGTTCCCAATCCCCATTTCATATTATGAAAGTCTCGCGCCGGACTTGCATGGCGGCGCTGAGGCCCGACAGAGACGCTGCGCAATAATTGTCGCACTTGCGTCGTTATTCAAAGATGACCATCGCTGCAAACAAGAACCTGGCGAAGCGGTCTGTCGCGGCCGCAGAAACGGATGAATGGATCGTACCGGCCGGCGACATTGCGAGCGTCTATCTGACCTTGCGTCCGCCCGCAGGTGCGCCGCCAGAGGTTCAGGCGCGGGCCTTGTGGAGCGCTGTAGCGGCCGCTTTGGCCGAACACGAGGCCTTCGTGATGGAGGAGCGGGTGTTTTTGGCGCGGGCCGACGCGCTTCCCTTGTGCCGCGCGATCCGAGCCGAATACATGGCACCCTATGACGGCGGCGTCGCACCGACATGGCTGGTCGCGCCCCGCGACGACGCGGATGCGATGTCCGGGGTCACGATTCGCGCGGTCGCCGGCGGCAACGCCCCTGAAACTTTGCGATTCAAAGGCCGGGCGGTCGGTCGGCAATGGGCTGCGGGCGATTACACGATGATCACGGGCGTCTCATTCGCGTCCGCCGGCTCCGACGCGCCGTCGCAAGCGCACGGCATGTGGGCAAAGGCCGATGCGTTTTTGAGCGCCGCCGGCGCGCAATGGGACGACGTCACCCGCACGTGGCTCTGGTTGCGCGACATTCACAGCTGGTACGGCGCGCTGAACGAGGTGCGCCATGCGCTCTTCCGCGCGCGCGGATTGCTGGGCGTCGGCAACGATGTGCGCCTGCCGGCGAGCACCGGCATCGGCATCGCCCCAGCCGATGGCGGTTATTGCACCATGGACTTGATCGCAGAAACCGGCGCGAAGAAGCGGCGCATCGGACGCACGAAACGTCAAGGCGCCGCCGTTCACTATGGCTCGGCATTCAGCCGGGCGCTGACTGCCGATACACCGTTGGGCCGTGTCGTGTATGTATCCGGCACGGCCTCCATCGGTCTCGACGGTCAAACGCGGCATGTTGGCGACGCGCGCGCGCAGATCGAAGAGACGTTGCAGTGCGTGCGGACGGCCCTGAGCGAGGCCGCCGGTGCGAAGGAGTCGAACATCGTTCAGGCGTTGGTTTACTGCCAAACGGCCGAGGTGGAGCGGATATTTCGTCGCGAGTTTTTCGCCTTGGGGTTACCGTGTCTGATATTGCGCGCCGATATTTGCCGGCCAGATTTGTTGTTCGAGATCGAGTGTACGGCGATTCCATGAATATGCGCCTTCTCGGTAGGCGAATCCCGAACATGAACCTCTCCGCCGTTCGCATCCTTCAGGCCATGCGGCTACCGGCCGTGGCGGGAATGGCACTGGCGGCGGCGGTGGCTAGCGTCGCGGGCGGGGTCATTGAGCCGTTTGAAACAGATCGCTCTCCGCAACCGGCCACGCGGATTGACGCGATGGTGCTCGGCCGCCTGCGAAAAGCCGGAATCGAGCCTGCGCCGCTGTGTTCGGACGCGGTTTTTGTGCGCCGCGCATGGCTCGACGTCACCGGCACCCTACCCACCGCTGATGAGGCGCGCTCTTTCATCGCCGATCCTGCGCCCGACAAGCGCGCGCGGTTGATTGACCATCTGCTGAGTCGCGCGGAATACGTGGATTACTGGACGCTGAAATGGGCGGACGCCCTGCGGGTGAAAGCCGAGTTTCCGATCCGCCTGTGGCCGAAGGCCGCCGAGGCCTATTACCGCTGGATCGGCGATGCGGTGGCCGAGAACCGCCCCTATGACCGCATGGTCCGTGAGATGTTGTTGGCAACCGGCAGCAATTTTTACGATCCGTCGGTCAATTTTTATCGCGCTATGCAGTCGCGCGCGCCGGAGGACATCGCGCGCACTGTCGCGCTGACGTTTTTTGGGGTACGCCCGGAAGCCTGGCCGTCCGAACGGTGGGCGCAGATGTCCGTCTTCTTCTCCCGCATCCGCTACAAGGGCACATCTGAATGGAAAGAGGAGATCGTCTACCTCGACCCGCAGGCGACTGATCCGCTCGACGCCGTGCTGCCGGATGGCGTGCGCGCGCGAATCGCGGCGGGCGCCGACGCGCGGGCCGTCTTCGCCAACTGGCTGATTTCCGAGCGCAATCCGTGGTTCGCGCGCCACATGGCCAATCGCATGTGGTATTGGATCATGGGGCGCGGCATCGTCCACGAGCCCGACGATGTTCGCCCGGATAATCCGCCGGCGATTCCCGAACTGCTGGATTACCTGGCCGGCGAACTCGTCTCCTCCGGCTGGAATCTCAAACGTCTTCAACGCCTCATTCTCACGTCTGAGGTCTATCAGATGTCCTCCATTCCCCGCTCTTCCGACAAACGCGCCGATGTGCTGTTCGCACGCTATGCGCCGCGTCGACTAGAGGCGGAAGTGTTGATTGACGCCATCTGCCAGATCACCGGCACGACCGAGCGATATGTCAGTCCGGTGCCGGAGCCGTTCACCTATATGCCGGAGGAAATGCGCACGATCGAGCTGCCTGACGGCAATAGCACCAGCGCATTTCTCGAATTGTTCGGGCGGCCCGCTCGCGACACGGGGCTGATGTCCGAACGCAACAACGCCACTAGCGCGAGCCAGCGGCTGCATCTGCTCAATTCCCGACATATTCACGAAAAAATTGTCAACAGCCGGAAACTCCAGCGGATACTTTCGCAGGTGAAGCGACCCGAAGAGGCCGTCACGGAACTTTACTGGACCGTTCTCTCGCGCCCGCCGACGTCGGAAGAACTCAAGCGCGGGGCGGCTCATGGGGCGGCAACGGGCGCACGCCCGCGTGATACGCTCGTGGATGTGGTGTGGGCGCTCATTAATTCCGAGGAGTTTCTGCATCGGCATTGAGAAAAATGACCAAGGGAATGGCTATGACCTACACGGATTCAGCAGATGCCCCCGATTCGACAAAGCAGATCGCGGACCGGGAAGCGATCCCCCCCTGGGCAGCTGGGAAGGTGGCCGCGTCGTCCCCCTATCCGCCGGTCCATCGTCTCCGCCCATGGGAAAAGACTTGGCCCCGCCGCCGGTTCCTCGCCAACGGACTTCTCGGTATCGGCGGCCTCGCGGCGCTGCGTTGGGGTGCGCCATTGACATTTGCGGTGCCCTTCAATCCTCCACCGCCCCGTGGAAAGGCGCGCACGGTAATCCAGGTGTGGCTCTGGGGCGGTCCTTGCCATTTGGACACGTTCGACCCCAAACCCGAGGCGGGTAACGATTACGCCGGCCCTTTCACCCAACCGATCGCGACCAACGTAGACGGCATCCGCATCAACGAGCTATTGCCGATGCTCGCCAAACAGGCGGACCAATACAGCATTATCCGGGGCATGACGCATGGCATCAACGGCCATGAAACAGCGGCCTATATAGTGCAGACGGGGCGTCCTGCCGGCGGGCGCTTGACTTATCCGTGCATCGGCGCGGTCGTCAGCCTTTTCAAGGGGTACGACGCCGGATATCAGGGCTTGATTCCGCCTTACATCGTCCTCACGCAACCCCAGGGGCGTTTTTCGGAAGCCGGTTTTCTCGGACTCAAGTACAAACCCTTCGCCACCGGCGGCGATCCGGCCGCGCCCCCCTTCGCAGTGGAGGGCATCGTGTTGCCCGGCGTGCCGCGTGAACGGCAAATCCGGCGGCGCGAACTGCTCGCTTCGCTGAACACCCTACGCTGCGCCCTTGCCGATGACCCCCTGATGGCGGCGGCCGATGCCGCGCGCGAGCAGGCCTATGAGCTCATTCTTGGCGACGGCGGAAAAGTCTTCGATCTCTCGCAGGAGCCAGACGCCGTGCGCGAGCGCTATGGACGCAACACCTTCGGACAGTCGTGTCTGACGGCGCGCCGGCTTGTCGAAAGCGGGGTGCCCTATGTGACCATCAACTACGGCGGATGGGACACTCACAAGCAGCATTTCCAGGCCATGCGACGAAAGCTGCCTGAAATGGACCGCGGGTTTTCCGCGTTGCTGGATGACCTGCGGGAGAGAGGACTCTTCGATACAACACTCGTCTGGTGGAGCGGAGAATTCGGGCGCACGCCGCGCATCCAGTGGGAACCGCCGTGGAACGGCGGACGGAACCATTACGGCAAGGCCTTTTGCGCTGTGCTGGCCGGCGGCGGCCTGCGAGGCGGCCTGGTCGTCGGCGCCACCGACGAACGCGGCGAGACGGTGACCGAGCGCCCGGTCTATCCCTGCGATCTGCTCGGCACCATCTACGCGCAGTTGGGTATTGACCCGGATGGTCCCTTGCCCAATCCGCAGGGACTCGATGTCCGCGTCACACCAGACGCCTCCGAAAAAGTTCCGTCCGGCGGCCGTCTGAAGGAACTAGTATGAGATCGAATGGGCAGCCATTGCGCCTCATTCGCCTGGGCGCCGCCATTGCGACGCTAGGCGCCGCCGGCGGATTTCCCGTTCACGCCCATGCGCAGGCTCAGCGGGAACTGAATATCTCCTATGTCTATCCCGCCGGCGGCCAACGGGGAACCACCCTTCGGATCACCGTGGGCGGGCGGCGGATTCCGGCAAATGCGGAGGCCGTCTTCAGCGGCGGCGGGATTGAGGCCACTCTCCTGGCGGTGCATCAACCGCCGCGCCAGGACAAGATGGAGGAACTCGTCAACGAGCTGCGCGAACTGACCAAACGTAAGGAGCACTCCCAGTTTCCTCGACGCGAACGTGAAGGTGAAGCACCGGCCCCTTGGTCGCCTGACGACGAACGCCGTTTGCAGGAACTGATCGAATGGACCGCCATGGCCAATCGCGCACGCGACGCGCCGCCGTTTGCCGAACGCGCCGAGTTTGAAGTGCGGATTGCAGAAAATGTTCCCTTGGGAAAACACGATATCCGGCTGGCCGGCGCCGGTGGCGTCTCCAATCCCCTAACTTTCGAGGTCAGTGACCTGCCAGAAATCACCGAGCCCCCGCTGACGGCCGCCAACTACATGGTCCGAACCGGCGAAACCCGGCGATTTGGCCCATGGCGGCGCTGGATCGAACTCCCCGTTTCGGAGCACGTCATCAAACCACCGGCCGTCATCAACGGCCAGATCGGGCCCGGCGAACGCGACCAATACCGCATCGAAATCAAGGCAGGGCAATGTTTGGTGATTGCCGTCACCGCGCGCGAGCTGCGCCCGTATCTGGCCGACGCCGTACCCGGATGGTTCGATGCCGTGATTACCCTATTCGACGAAGAAGGCCGTCTGATCGCTACGGCCGATCACTGGCGTTTTCATCCGGACCCCGTGTTGTATTATGAGGCGGCGCGCGCCGGCATATATACGCTAGAAATCCGCGACTGTATCTACCGGGGCCGAGAGGATTTCGTCTATCGCGTCGCGGTGGGCGAATTCCCGTTCATTACCGATATATTCCCCCTCGGCGGATTGGCAGGTGCGGCTGTTTCGGTTGCGCTGCGGGGATGGAACCTCGAACAGGCGGCGCGTACCATTTCCGCCATGCCTCCGCCCGGCGTTTATTCATTATTCGATGTGCTGAACCACATGCACGCAAGCCCCTTTCTTCGCATTTCGGCGGATACCCTGCCCGAGCTCATCGAGCAGAAGCGTGGCGGTGAAAATAAACCCCAACGAATAAACCTGCCCGTCATGGTTAACGGCGTCATCGAAAAGCCGGGAGAACGCGACGTTTACGAGTTCGAAGGGAAAGCCGGCCGGCGTATCGTCGCCGAGATCTATGCCCGCCGTCTCGGCAGCCCTATGGATGCGACGCTGACGCTCCGCCGCTCGAACGCCGTCTCTCCGCCGCTCGCCTTCAATGACGATCACGAAGACCGAGGCGCGGGGCTGGTTACGCACCACGCGGATTCGCGAATCGAATTCGAGTTGCCCGCAGACGGATTTTACCGCCTGGACGTGACGGATGTTCGAGGCCATGGCAGCCCCTTCCATGCGTACCGACTCCGCGTTAGTGAACCGAGGCCGGATTTTGAGGTCCGGCTGGTTCCTTCATCGGTCTCTCCCCGAAGGGGAACGTCAGCCGCCGTGACGGCTCACGTGATACGGAGAGATGGTTTTGACGGCGAGGTGCACATCCGGCTCAAAAACGCGCCGCGGGGATTTTCGCTCGCCGACGCGCGCGTGCCGGCCGACAAGGACCGGGCCGCCATCAAATTCCAGGCGGCCCGCGATGCGCCGCCGGGACCGACCTGGATTCAGTTCGAGGCGGTGGCGACGATCGGTGCCGAACAGGTGATTCGGCCCGCCATACCGGCGGAAGATCTGCAACAGGCGTTCGCCTGGCAATTTCTGGTTCCGACCGAGTCGTTCCTGGTCTGGATGGCGCGCCCACCGCCTGCCCGTGCGGCCCAACAACCCGAAGCGTCCACCGATCCCTGACCAAAACAACGATCTTCAATCGTGCTGTTGAAGTCTTGAAGGAGCGGCACGGCACACGGTTACGGAAACAGTCCCGAACCCACGCCTATGACTGTGTCGGGGCGCCTCCGCCACCATTCTTCGGTCCATACGGGATCGTTGTTTGGCGATCTCCCAAATGGCAATGGAAGATGCGCGGCATCATCCCGATGCCGGAGGTCATGCCGAGTTCAAAGCGGCCGGTTCAGTGCCCGCGCGCACATTCGGGCCGAATTCCACACCTTGGGAATCGCCCCCTATTCGACATTTTGCTCTATTTCACCGACCGTTGTTGATAGGCTGTTTTCCCCTGTTGGAGTGTTGTTGGCGCCCGCCGCCGTGTTGGAACTGTTATCGCCGGTGGCCGTGTTCAAACGCCGGCCATAGTGTTGTGGAAACCGTCCCGATCATCGTGGGGCCGGTGTTTCCAAAACCCGCATTTGTGCTTCCAAACGTTTGAGCTTTGGCCAGACTGAACACCATCGGATAGGTTGGGAACATCGTCTTCACATTCGTCTCCTCTGTTATTGCGGGCTCTGGGATCAATTCGAACAGCAAGAACACCTACGCCGAGGACGACTTCCCGCACATAGTCGAGCGAATGAAGAAACACAAGTTCCCTTGGGTCTATCTCTATGACGAGTCGCAGGAGGTCGCACGCGCATACGGTGCTTTGCGCACGCCACATTTTTTCGTCTTCGACCGCGCACGCAAGCTGATCTACATCGGTCACGGCGTGGATAGCCCGCGCGACACCTCCAGGATGAAGGTCAACGACCACGACCGCACGCTCACCGAGCATCTGGCCGGAAAGCCGATCAGCGTACCGGTGACCAATCCCATCGGCTGCAACATCGAGTGGGAAGGCAAACCCGCTCACGGGATGCCGCCGGAGGCGTGTGACTTGGTCTGAACTCCGTTTCGCGCGGTCCGGACCATGATGAAGGAGTTCGTGGCGCATTTTGCCGTCATCGCCACTTGTGTTTCGGGTATTTGCGCCGGAGTTCTTGCCGAACCTTGGGATAGACATCACGCCAGAAGCCGGCCAAATCGCGTGTGATCTGCACAGGGCGGAAATTTGGCCCCAGAATCTGCAACGTTAGCGGGTAGCGCCCGCCGAGAATGCGAGGCGTTTCATGGAGGCCATAAAGGTCCTGTATCATTGCGGCCACGAACGGCTCTCCCGGGGTCGGATATTGCACGCGCGCGGTCCGCCCTCCGGGCAGGCGAATTCGCTCCGGCGCCAGGCACTCGACCGCATGCTGCTGGGCCGGGCTCAACACGCCACGAAGAATCGGCATAACCGCTCGGTCACGAATTTCCTTCTGCGAAAAACCACCGAGACATATTTGCTGAAGAACTTGTCGGCGTTCCGCTTCGCCGAAAGACGGCACACCCGCCTCGGCCGCCATCCGCGCCACGAAGTTCACGCGCGCGATCCACGTTTCGACGGCGTCCGTCCATTGCGCCAATTGGAGATTCCCCGCCAGCACTTCCTCGGCCAGCCGTTCGGCGGCGGCTTCCGCCGGCGGGTCGCCACCGGCGCGTTCATCCAGGATGAGCCCGCGAAAAACGCGACGGCGCAGCACAATGACGCGCTGAATGGCGCGATCAAACATCACGACGGTTTCGGTCCTCGTCTCGCCGGGGAATAGCTCGTCGAGCCACTCCTCCCGAATGGCGGTGGCGAGCGAAAGCACAACTTCGACGTCGCGCCCCTCGATCTCGCTGATTTCCGCGGCGACCAGCAAAGGGACGTCGCGGACGGCGCTGATTCGATCGAGCCGGCCTCGGCGTCCGTGGGTCAGCGCGCACCGCAGCGTACCGCCGTCCAATCGCCGCGCCACGTGATCAGCGAAGCCTGCAAGAATGCATTTTTGCAGGTCCTCATCTGCCGCGGGCTGGTCTCCGGTCGGCAGACCGGCGCGTTCGGCGCATTGGAGGAACAGCTCATAAAGAGGTATGACCTGCCGGGCGGTATGCGCATGGATGCCGAGTTTTTCGCACTGAGCCGGGTCGAACCGGCAGTTCCGGGCATAGGACCAGGCGCGAGCGAGCACAAAGAAATCGGAAGCAGCGGGGCCCAGCAGGTCCTCGCGCCGGTCACGCGCGTCGCGGTCGGCGCGCTGGCGGAGTAGACCGCGCCCCTGGGTCAACGCCGCCAGGAGGGCCACGGGCCGCACGACGTTTCGCACGCCGGCCTCAATCAACATACGCGCATAGCGAGGATGCAGCGGAAATTCCGCCATGCGACGTCCCATCGGGGTAATCGCACCGCACACGTCAGTGGCGCCGAGATCACGTAACAGGCTCTCCGCCCGCTCCAGCGCGCCAGCGGGCGGAGGTGCGAACCAGGGAAAGGCGGCCAGGTCCGTCAGACCCGCCGCTTTGAGCCCCAACGCGATCTCGGCGAGGTCGAGACGACGGATTTCCGGCGTCTCCATCGCGGGCCGCGTGCGATGCTCGCGCTCGGTCCAGAGCCGGTAACAGTGCCCCGGTCCCGTGCGCCCCGCCCGCCCGGCGCGCTGATCGGCGGAGGCACGACTGATCGGTTCGACGAGCAGCGTGTTAATGCCGCGGCGCGGATCATAGCGCGGCGTGCGCGCCAATCCACTGTCGATCACGACACGCACCCCCTCGATGGTCAGCGAAGTCTCCGCAACGTTGGTGGCGACAATCACTTTCGGCCGATCCGCAGGCGCGACCGCCTCGTCCTGCTCCGCCGGCGAGAGGTCGCCATGCAGCGGCAGGAGCAGACGTCCGCGCGCGGCAGCGGTCTCGCGGAGCGCGTCGAGCGTACGTGCAATCTCGTAGGCGCCGGGCATGAAAATCAGCGCGTCGCCCTCGCCTCCTTCCGTCACCCATTGCTCAAAGACCCGCGCCACGGTTTCCCAGGCCGGCGTGCCTGCCGGCGGCGGGCGGGGGAGATATTCGATCCGAACGGGATATTGACGGCCCTCGGAGCGCACGACAGCACAGGGTGAAAGCCAGGCTTCGAGCGCGTCCGTGTCGAGCGTTGCAGACATGACTCCGATGCGCAAATCCGGGCGGCGCTCGCGCTGCAGGGCCGCGACGCGCGCCAGCGTGACGTCGCCATAGAGATGTCGCTCATGGAACTCGTCGAGCAGGATGATGCTGACGCCCCGCAAATCCGGGTCTTCGAGCAATTGACGCAGAAGCACGCCCTCGGTGACGTAGAGAATGCGCGTCCCCGCAGAGGACGCCCCTTCGAATCGGACTCGATATCCGACCTCGCCGCCCAACGTACCGCCGCGTTCGCGCGCGACGCGTGCGGCGAGCATGCGCGCGGCGATGCGCCGGGGCTGGAGGACGATGATTTGCCCCCTCCCCGCGACGCCGTGATCCAGGAGCATCTGCGGAACCTGTGTGGATTTGCCCGAGCCGGTGGGCGCCTCGACAATGAAACGTCCGGGCTCCTGCGCAGCGGCAATGAGAGCTTTCTCGATCTCGTAGACAGGCAATCGGCGAAGATCGATGAATTCCATGGAGTGTAGCATAATGTAGTTTGAGACGAGGAGCGGAGACCAAAATGCAAACGGATATAGCATTAGCCCGGATTATTCACGAAGGGGCATGAAATAGTTGGAAAATAGTATTGGAAAACCTCTGTAACATGCGATCGTTTAGTCCGTTACACAAAACGGCATGCGAGGTTTTCCAATGGCTGATACTCCTACAGACTGTCTGCTTTTTCCAGACCTTTTTC
>CALLML010000135.1 GCA_938005705.1 uncultured bacterium
CAGGCTGCGGGCGTCGAGATTGGCCGTGCCGACGATCGCGGCGACATCATCCACGACCAGCGCTTTGGCGTGCATGAACGGCGGGCGCCGCTCAAAAATGCGGACGCCGACATCGAGCAAATCCTCGTAGAAGGCGCGGCCAGCCATACCGGCATAGAAATGGTTATTCTCCAACGGAACCACCAGTCGCACGTCCACCCGGCGCAACGCCGCCGAGCGCAAGGCCCGCAACAGATCGGACGGCGGCACAAAATAGGGCGTGGCCGCCAGAATACGGCGGCGCGCCGTATTGATCGCGTTGATGTACAGGTCGAGCAGGGTTTCGTATTCGCCGGCGGGTCCGCCATTGAGCACGCGCGCGATCATGCCGCCGGCCGGTTCCACCGCGGGAAAATATTCGGGCTGCAACAGACGATCCGCCGGCTCCTCCGCCATGAAATGCCAGTCGCGCAAAAACGTGTATTGCAGCTCCTGAACGAGCGGCCCTCGCACATGAAAATGATAGTCGCGAATGGCGGGCGCGTCGGGCGCGCTGACGTTGGGCGCAGCGATATTGACGCCGCCGAAAAAGGCTTCGCGTCCGTCTACCACGAGAATTTTGCGGTGATTGCGCAGGTTGATCTGCACATGACGCCGCAGCAGATTGGCCTGGGTCCAGCCGACCAGCACGAAGTTCGGCGAACGCCGCCGATATCGCTGAAAAAAGCCGCTCCAGACCGCCGGCGTCGAGCCGAATCGGTCATACATCACACGGCATCGGATACCGGACTCGGCACGCGCGGCGATCCGGTCGAGAAATGTCCGCCCCACGGCGTCCGCGCCCAGAATGAAGGTATGCAAATGAATGTGATCTCGGGCGCGATCAATGGCGCCGAGCATTTCTGGATAGGCCTCATCACCGTTGAGCAACAGTCGGATCGTGTTGCCGCCCAGCGGCGGGAAATCCGGCGCCAGCGGGTCCATGGAACGGTCCAGCACCTCGGCCTCGCGCGTCGGCGGATGTTCCACGCCCGTGCGGTGCACCGCGCGCCAGTACACCATCGGCGCCTCCTCCTCCGGCAGCGTCTCGCGCTGGCGCCGAAAAAGCAGGTCCGCCTGCGATTTGTGCCAGGCATGGCGCGGCAGGCGATCCACGCCGAACGCTGCGTAGAGCAGCGGCCCGACAAACGGCAGCGACCAGGCGACGAACAGCCACAGGATCATCGTCGCCGGCTCGCGCCGA
This sequence comes from uncultured bacterium, assembly GCA_938005705.1. Lineage (GTDB taxonomy): Bacteria > Verrucomicrobiota > Kiritimatiellia > PWTM01 > PWTM01 > CALLML01. The sequence goes on from CALLML010000135.1 coordinate 1,223, forward strand.
TGCCGCAGGCCGTGCAGTGCCACAGCGGCGAAGGCCGCCAGTTGAAGCGCGGCCGTAATCGCGATCCAAAGTCCCGAATGATCACGCATGAGATTCAGTCCCATCCGAGGGCGGCGGGCGGCGGCGTAGAATCCGCTTCCCTCCCAGGGCGCCCCTTCGCCGCGCGGGGACGCACGGAGCCAGACGCTTCGCTATCGGTCGCATCCCATCGGAAAACCACCTCAAACGCCGCCGTGGCCTCGGCGGCAGGAGCGCGTAACCCCACCGCGCCGGACACCACGCCGAGGAAGGGGTCCGGCTCGACCCATAGAAATGGCTCCTCCGGCGGCCCCTTCACGCCGGTCCCGCCGACGCGCGGCCAGGAAGACGAATCCGTCGCGGGATCGAGATCCGCCCGAGTCGCCGGCGCCCGAACGCGCCAGGAAGGCGTGGTGACATAATCGGCGCGCGCCGTGCGCACGACGGCCAGCACCCAGTCGGGATAGGGACCGCGCCGCGCCGCAATGGCGATCACGCGCGGAGCGTCATTGAGCTCCACGCGCGCACGGGCGATGATCGTTGCGTCGGAAGCGTGAAGGACCTCGACGCCGTTGACATGGAGTGTGGCGGGATTATTGGCGTAGAGAAACACAAGGGCGCGATGTTCGGCGCCCTCCAGCCATAGTCCGTCCTCCGCGGCGCGTCGCACGGCGGAATCGGGCGAAGCGCGGGCGGCCTCCATCGCGGCGATCGCGGCCTCGGCATTTCCGCTCGCTTCCGCGCGATACAGCGCCTTTCGCAGTTCGAGCATCTCCCGCCGCGAAAATTCAGGAGAGCGCGCCAGAAAGCGCTCCGCGTGATCGGCCGCTTCGTCGAACTCGCCGAGCCGCTCCAAATTCCAAAGCTCCGTCATAATCGTCAGGGGTTCATAGGGCCGGGGCGGAGGTGGGGGGTCGCCTTTTTCCAGGTCGCCGGTCGAAACCGCCATCGGCCGTCGCAAATAATAAAACGCCACGCTCTCCATCCAACCCGGCGTGGCGTGGCGGGGGCCGCGTTCGAAAGACATCTCGAGGCCGCGGCGGAAGGGCACGCGGTCCAGCGCGTGCACCCGATATTGTGTCACGCGGAAGGGCGCCTTGAATGTCACGCCGTGCAGGGGGCGGGCGACGACGTTCTGGTAGTACCAACCGCCGTTGAAGTAATCCTCCAGGCCGGTGCCGCGCCACGACGCTCGCCGCTCGCCATCGAACTTCAGCATCTCGTCCCCTTCGAGCAGCCAGTAGCCCGAATCGTCCGCCGCGGCCACGTCCAGTACGCAGCCCCGATAGACACCCTCGCCCTGCGCAGCCACGACGAGGTGGGGCGTGCCGGCCGCAGGACCGCTGCGGCGGTATTCGGCGTGAAAATATCCCGGGCGCTCGCAGCCGTCTTCGGGCGTCGTTAACGCGGCCCAGCGGAACCGCACCGGGTGCGACCCGCGATGCCGCAGCTCGAGGCGGGCCGAACGGCGAAAGAACATCGGCCACCGGCAGATGAATCGCCAGCCCTCCACCCGCCAGAGCGCGGTCGCGTGAGCGGCCTTGTATCGCCATCCGCCGAAGAAGAGCCCGAGTGGCGCGGCCACGCTGGGCGCCGGCAGGCCGTCCCACGTCATTTCGAGGACGAGATCACGCAGCGCTGCCGCACGGGCGGCGGCGTCCGGCAGCGTCTCCGCGTCGAGTTCCAGCGCCCAGGCCGATATGACGGCGGAACCTTTGAAATCGGCCAGGCGCGTCGTATCCCCCGGCGTCGCGACGCGCGTCGGAACCCCGGCCATCTCTTCACGGAGGCGTTTGATGACCGCGTCCTCCCGCTCCTCGGCGTCGCGCCACCGCCACGCGTCCCGCACAGCGGCCAGCCGTCGGAGCTCGTCGTCGCTCCATACGCCGCAAAAACTCTCCACGGGCGCGCCGCGAGGCAGGCGATGAATCTGAAGTTGGAAAAAGAGCTTGGCGTCCGGCGGCGCGGCGGCGGCCTCGCACATCACCACGAGGCGTCGGGCAAACGGGATGGGCAGGAAAGAATACCATGCGTAATTTTCGTAGCCAGCCAGCGGCGGGGTGGCGGGTTGGACCCCGCCGCACCATGCCTCCAACGTCGTTTCGATGCGCGGATGCTCCTCGTCGTCAAAATAGAATCGCAATCGCATCCGCCCGTCGGGCGCGCCGGTGAACCAGAATCTGGAGAGGTAACCGGGACCCGGCGTATCGGCCATAACCTTCCAGCCGGGGGGCCCGTCGCCGAGAAAATGGCCGTAGTCCTCGTTGTTGCCGATGGGATCGCTGGAGCTGAAAAGCCGGACCGTTTCCTCAACGCGCGCCACCGTTCCAAAATCCGACAGGCGTTCGATCAGCGAGAGGGTGCTCACCGGCTCCGAACGTCGCGCGCAGCCGACGAGGCCCGCGAAAAGAGCGATGGCGACCAGCGCCGCGCGCGCCGAGCGACGCCGATTCGACGGCCGGGTCGCGCGTCGGGACGCTGTTCCAAGGATTGGAAGGATAGCTGGTCCCATTTTCCAAGCCTTGGAAAAAAGTCGGTTTCGGTTTTCCAAACCTTGGAACGCGCGAGGATTTCCTCCACGGTCTTCTCTAGCGCCACTCTTCACGCGCGAATCTTAACCGAGCGGCGGCTTTTCCTCACCTGTTTTCACACTTCGGAAGCTGTCAGAAGATGGACAAAAAAGGCGACTCTCAGCATCTGCAAAAGGGGGAGGCGGTGGCCCTGGGCTATCGCCGGTTTTCCGACCGCACCTATTGTTACGGATTGGACAAGCCACTAAGGTTGGCCTATCTTTCGGTCCCGAACGAGGTGTAGAGGGCTTATGAAATTGAACCAGGAATCGTGGAATTTTCTGTCGCGGCTGATTGACGCCCCGAGTCCATCGGGCTACGAGGACTCCGCGGCCGCGCTGTGGGAAAAGGAGGCACGGACCTTCACATCGGATGTGCGCCGCGATGCGCACGGCAACACCAACGCCGTAATTCATTCCGGCGGCCGTCCACGCATCATGCTGTCCGGCCATTACGACGAAATTGGATTTCTCATCACCCACATTGACGACGACGGCTTTATCTGGTTTGCCCCTATCGGCGGATGGGATCCTCAGATCATTCAGGGCCAGCGCGTGCGCATCCACACCCGTCAGGGAACCGTCCCCGGTGTGATCGGCAAATGCCCCGTTCATCTGCTCAAGGAAGAGGCGCGTAAGGAGGTGACGAAGATCGAGAACATGTGGGTCGATATCGGCGCGAAAAACCGCAAAGCGGCCGAGAAAAAGGTCGCGATTGGCGATCCTATTGTACTGGACTACGGTCTACTGCGTCTTGACGGCCACTCGCTCGCGGGGCGCGGATTCGACAACCGTGCAGGCGCCTTTATTGTGCTCGAAACGGCTCGGCGGCTCGCGGAGTGCTCACTTGAGGCGGAGGTTCATGCGGTCGCGACCGTACAGGAGGAGATCGGTTTGCGCGGTGCGCGCACGGCGGCGTTCGGCATTGACCCACAGTTCGCCATCGCGGTGGATGTGACTTTTGCCACGGACCATCCTTCCATGGGCGACGCGGTTCGACAGGAGGGCAAGGTCAAACTAGGCGGGGGCGCGGTGATCACCCGCGGTCCTAATATTCATCCGAAGCTGTTCGATCTGGTCGTCGAAACCGCACGAAAGAAGAAAATCAAGCACCAAATCATCGCTTCCGCCCGGCCCACCGGCACGGACGCCAATGCGATTCAGATCAATCGCGCCGGCGTGGCGACGGCGCTGATCAGCCTGCCGAACCGGTATATGCACTCCCCGTGCGAGTTGATTGACGGGCGCGACGTGGAAGCTTGCATCGAGCTGATCACGGAAACCTGTCTGCGCATCGGCCCCGACACGGACTGGCGGCCGTTTTGAATCCGCCTACCACCAACGGTACCACTGGGGATTTTTGAAGAAGCCTGGATAGCCCTCAGGGGCCTCCAGGGACCATCCGCGAAGAGATACAGACCGATCCAGTCCAGATGGGAGATGCGATAACACGTAATGATGTCGGACCCATCGCCGGCGCGAAACCAGGCGACCTGTCCGGGGCCGACCGGCTGATTCGGCGCCCTCGGCGAATGGAACCAATGGCAGAAAGATACAGGCCCTTGAAGACAAGCCGTTTTCCCCTCGTCTGCCAAAGGCCGCCTTTCAAGCCAGCTCCTGCAGCGCAACCGGTGCGGCTGGGGAATAACATCCTCGCGTTCGCAAAATTAAATGCGATGAGGGGGGGGACTTGACCCCGAATCTCGTTGGCGAACATCTACTCGATGCTCGGGATACATAGCCGGTGACATCAGATGATATCCACAAACAGCCGCAAGCCGTGCCGAACAAGCGCCGAGATTGCTATGGCCAGCGCCGCGATATTGGCGTCTTGAAAACGCTCCCATAATTCCCGTGCAGCCAGTGCGATAGCGGCAACAGCGACCCAGTTCCAACAGCGTGCCGTTTCCATGCGCAGACAACCGGGACCGAAGAGGAGGGGCAAGGCAAAGATCGCCGCAACGATCACGGCGAAGGCGCGCGCGTCGCGCGGGAGCGCGGGACGGCGAATCGCCGCTATCGCGGCGGGCAGCACAATGGCGCCGGCGAGGAGAAAGAGGTCAAGTTGGCCTCCAATCAGCGCAAGGAGGGATTGCAGGCCATTCTTATAATCATACCACTCGCAGGCATACGCGTGCGCGGCCCGATAGATGGCCAGATAGCGAATGGAATAGCGCAGCAGCACAACCGTGGAAAGCACCGTCATTACGGCCAGCGGCGGTACGAAACGCGCGGTGGCCTCGCGCCATGTCCAGCGAGCCTCGCGCCACCGCCATGCGATAAAGACAGCGAAGATCGTCGTCAAAATCGTCCAACTGAAACAGAGCCAATTCAGCACAAAAAAACACAGGCCGAGCGCGACCTCTGCAGCCCAAGGTATGCGCTCCGCCGTGCCTACTCTCCATATGCCGACCAGTCCGAAGACAAAAAAGACGGAAAATAACCCGTTCATCGCGAATGTATTGTAGAGGGTCAGGGGCGCGGTTGCCCACAAGGCCGCCGACAGCCAGCCGACACGGGGTGAACTCCCCAGCCCAAGGCCGAGAAAAAACGCTGCCGCGTAGCCGAGCGCGGAAAAAAATGTCAGCCCGACCGCGTATCGGAATTTCACGGCATTGAGTCGGATATTCGCGGCGCGCGTCAGACCCATTGTTTTGCCGATCCAATATAGCGCCAGCGAGGCACCGGGCGGATGGGTGAACGGGTGAATATAATGACGCAAGTGGGGATGGATTTCCGAAAAATGATCCAAAAAATGCGTAGTTCCCCGAATATGGCGCATGGCATACAGCATGGTGTTGCCCGCTCGATGCCACGGTAGCAGCAAGGACGGAAAAGGCCGGGCGTCGTCGGGCGCCGTCAGACCTGTCGGCATGGCGCCGACGGTCAGGTGCAAAACGGCGGTGAGTAAACAACCCGAAGTGAGGGCGATGGCAATGCCTCGGCGCGTGCGGAGCGGTTGGCGTAGCACATGCACGGTTCCGAGGACTAGCGCGGCCGTCAGTGTCAGCGAAGCGAGGCCCCACGTCCACACGGCGCGGCGGCCGATGAGCCACATGAACTGTTCGCGCCAGCCGAACTCAGGGTTCCACAAATGGCCATAAAACGGGAAGGTGCGGGGTTCGTTGAATTGCGCCGACGGCGACCCCCGATAGAACAGATTCAACACCGCCCAAAACGCCCACGGGCGCAAAGTCCAGAGCATGACGAAACGCCATCCCGTCCAGCGGCGTGCGGATGGAAAAAGGAAAACGATTTCGGCAAGAACCGCAGTGATCAATACGATCCAAGGAAAAGGCATAATCGCACCTGTATTCCTACATTACGGTGTCAGGCTATACCCCTGGCCGTTCGATGTCCAAACCGAACCTTTTTTGAAGAAGTTTCCCCAACATTCGCTGGTTGCGCTTGGCGGAACTGGGCGCTGCGTGCTATTGTGCGTCACCATACGAAGAGACACAATGGCCACCAACGATCAACCCGTATCCGTGGTCACCGGCGGCGCCGGCTTTCTCGGCTCCCATCTGTGCGATCGTCTGCTCGCCGAAGGACATCGGGTAATCGCCCTCGACAACCTGATCACCGGCAATGTCGCCAATATTGAGCACCTGGCGGGGCGTGACGATTTCCTTTTCATCAAGCACGACGTCACGGAATACATCTTTCTACCGGGGCCAGTGGATTTTGTCTTTCACTTTGCCTCTCCCGCCAGTCCGATTGATTACCTTGAGTTACCGATCCAGACGCTCAAAGTCGGTGCCCTCGGCACGCATAAGGCGCTGGGGCTTGCGCGAGCCAAGGGCGCTCGATTTGTGCTCGCGTCGACATCAGAGGTATACGGCGATCCGCTCGTGCATCCCCAACCCGAAACCTATTGGGGCAACGTCACTCCCATCGGCCCACGCGGCGTGTACGACGAAGCCAAGAGGTTCGCTGAAGCGCTCGTCATGGCCTACCATCGAACGCACGGGCTGGATACGAAAATCGCGCGCATATTCAACACCTACGGACCCCGCATGCGCCCCCGAGACGGACGCGTCGTGCCCGCTTTCCTCACCCAGGCCCTTCGGAACGAACCGATCACCGTCTTCGGCGATGGCCATCAGACCCGGAGTTTCTGTTATGTGGACGACCTCATCGAGGGCATCTGGCGCCTCGCCCATAGTGCAGAATATGAGCCGATCAATCTCGGAAATCCCGCCGAAATGTCCGTGCTAAATTTCGCCCGCGAGATCATCGCGGCATGTCAAAGCCGATCGGTCATTGTCCACCGCCCATTGCCCGTGGATGACCCGAAGGTGCGGCAGCCCGACATTCAGCGCGCTCGCGAACGACTCGGCTGGGAACCGCGAGTGCCCCTGAAAGAAGGCATTGAACGCACCCGGCTGTATTTTCAGAATCTTTTGAACAGCGGCCGGCTGTGAAATCCGCGCGAAAATTGGAGGCACAAAAATGATCCTGATCTATACCCGCCACGATGGTGCGTCCGCCAAACTCCGGCTGAGCGAAAAGCCGATCACGATCGGACGCAGTTCCAACGCCGATATCATGCTTCTGGATGAAAAAGTTTCCCGCCTTCACTGCGGAATCACGATGGAGGATGGCGTACCGGTGGTGCGGGATTTGAAATCCAAAAACGGCACGTTTGTGAATGAAACCCGGATCACCACCGCGCGGCTTCAACCGGGTGACCGAATCCGTGTGGGGTCCACCATCCTGATTGTGGAGTCGGAGATGACCAAAGGTTCACAGACCATCCTGCGCGAAGTAGCCGACGAGATGGCACAGGGCAAAGGATACTCCACGCTTCTGAAAGAGATTGTGGAGGAGGTGTCAGAACCGCCCTCGCCGCCAGTGGCCGCCCCATCGCGCAAGCCATCTGGAAAACATGTCGGCCGATCGCCGAAAAGCACATGAAGCATTCCAATTCAGCTCCTGCGACACACTCGAGTCGAGAAACGACGGTCGGACGCATCGATGCCCTCGTGCTCGAATACACCGCCGGTCGAGACCGGGAGCTCGATCGCCAGCTCGTGGAAGCCGACTGCGTCGGCAGCGCCGCCCATGCCGTTATGCTCGCGCGACTTCCTCTCCAACCGCCGCTGTTCACGAAGGTGGAATTGAGGCGTGTCATCGCTGAATTGGATGCCATCCGGCGTCGTGCCTCGCGCGGAGATTTTGAAATCACGGCGGTAGATCAGGACGTCCATCTTGCCGTCGAACGCGCGCTGACGAGACGGCTCGGCGATCTTGGCCGGCGCATTCATACCGCCCGCAGCCGCAACGATCAGGTGGCCGTGGACCTGCGGCTGTACGGCAAACGCCAACTGCTCGAGGCGATGACGGAGGCGGCGGACCTGGCAGAGACGTTGCTCGTCTTTGCGCGGCGTCATGCGCGCGTGCCCATGGTCGGGCGCACACACCAGCAACCAGCTATGCCGTCGTCGGTCGGTCTATGGGCGGCAGCATACGCGGAGAGCCTTCTCGACGATTTACTTCTGCTACGCAGCGTCCACGAGCTCAACGATCAATGCCCGCTTGGCGCTGCCGCGGGCTTCGGCACGCCGCTGCCCGTGGATCGAGCCTTGACAGCGCGTCTTCTCGGTTTCGCCCGGCCGACGCACACCTCACTGCACGCCATCCATGCGCGCGGCAAGATTGAAGGCGCAATCCTCTCCGCCTTCGGGCAGGTTATGCTGACCGCCTCGCGTCTGGCCCAGGATCTCATCCTCTATTCGATGCCGGAATTCGGTTATTTCTCGCTGCCGAAGGAATTTGGCACTGGCAGCAGCATCATGCCCCAGAAGAACAATCCGGACGCGCTGGAACTCGTGCGCGCCCGATGCGCACGTGTGTTGGCGGCAGCCCAAGTGACGCTCGAAATCCTGCGAGCCCTCCCCGGCGGCTACAATCGCGATGTTCAGGAAACCAAGGAGCCGTTCCTGGAAGGCATCGCTACGGCCCGGGCGACCCTCCGCATCCTCCGACCACTGATCGCCGCCCTGCGGGTGCACCCCGATCGTTTGCGGGCCGCCTTCACACCAGAGGTTTTCGCGGCCGACCGCGCCCTGGAACTCGCCGTCTCCGGCGTCCCATTTCGCGAGGCTTATCGGCGCGTCAAAGACGAGCTCGGCGCGCTCGACCAGCGGAATCCGGACGAGGCCATCGCCCATAAGACGCATCCGGGGGCCCCCCTGGGCATTGATTTCAACGCGCTGCTCGACCGCGCTCGCGATGCCCGTCGCCGGGCCACCGCCGACCGCCGCGCTTTCGACCAGGCCATTGAAAGACTCATGCGAATGGAGACATAAATGCAAATTATCCTTGCCACCCGCAACCGCCACAAAGCCGCCGAAATATGTGCCATTCTCACCTTGCCTGGCGTCGAATGGAAGACGGCGGATGATTTTCCCCACGTGCTGCCCGTCGTTGAGGATGGCACTACATTCGAGGCCAATGCCATCCGAAAGGCGCTGACTTGGGCGCGAACCACAGGCCACTGGGCTCTGGCAGACGATTCCGGATTGGAAGTAGACGTGTTGTGCGGCGAACCCGGTGTACGCTCTTCGCGTTATGCGGGCGAGGGCGCTGATGACGCCGCAAACAGGCGCAAGTTGCTGGCGGACATGGAAGGCGAAACGGATCGCCAGGCGCGCTTTCGCTGCGTTTTGGCGCTGGCGGCGCCGGACGGACGCGTCTGGACCGCCACGGGCCAATGCGAAGGCCGGCTGACAACCGAACCTCGCGGAACCGGCGGATTCGGCTACGACTCCCTCTTCATTCCCTACGGTTACGACAAGACCTTCGCTGAGCTGCCACCCGAAATAAAGAATCAGATTTCCCATCGAGCGCGCGCTCTGGAGGCGGCCCGCGAACAATGGGCGTCGATCCTGGGAACCGTAAAGGCATAACACGCCTTATCATTGCCATTACTCTGCTGATGACCATCGAAAACGGCCATGCCGGCTACCCGGCGGCGGCTTTCCACCACCGGACAAGACCCTTTGTTTTGTCCCTGTAGGCGGGAGGACGGCGCAGCAGCGGCCCATCCGCCGTTTCAGATCGCGTATCCGACGTTTTTTTTCAAGCCCGCGGTTTCCAATATCAAGTGCAATAGGCCGCAAGTTAGCCACAGGCGGCACGGGCGGCGGCGACGCCGTTCAGCCCGCCGGCTCGGTCAGCGCCACCTCTGCGGCGCCGATAAAGGCGCGTCCTTAGGTCCCCGCACCGCCAATTCGATCAGCTTATGCGCTGAAGCGTGTATGCGCGGATGCCATGGCCGAGTTCTCGCAAGTACTCGACGACCACATACGGGTCTTTGCGATGGATGCGCTCAAAAAGATGCCCGGTGGGTCCCAATTCCCAGTTTGGAGGCAAAGAACCCGGAATCAGGTCTTCGACGCGGATCAGATCCAGCGTCGCCTGCTCAATCGCCACGATGTCCCGACCGGCAAGGATACCGATGTCCGGCACGAGGGACGGCGTGGTCATCCCCCAGCAGTCGCAAAAAATGGTGATATTCGTGAGAACATTGATGAACAACACGCGCCCCGGTTCGAAGTTTCTCAGGATTTGCGAGGTCGTCAGCGCCATGCCGCGTTGAAAATCTTTGTAACGACCGCCTTCCATCGTCAGCGCCTTTTGCGGACAAATCAGAACGCAATGCTGACAGAATTTGCAGTGGTGGTAGAAGACGGAAAGCTCATCTTTCTCATTGAAACGGATTGCATTATTGGGGCAGTTTTCCATGCAGATACGGCAGCGCGTACAGTCTTCCGCATTCCATTTCAGTCCGCCCTCCAACGCGTGCAGGGCCCGCCGTGTGGCTTGTGTGACGCACCCCATGGACAGGTTTTTCGAGGCTCCTCCAAAACCGCAATCGCCATGTCCTTTCACATGTGCCAGATCAATGAGGGCCTCCGCATGGAGGATTTCTCCGGCGAGCTGAATTTCGGTCAGCGTACGAAACGGCGGATCTATTTGGCGTGTCACGTAGTACCGCTCAGATGCGCCATCCACGGGAATCAAGGGACAGCCCAGCGTTTCGGTGGTATATCCCCGATCGACCGCGGTGGCGACCGCTCCGGCCGAATCGGTCACGAACACGCTTTTTGCGCCGGCCGCCTTGACCTTTTCGACCAGCTTGCGGATGAGGAAAGGATGAATAGTTGTGAAGCCCGTATTGCCTCCGAGATGCATTTTGATCGCCACACGCCGACCTGAAACGGTGGATGGCAGATCGAGCGCATCCAGCAATTTGAGCCATCGAGCGCCGATGGAACGTTTAGGCACGAGGGTCAGCGGCGCATAGGGGGCAAAGAGCAGTCCAGCGCTCATGAATGGTCTCTCGAGGAAGAATCCGAAGATGCTCCACACTCGCGCCCGCAAGCGGCCGGCAGAACGGAACAAGCGCCGGCTTAGGCGAGGGCGGTGCGTGCCAGTTCCACGATGGAGGCAAACCCCTCAGGGTCGTGGAGGGCGATTTCCGACAACATCTTCCGGTTCAGAGCGATACCGGCCTTTGCCAGCCCCTGCATAAAACGATTATAACTGACGCCATACCGCTTGCATGCCGAACCGATTCGAATGATCCATAGCGAGCGGTAATCCCGCTTTTTCAGCTTCCGATGCTCAGTGGCCATTTTCCTCGCGCGATCCACGGACTCCGTGGCCGTGCGGAATAGGCGGCTTCGCCCCCCCCGAAACCCGCGGGCAGCCTTCAAAACTCTACGCCGTCTTCTCCTCGATGCAGGTGCATTGGTAGCTCTGGGCATAACAGAAAATCCTCCTCAATGTGCGATTAGGAAAATCAACCGGCAATCTGCGTGAGCACTCGCCGTCGGTCGGCGGCAGACAGCGGCGCCGAGCCCCGAAGCTGGCGTTTGCGCTTCCGCCTTTTCCCCGTCAAAAGGTGGCCTCGGCCGGCGATCGTTCTGAGCACTTTGCCTTTGGCGGTAATCTTAACTCTCTTAGCAATTGATTTTCTTGTTTTCTGTTTCGGCATGACAAACCTTTCGAAAACCGGCTTTCTTGTTTTGGCCGACAAAACTTTCTTATCATACCGTAGCCGGCTGCAATTTGTCCACGATAAAGATAACTTCGCCAGACTCGTGGCGGAACATAAAGGGGAACAGCTATGGGAATCCGCCCGCGAACAAACCACGCGCCTCAACAGGTCGGCTTTGCGCAGCGCCTGAACGCACCCGCCACGAAGGTATCCACGACCATCTGCGTGAGGTGATAGACGATGCCGGGCAACATGGCGAGCGGATACGCCACCGCCAAATAACCGTCCCACACCAGGTATGAGACGGTTAACGTCTTTTGCGATGCGTGAATTGTGAAAGCTGAAACCGACGCTGCATCAAGGCGCAGTCCGCGGGCCAAAGCATAATGGATGGCCAAAATGCCGATGTGCATGGCCACTATAAAAATCCCCAAATATCCGAAATCGGCCGTAAAGGAAAACCGACGTGCAGAGGAAGAGGCGGCGTTAAAAATGATGAACAGTACGACGACCTGCCCGAACGGGCGCGTCCAATATCCCAACCACGGCCGAATGCGAGAGCGCATGCCCCACCCAATCGCCACGGGGACGAGCACGGTCAACAAGAGGCCACCCAACAGTCGGAGGACGGGCATTTGAATCTGTGGTCCGGCGCCCAACAGCAAAGAGAAAACGAACGGCATGGTGAACAGACCGATCACATTGGTCGCCATGCAGATCATCAAGCTCAGGGCGACGTCTCCCTGTGCCATAGCCGTCAGAATGGTGCCTGAAGCGATGGTGACAGGTGCGGAAGCGATGAGGGTTGTACCGATCACCCAATCGGGGGTTTTCGAGAGGATCGCCCTGACCAACAGCCACGCCATCACGGGGATCAGGAGAAGGGCAGACAGGGTGGCGGCCAGTACCGCTCCCGCGTGTCGGGCACGGCTGCCGGCACGTGGCAGATTCAATGAGGCCCCCGTGATAAGAAAACTAAAAAAAATGCCGATATTCACCACGCGACTCTGACGGACCGTTTGTCCCCACTTCGGACACGCAAAGGCGAGCATGATCACCACTGCCAGACCAACAAAAAACCAATGCCGCCTAAAAAATGTCATCATGGTGTGTTGGGTATCCTTGTTTATACCGGACTGATCCGAGTTCAGAAAAGATGCTCTCGATCCCCCGTCATCATTGGAATCGTGAAGCGATGGTCCTACGGCGACGGCCCCACCTCGAGGCCGCCTCACGGTGTGGGGTTGATATCAGACGCGAAAAACCGACCGCCTCAAATCAAGAATCAGCCGACCAAGCCTTCGAATACATGACGACGCTCGTGTTGCCCATCAAAGACACGGACGTGGATTTCATCATGAAGGCCGTTGAATACGCGTTCGACTGCACGAAAAACCCACATTCGCTTTTCATTGTTTGAGACCGGACGGATGACATAGAGGCTCAAAAAAACGACCCGCGAACCGCGCGCCCGGAGGATGAACATTTCCCGCCCGCCATTTTGCCAGTCGCTTTGAATCGGCCAACGGGCTTTGAAAAGCCGATCGGCTCGACCTTCCATCACACGCAGCCTTGCATTGCATTTCATTTTTTCGCCCTGGCACCAGGTGATCGTCAGATCCCCAACGACAGGTGAGAATTCGATCTCACGCAACAGGGCATACGGCGCGCGAGGAGGAAGAAGGGCATCCGAGGAAAAATGCAACGCGGGGGTATCCGCTGGGCCGTCGGCCCGAGGATGCAACAGCAAGTCGCATGTCCGGTCCTGTTCGCCACCGGAAATCTGCACGAGGTCAAGAACATATTCGGCTGTAACGGCGATGCTACGCGACAGCCTTACTCCCTCATAGAGAATCCCGTGAAGATCGGCGACAGTGAGGGATTTGACGGTCGGCAGATCTCTGAATTCACGAACCAGTAGCGGGCGGTCGGACGCATGGTGACTCTCTTCATCAATCATGACGAGGTTATGGGCCAGTCCCGTCCGGTTGAATTGTGATTGAATTGGCGCCGAGAAACCATGCCCGTCGGCTGATATCGTCCGGCTTTCCACATCCTCCAGCCACACGCTACCGGCTCCGGCGATCTGTAATCCGAGGCGGTCCATATGGTGGTGGATACCGCTCCGATCAAATCCCAGGAAGGCGGCGGGCGCGGGGTTGAACGGATCGTGATAGGCGTCGGACGTCGCGCAGGTCAGCAGGGCATACCCATGCTCAATCCACACACGTGTTCGAGGGATGGGCGGATCGCCGGGAAGTACCTCGTCGGCTCCATACAACAATGCCGTCACATTGGCACGCCCTCCCTGTCTGATAATCCATGCATATCGAGGATCCCGATAGGCTGCATAGGCCAACTCATAAAGGGCGGCTCGCGACCAGAGAGGTAGGCGTTGGGCATAACAATCTCCCACGGGGGGCAGTTCGCCTCCCGGCAGCATCAGGCCGAGCGGCGCATCAAACATTTGTTTCAGTGAACGCCCGTTGGAAAATTCTTCCTGATAGAGATCACGGTTCAGAGCTGGAAAATGCCGCACCGCTTCCGCCATATCCAACAAGGCTCCCAACGTGGCGAAGTGATACGATGTGCTCGACTCATAGCACAAACCGTCATCGTACAAGGCGCCCGCCAGCAGATCGCCAAATCCTCTAGGCCCCTCCAACGCCTCCCCTACCCAATCCGACCGTTCCAATGCGAGTCCGATGGCCAGAAGCGCACGGCGTTGAAACGCGAGGTGATTGTTGTACGGCATATGGGCCAGCCGTTCCAGCCAATGGCGCGTTCCCTCGCGAACCGCCTCCCCACATTTTTCCAATGAACGAAGTATCAACGCGATCTCATCAGTTTCCAGCCGTGAACGCAAGGAGATGTAGGCCTCGGCCATCGCCATACCGATGCGGCCATATTCCATGCCGCTGTCATGATGCCGCACATGAAAATGAAATCGCTCCGCCAGATGAACGATCCGTCGACGCGCATATTCCAGGCATTCTTCTTCACCCAGAATCCACCCGGCCTGGATGAGCGGGAACACCGATCCGGCGCAGCGAGCAGCCGGCCCCACATAGGCATGAAACTCCCGGTAGGTAGTATGAAACTCGCGCTGCGGATTGGCATCATACCAAGAAGAGTCAAAACGATCCGGAACAACCTCGGCTCGTGCGGTTTGAGCGGCCCTGCGCAGGGCATGCACGGAAGGGGCCCATGCCGTTTCGCCTGCTCGGCGACGCGCGCGTTCAATCTCCCAACCATAACAAAAAATCGTATCCGGCACCCCCATACGATCAGCTCCACGTTCTTTTTTGCACACCGAGTCACAGCGTCGGCCGATCACCTGAAGGTCGGACCGAAATGAACGCAAGCTCGATAATCCGCGCCCATCAAATCCTGCGCACCGAAAAGGCCCCACGCAGCGGGACGAAAGATCGCCGCTTCGTCCACGTTGTGCATAGCGACGGGGATGCGCGCGAGTGCCGCCAGCGCGATCAGGTCGGCGCCGATGTGACCGTAACTGATGGATCCGTGATTCGCACTCCAATGATTCATCACGCTGTACACGTCGCGGAACGGTCCCGATCTGGTCAGGCGAGGGACAAACCAAGTCGTCGGCCAGGTGGAGTTGGTTCGACGGTTTAACGCATCGTGTACCGCCTTCGGAATCTCGACTGACCAGCCCTCAGCGATCTGGAGAACCGGTCCCATCCCACCCACGATACTGATACGGCTCATCGTCAACGGCATGCCGCCTCGCGAGAGGTAACAAGAGGAGAAGCCGCCGCCTCGGAAATATTCGCGAATGGCCGCGGGCCACACCGTCGCCTTCAAGCAGCGCTCGGCCTCGGCCTCGGTGATCTCCCACCAAGGTTTCATGGCGGGTGCTCCACCGCGCCGCTGCTCGCCAGTACCGTCCAGTGTCGCCGCGCCGGAATTGATCAAATGGATGATGCCTTCGGCGCAAGAACCGGTCAGTTTCTTCCCGGTCACGCGCTTCACGGCGTCGGGGCTCCAATAGGTGCGCACATCGGCGAAAATCTGGGCCGTGTTCGTCAACAGGTATCCGAACAACATCCCCACGCCATTCAGGGCATCATTTTCCGTCGCCAGGATATACGGCGCGCGAATACCGTTCCAGTCAAAAGAAGAATTCAGTATGGCCTCGGAGAAATCACCGTTCGGGTAATGATCAGTCCAGGCGCGCTGGCCCTGGAAACCCGCCGCGATGGCGTTGTGTCCCAACGCTTCCTCCCCATAACCCAACTTTGCGAGGCGGGGATTACCGACCATGAGGTCGCGCATGATGATCGTCATCTGGACGACGGTTTCCCAATCCCGCTGTTTGTCCTCCGCCGATTTACGGGCGGCCGGTGGATTCTCATCCGGTCCCTCTTGGCACCATTTCCGGGTCCACACAATTGCGCGCTCGAATTCCTCCGAATCAAAAATCTTTTCCTGGATGCGGCGTGTCAGCTCGGTCATGTCCACACACTCGACGCGCATGCCGAGATAACGCTCAAAGAAGAATTGGTCCACGATCGAACCGGCGATGCCCATAGAGACTCCGCCGATCGAGAGATAGGATTTGCCGCGCATTATGGCGAAGGCCAAACCGGCTCGCGCAAACCGAAGCAATTTTTCCTGCACATCGGGCGGAATTGAGGTGTCACCCGCATCCTGCACATCACGTCCGTAGATGCCGAACGCCGGAAGACCCTTTTGGTTATGGCCGGCTAGCACGGCGGCCAAATAGACTGCGCCCGGTCGTTCTGTGCCGTTGAATCCCCATACCGCTTTCGGGGTGAGAGGATCCATATCCATCGTTTCACTGCCGTAACACCAGCACGGCGTAACGGTCAGCGAGACGCCGACTCCTTCACGCCGGAATTTCTCGGCACAGGCGGCCGCCTCTGCCACACCGCCGATACAAGTGTCATGAATCACACATTGGACGGCAGAACCGTCCGGATAGCGCAAAGATTTCGCAAGAAAGTCGGCGGCGGCCTTGGCCATCGCCATGACCTGCCCCTCGAGCGATTCGCGCACGCCGCGGCGGCGTCCGTCAATCGTCGGCCGGATACCGATTTTGGGGAAATCTCCAATCCAGCGGTTGTTCCATCCGTCCGCGTTCTTCACCTGATCTCTCCATAGCATTTCAATAAATGCGGCACTATTGACACGATTTCATAGCGTTCGCAAGAAAAGAACGAGGGGACCTTCCCGATTCCACGCTGGTCTTTTCAACAAATGGCCTTAAGAATAGCGCCATGAAATTCGTCTGCGCGGAGAGTGTGTTGTTTGCGCGGGAAGCCTTTCGCACGCTGGGTGAGGTTGACGTGCTGCCCGATCGAAAAATCAACGCTCGTTACGTGGCCGATGTCGACGCGCTGGTTGTTCGGTCAAAAACCCCGGTGGGGCCCGAGCTGCTGGAAGGCAGCCGGGTATCCTTTGTGGGCACCGCCACGGCGGGTTACGACCATATGGATACGGCATGGCTGGAATCGAAAGGAATCGCCTGGATGGCCGCGACTGGCTGCAATGCCAACAGTGTCGCCGAATATATCATGGCGGCGCTTCTTTGCCTGGCGAACCGCTATGGGTGGCGACTTGAAGGCCTCACGCTAGGCGTGGTCGGCGTCGGACAGGTGGGGCGACGCGTTGTTCGCAAAGCCGAATCCATGGGAATGTGCGTACTGCAAAACGATCCGCCCCGCCGACAGGCCGAAGGGGCGCCGGAATTGATTGAACTCGAAGAATTGCTGCCCCAGTCCGATGTGGTCACGCTGCACGTCCCGTTGACCGAAAGCGGTCCCTTCGCCACGCGACGCATGGCCGACGCACGATTCTTCGAGCGGATGAAACCAGGGGCTTCGTTTTTCAACGCCTCGCGCGGGGAAGTCGTAGATGAAGACGATTTACTGCTCGCGCTGGAATCCGGCCACGTCGCACACGCAGTCCTCGATGTATGGAATAACGAACCCCACTGGAACGCGCGACTGGCAGCGCAATCCGACATCATCACGCCCCATATCGCCGGCTATTCGTTTGACGGCAAGCTCGCCGGCACCGAAATGGTGTATCGGCATGCCTGCCGCTTTTTCGAGGTTGAACCCTCATGGAATCCAGCCCCGTTATGTCCCACCCCGCCCCTGCCGGAACTGGTCTTCGATCCGACCGGTCTTACCAAGGAAGAGGCTTTGTGGGGTATCGTCCGGCAGGTCTACGACATCGAATCGGACGACCGGGCGCTGCGCAGCGGAGGAGATTCGGAGGCTGAGCGGGCGGAGCGTTTTGAATGCCTCCGCAAGAATTATCCGGACCGGCGCGAGTTCATGAACACTCTGGTTCGCCTTACAACGCCGTGCCCGGCCCTGCGCCAAAAACTCCTGGGCGTGGGGTTCCGTTGCGCATAGCGATGCTCGGCGCCAATAACGCGTACAAACCCAGTCTAGACGGAGACTTTGACTTATTCACATTTTGGAAGCCGATCGCCGCGGAATTTTGCATGGGCGTGGCCCGAGGCATTCCGCTTTGACAGGGTACATTCGGCACACGGCTCCTCGCCCACCGAATGCCCCCTCCACGAGGGCCCGTTTTCCGGCTCAATCCCATTGCGCTCACATCGGGTCGTGGACCGCACGCTTGCGCATACTGTGAAGCCCGGTTACTGTTGCGAGCGATCATTGGGTCTCCCGCCATGGAACGAACACGCAGAACGGAACGCATTTACGAAGGCCGCATCCTGACCCTTGAACGGCTGGAAATCGAGTTGGACGACGGACGCCCCGCCATCCGGGAGATCGTTCGCCACGTTGGGGCCGTGGGGGTGCTGCCGCGGCTGCCCGACGGCACTTTTATCTTCGTCCGACAATATCGAAAAGCGGTGGAATCGGAGGCGATTGAGGTATGTGCCGGTTTATTGAATCCCGGTGAGCCGCCGGAAGACGCCGCACGGCGGGAGTTGCTGGAGGAAACCGGCTGCCGTGCCACTCGTATGATTCATCTCGGCACGCTCTGGTCTTCGCCCGGCTACACGGACGAAGCGGTGGACGTGTTTTTCGCAGAGGTCGCCGCACCGCGAGAACCGACCAATCCGGACGAGGACGAACGCGTTGAGGCGATAGGTCTGCGGCCGGAAGAGGTCGAGGCTTTGATGCGCCGCAACGTCATCCGCGATGCCAAGACGATCGCCGCCTGGATGCTCTACCGTTTGAAGGCGCCGCACTAATGGCCGGGGTGGATTTCGAACGCGATCTGAACGAGGAACAGCGCGCCGCCGTCCTGGCGCCGGACGGCCCCGTGCTGGTAATCGCCGCCGCCGGCACGGGCAAGACCCGTACGCTGACCTATCGCGTGGTCTATCTGGTGGAACGTGGCGTGGATCCCCGCCGCATTCTGCTGCTCACCTTCACTAACCGTGCAGCGCGAGAAATGTTGGAACGCGCCGCCGCCCTGGTGGGCGACCGAGTAGGCGGCATCTGGGGCGGCACCTTTCATCACATGGCCAACCGCATACTCCGTCGCCATGCCCGCCATATCGGCCTTTCGAACGATTATGCGATCCTCGACGAGGACGATGCGCGCGGCATGCTACGCGCGTGTGTGAGCGATCTCGGACTTCGCGAAAAGACCTTTCCCAAACCCGAACTCCTTCTCTCTATGCTCGGATTGGCGATCAGCCGTGATGCAAATCCAGAAACGATTGTAGCGGAACGATTAGCGCACACGGGCGTCCGGCCGGAAGATGTCTTGCGTGTATTTGATACTTATGCCCGGCGAAAAATGGAAGCCAACGCCCTCGATTTCGACGATTTACTCGTTCGCGCCCGGCAACTTCTGCGCGAATGTGAGTCGGTGCGAACTCTGTATCAAGAGCAGTTTCTTCACGTTTTGGTGGATGAATATCAGGACACGAACATCCTCCAGGCCGCGCTGGTGGAACAGTTGACGCAACGGCATGGGAATCTGCTCGTGGTCGGAGACGACTTCCAAAGCATTTATTCGTGGCGCGGCGCCGATTTTCGCAATTTTCTATCATTTCCGAAACATTATCCCCACGCGCAGGTCTTCAAGCTGGAAACCAACTACCGCAGTGTTCCGGGCATACTGGCGGTCGCTAATGTATGCATCGCGGGCAACCCCCATCAATTTCAGAAAGTGTTGCGACCAGTCCGGAAAGAGGGCTCCAAGCCCCGATTGGTGGAATTACGCGACGGCTACCGGCAAGCTTGCTATGTGGCGGACGAAATTCTGCGATTGCGAAGTCTCGGATTCGCGCTCAGCGACATGGCGGTGCTCTATCGCTCCCATTTCCACGCACTCGAGGCGCAATTGGAGTTGGAACGGCGCGGGATTCCTTTTGCGATCACGTCGGGCGTGCGTTTTTTTGAGCAGGCGCACATCAAAGACGTGTGTGCCTTGCTTCGGTTGGCTTACACGCCGACCGATGAATTAGCCTTTCTCCGATGGCTGCCGCTGTTTCCGAGCGTCGGCCCGCGGGGCGCCACACGGCTCTGGGGAAAGATGGGACGGAGGTTCCAGCCCCTCGCCGTGAAAGATCGGGAGCGCCTGGAGTCCTTTCTGCCGACGAAGGCCCATCCCACATGGAATGCCATTTCCATAGCGCTGGAGAACGCGGGGACGACGGCACCGGCCGCCCTGGCTTCCGAGCTCATCCGTGCTTTTTGCGACGCCTTCTACCGCGAATATGTCACGCTCGAATTTGAAGACGCCGATCGTCGGCTTGAGGACATTCAGGCGCTGATGGAGTTCACCGCACGTTATCCCACGCTGGGCGAGTTTCTCAATGAGATCACGTTGCTGACCAATGTGGACACCAATCCCACAAGGACGGGGTCGCGAGATGCGGACAGGGACTGCGTGTTGTTGAGCACCGTACACCAGGCCAAGGGACTCGAATGGCGGGTTGTGTTCATTCTCTGGCTCACCGAGGGGCTTTTCCCGTCGGCGCGGGCGCTGGCGGATGACCCCTCCGCCGAAGAGGAACGACGGCTTTTTTACGTGGCGGTGACGCGCGCGCGCGACTTGCTGTTGCTTTGCGTTCCCGGAATGAGGATCGGCCAAGATAAGGTGCCCAAATACTACTCCCCCTCGCGTTTCATTGCTGAAATCCCCAAGGATCTCCTTCATCGCGAACGCCTGACGGAAACCTTCTGATGGTGCATGACCACTTCCGAGCCGGCACCCCGCGCGCCATCCGATTCACCAGGCCCCCGCCGACCTCAATCTGGGCGAATTTTTTGATGACGTTCGGTCCGACAATGCTCAGCGAGAAATACGGCCCGCAACCGATCGTAGGCCGCCTCCAACACATCGTTCACAATGATATAGCCATACTTATCACGATGAGTCATTTCCTCAATTGCTTGGGTGAGCCGTCGTGCGATTGTCTCCGGCGAATCCTGACCGCGCTTTTCCAAACGTGCGCGCAAGGCATCGATGGAAGGCGGTTCGATAAAAACATCCACATAGGCGCGCCGCAAAAGATCCTCGTTCGGTGCTCCGCGAATCACGGATCGAATTTGCGTCGCACCTTGAACGTCAATATCCATCAGCACGTCGCGCCCGTCCGCCAGCGCCACTGCAACCGGTCCCCTTAATGTGCCGTAGTAATGGCCGTGCACGCAGGCGTATTCCAGAAAATCTCCCGCCGCTACGCGCCGCAGAAACTCCGCCTCGCTTAAAAAATGATAATCTCGGCCATCCTGTTCGCCTGAGCGCGGCGCACGGGTGGTGCAAGAAACGGAATAAACGATGCGCGGGAATTCGGCGCGCAACCGCTCGCATAACGTCGTTTTCCCCGCCCCCGATGGCGCCGACACCACCAGGAGAATCGGTTCGCCCTCGCACGACCGTTGGCGATGAGCATCACTCGACATTTTGCACCTGCTCACGAAAACGCTCGAGCTCCGCTTTAAAACGAACGGTCTCGGCGGAGATCTGCCCGTCCATGCATTTGGAAGCGATGGTGTTGATCTCGCGCAACATTTCCTGCGCCAAAAAATCCAGCGCGCGTCCCGCGGGCTCGCGCGCTTTCAGGAGACGGTGACCCTGCGTCAGGTGGCTCCGAAGTCGAGTGATCTCTTCGCTGATATCGCCTCGATCGGCGAACAGGGCGATCTCGCGGGCGATGGAATCATGAGCAACCTCGACGTTCACCCCCGCCTGGCGAATGCGCTCCAACAAAGCGCGCCGATAACGCACCACCACCGACGGCGCCCGCCGCGCAATACGGGCGAGCACCAGGTCGAGGTAATTCAGGCGCGCCGTCAGATCGGCCGCCAGCGCCCGTCCCTCCGCCATGCGCATCTTCAGCAACGCCCGTAACGCGCGATCCAGTGCCCCGCGCAGCACCGGCCACACCAGATCCTGCTGCTCTTCCCGATGCTCCACAACCACGACATCCTGGACCTGCAGGAGCAGCGAGGCCGATAGGTCATCCCGCAGGCCCAGCCGGCGCGCCGCTCCGCGCAAGGCTTCCGTCCATTCGCGCGCCAGGTCCTCATTGACCCTCACGCGCTGCCGGCCTCCGCCGGCTGTCGAAGCCACCCCGATGGTGACAGTCGCACGTCCGCGGCTGAGGCGCGCGCCGACGTCTTCCAGTATCCGAGGTTCGAGGGGCTGCAAGGCGCGCGGCAAGGCAACCTGGACATCCAACTGCCGACGGTTGACGGAGCTGATTTCCACGACCGCGTAAAATCCGTTCATCCGGCATTCGCCGCGACCGTATCCGGTCATGCTCTTGACGCTCATGTGCCGTGCTCCGCTTTCCACGCCATGACCGATTGCACGTCCTTGTCGCCGCGTCCGGATAGATTGACGAGGATGATTTCGTCCGATTTCCAACGCGGACCCTCCCGGAGGACAAAGGCTAGTGCATGGGCAGATTCGAGCGCCGGCAGGATACCCTCGAGCCGGCAAAGCCGATCGAACGCACGAACGGCTTCCTCATCGCTCGCCACATCGTAACGCGCACGACCGAGATCGCGGAGCCACACGTGTTGCGGTCCGACGGCGGCGTAATCGAGGCCTGCGCTGACGGAATGCGTCGGAAGAATCTGCCCCTCCTCGTCCTGCAACACCAGCGTCCGCGCGCCTTGCAGCACCCCCAGGCGGCCGCCGGCAAAGCGCGCGGCGTGTTCGCCGGGCGCGATGCGCCGCCCACCGGCCTCCACACCGATCAGTTCGACCTCCGGATTGTCGAGAAAACCGCTGAAGAGGCCCATCGCGTTGCTGCCGCCGCCGACACAAGCGACGACCCGTCGGGGCAAACGCCCCGCCTGTTTGAGGCACTGACGACGGGCCTCGCGGCCAATCACGCTCTGAAAATCGCGGACCATCTCGGGATAGGGGTGAGCGCCGAAGACCGTGCCCAGCACATAATGAGTTGTCCGAACATTCGTCACCCAATCCCGCATGGCCTCGTTGATTGCGTCCTTGAGCGTATGCGAGCCGGTGGTGACGCTGTGCACCCTGGCGCCGAGCAGCTCCATGCGAAAGACGTTGAGGGCCTGCCGACGGACGTCCTCCGCGCCCATGTAGACCTCGCACTCCAGACCGAGCAGCGCGCAGGCCGTGGCGGTCGCGCAGCCGTGCTGACCGGCGCCGGTCTCGGCGATGACACGCGGCTTGCCCATGCGCTTGGCCAGCAGCGCCTGACCGAGCACGTTGTTGATCTTGTGCGCGCCGGTGTGCGCCAGGTCTTCACGCTTGAAAAAGATCCGCGCGCCGCCGACGTGCCGTGTCAATCGCTCGGCGAAGTAGAGCGGCGTCTC
>CALLML010000136.1 GCA_938005705.1 uncultured bacterium
GCTCTGGGCCAGTTCCTCCAGTTCCAGCGTGTTAGTCAGGTAGAAGGGCACTCGCTCGTGGTCCGCCAGCCGGTGGCCGAGTTCTTCGAGTAAGAAGCTCATTTTCAGGTGGCCGACGGCGTAGGGAGCCATCATCAGCTCAAAGGCGTAGAAGTTCCGCAAGATGTGGCGACGGATGAAATCTTCACGGGCGCCGGCGCCGTACTTGGCTTCGAACTCGGCGACGGCCTCTTGGGCCGCTCGCGCCACAAAGGTCATTGTGCCCGCCGCCGGGTCCAGCAACGTGACGCCGTCCGAGGCCAGGCCGTGGGGCTTGTCGAAGTGGGTCTGGAGGATTTCGTGGAGCGAGCGGACGATGTAGCCCACCACCGGTTCAGGCGTGTAATAGACGCCGCGGCGCTCGCGCTCTTCGGGGTCGTACTGGGCCAGGAACGTCTCATAGAAATGGACGATCGGGTCGCGGCCCTTGCCCTCGCGGTAGTAACGGTCTAGGATGCCGGGTGCATCGGCGACCGCCAACACCTCGGCCAGGTCGTCCACGCACCAGGCCAGTGGTTCGGGCAGATCGCCCAGCGAGATGAACCGGAACAGGTCGCGCAGCACGCCGATGGTGTGGGGAATGTTGTCGAAGGCGGCGCGCCGGTTGAAGCCGTCCCCGGCCCGGGTGCGCGCGGCAAACAGCCCGTAGGCGATGGTCTGGGCGAACAGGTCGGCGAAATCCTCCTCGGTGAGTGTCGCGATCAAATACTGCTTGAAAGCTTCGTAAAAGCTGGCCAAGACCCCGGGCGCTGTCTTCTCCTGGGCCAGTTGCTGGCCAACCAGATCGCGCAGGAAGCAGGTGCGCTTGGCCAGCTCCACAGCGAGCGACGCGGCCGTAAACGCCCGGGGCAAAGAGAAATCCAGGAACTGCTCCAGCAACGCCCGCAACTCGTCGGGTTTCTCGACCGGCGGCGGCGCCCGAAGTCGGGTCAGCGCAAACGGCCGGGCCGCCAGCACCGTCTGAACCCGTTGGCCATGGCGGTAAAGCCGAAACTCAACGAAGTTGGTCAGGATGAGATTCGGGAAGGTGGCTATGTAGCGCTGCAGTTGGGGCGTTTCCTCGACGGCGTCCAGGCGTTCTTCAGTGGGCTTCTTGGCCTCGATGTAGCCGACGATCTTGTCGGTGCCGTTCCAGAGGCGGAAATCCGGGTTGCCGGCATCGGTCGCTTTCGGGAGGGTCGTGACGTGGATGTGCGGTCGGCCACTGGCCTGCGCCACGGCCTTCAGCAACTCGGCCAGGGCCGGATAAAAGCTTTCCTCGCGCGCGTCGCCCCGTTGCGCGACGGCGTGCAGGTCCTTGAAGTATGCGGTGAAAAGAGCCGTGCTCGTCATCGGGGCAAATCCCCTGGGGAAACGTTTTCGGTGTTCGGAGCGGCCAGACTGGTCTCGATGAGGCCCTCCACCCAGTCCTGAATGCTGACATCCTCTCCCGCCGCCCTGATCCGCAGGCGGTTGTGCGTTTGTGGCTTGAGGCGAATGTGGATCACCCGGGCTTCTTCATGCGGGTCCGGTCGGGTGCGTTGGGCGGTCACGGCGAGCTCACGAATACAGGTCGGGCACCAGATTATCCGCGCTGAGGGCCACCGTCAAACGCGCCGCCTGGCGAGGAGGCGGACTCCATGGTGAACTTGCTTCCCGAGGATTGAACGGGCGCAATACCGGGCAAACCCGAGACCATGCTTCAGGCCGCTGAGCGGGTGTTCGGCATCCTGCAGCACCACCTCGTTGACGCGGTGGTTATCGGCGCGGCGGCGCTTGCCGCCTACCACTATGTCCGACAGACTCGTGATGTGGACCTTGGCGTCAATGCCGACCTCCGTACGTTGCGCGCCATCGTTGTGGCGCGCAGGCAAGCCGGCATGACAGCCGAGCTGCACGAACCGGACAGCGTCGATCCTAGAGTACGCCCTAGACAAACGTGGCGATCAACGCGAGTCCGGTCCCCCTTCGACCGCGTGGGATCGCGATGTGAATCGCCGTTCCACCTCATGCCCTCCTCATTGCGGCGCGCATTCTACGATCGTGCTCGGCTTATGAATCTGCCCCTGCGTCAGTTCGCCGTCAGGTCCACCCCGAGTTCCTTCCACTTCGCTAGGATGTCATCCTTACCGAAGAACCCCTCATGCCGAAAGAGTTCTTTCCCCGTCGCATCGAAGAATATCTGTGTCGGAATCACACTGATTCCGTACTTCCGCGCCGCATCCGGGTTCTCCCAGACGTCAATGAACTGGACGTCCAATCTCCCAGCGTAAGTTCTCTTCAGATCTTCGAGGATGGGCGCCATCATCGTGCAGGGAATGCACTTTGTCGCCCCGAGGTCAACCAGGCGCGGAACGGCTCTGGCCGGTTCCGCCGGCTGCGGACCACCCTGCACTTGGGTTCCTTCAATGGCCACAGAAGTCACGCTTGACGACGGACCACTCGCCGATTGTTCATTCTTCCCTGCGTGCTTAGCGGCCAGTACGCCCGCCACCGCCAGGGCAACGACGCCCATCACAATCCACTTACCCGGCTCATCACAACAACTCATTCCGCCGCCCTTGTGCGCGGAACCTTCGTTTTGTTGATCATTCTCGTTTGCCACAGCTGCCTGACCTTTCATTCTCTTCAACCAATGACCGCTCACATGCCCCCCTGCTAAGATTGCACCACAACCAGCAGCGAGATCAGATTTTCGCCACCTTGGCCTTTTCCAACCACGAGATCACCGATTAACCATATCCATTGCCTCCATCAGTTGGCGGCATGCCACCGAACAGAACCAGAAGTTCGTCGCGTCCAGGCCATTGCTCAGAACGTCACACCAACCAGCGTCTGCACACCATTGAAGGAAGACCAGCCTCCGTCCGCCACCCGATCGGACTGTCGCACATAGCCGACGCCCAGTGTCAATGTCTCCGCCATTTTCCAGAACACGGTGGCATAGAGCCTGTTCCGGTAGAAGTCGTGCGGCCGCTCGCCGCTTAGATCGAGACGCAATTCGTTGGACAACATCAGCGTGACGTTCCCGACAGCGCAGCTCAGATACACGCGCGGACGATGATAGTCCCATCCCGCAGGAGAGTTGATCCGGTAGTAGCATCGGTCCTCCAGCTTCAGCTTCCCCACAATCGGAATGTCCACGGTATACGTTGGCCCGGCCACCAAAAAACGGGTTCCCACCCAATCGCCATCTGCGGTTTCCACGGACTCGAAATAGGCTTGGCAGATCATGCCAAAGCCGCGATCGAACTGACGCGAATAGGTGATGTACTCGCTATACACGTAGTCGTCGCTCATATCTTTACGGAAGTAGACCTCCGCTAGTGCCGAGACTGCCGACTTCTCCGTCAGGCTGTGACTCGCAAACCATGTGCTCCAATACTGCCAGTCTTCCTCGGCGAATGTGGCCACCGCGACGAGTAGAGCGGAGACTATGACGATACTCCGCAGAGGACGGGCACGACGAGACGTATGTGAACGATAGTGGACTGGTCCCGCTACGGTGATGGTATCCATTGTGCTTTCTTGTGATGCCATTCAGAATCGTCTGACACTGAACAATGTTCTTATCGCATATTTCAGCCACCTTTGGCAACTCGGTGTTCCATCCCGCTTCGTTGGGGCCCAAAGGCCTCACCCAAAGGCCCGCGCTGCGCAACGATCATGTCGTGCCCATAGTTTCTGCCCACCGCTACGACGGCTCCGATTGGATTGCGCGACTTCGTTCAAATCGCGCATGTTCGACCCATTCTCGACGTGAGTGCGGTCTACGGTTTATGCTTACTGATACATCGTTTCTGGTTCCTCCGTATCAACTGTGTCGCCATGAGTTCGTCTCGCTAAATTCCATATTCTCTGCCTAGATTCTCCCTGTTCCGCTCGTACTCTCCGTAACGCGTTTCGGCCTGGCGGGCCGCCGCCCCCGACCGTTGGCCAGGAGCGGGGCCGTTGGGCGCGCCGCTCAGACCTCGGACTTCTGTTTGTTGCGCCGCTGCATCCCGCGCCGAAATCCTAAGGGCGGAGGCGCGCCGCGCGACTGGTTCGGTCTCCATCGCCTGCCAAACGCAAGGTTCGGCAATAGTGGAATCCGGACACATGACCCTACTCCTCAAGCATCGCGACTCGGCGCGATTGATCGAGTCCGGCAGCCCCCCCTCTTGGCTCTGGAACGAACCGGTTTGGCCGGAACCAGGAGCGGATAATGCATCATCGCCCACTTCACGGCGCGGTGTAGAGCACCCAGAGACCGCCGAGGATGACGAGGACGCCACAGGCCTTTTTCACCCAGACAGCGCCCTTCGAGCGCTCGTTCCATTGGAGATAACGCTCGATCCATTCGTAGGACGTGCCGGCAGCGACAATGACGCCGCAATGACCGACGCCGTAGAGCAGCAAGAGCAGCGCGCCATAGGCCGCGTCCGCCGCCGAGAGGCGGAAAGCGACCGCTAACATCGGCGCCATGTAGGCGAAGGTGCACGGCCCCAGCGCCACGCCAAACACCAGCCCCAACAGAAACGCCGCGCCCAGCCCTCTGCGATCCGTGCGCACCTGCGCCGGCCCGCCTAAGGGCAGGCGAATCACCTCCAAGAGATGCAATCCGATGACGAGGAAAATCAGCGCCACGGCGTAATTGCCATACCGCCCCACATCGCCCATCATCCGCCCGGCCAACGCGGTCGCCACGCCAATCAGCGCAATCGTGACCAAAATGCCCAGCGAAAAAAGCAGCGAGATCCAAAACGCGCGGCGCGGCTCGATGCGACCTTGCTCGTCAATGAAGCCGATAATCAGCGGTATGCTCGCAAGATGGCAGGGACTGAGCAGGATGCTCAAGACGCCCCAAACCAGCGCGGCGGAGAGCGCCACCAGCGGCGATCCCTCGATCGCGCGCGTCAGTGCGGTGAAGAGTTCTTGCAACATGGCGGATCAGAGCTCGATGCCCGCGTTGCGCCATACCGCGAGGATCTGATCCTTCGGCGTGTAGCCCTCGCGGCGCCCGATCTCGCGCCCGTCCGCCGCGTAAAAGATCAGCGTGGGAATAGCGCGAATCCGATAGAGCCGCGCCGCGCGGCGATCCTTCCAGACATCGATAAAGTCCACCCGCAGTTTGCCGGCGTAATCGGCTTTGATCTCCTCGCGAATGGGCGCCATCATCTTGCAGGGGACGCAGGCGTCCGCGCCCAGGGAGACCAGCCGTGGAATGCCCAGCGGCGCACCCGGCGGGGGAATATCACCTTCCGCGGGCGGCGGATTGAGCCGCGCGATCGCCTCCGCAAAACGCTGCGCCGGGAAACGCGCCTCGACATCGGCCAACAGTTTCTCGAACCGCTCGACGCGGCGACGCTCTGTCAGAAAATCCGCGAGTTGCCGCGAAATTTGGTCGAACTCAATCCCCGGCGGCATCTCCGCTTTTCGCTCCTCGAAGAAAGCACGGATTTCCTCGTCGGTCGGCGCCGGCACATCGCGTAGGCGGGCCTCGATCCACGCCTGAATCTCGGCATCTTCGGGGCTTTCGCCTGCCGCCGCCGGAGTCGCCGCCGGCGATTCACCGCGATCGGCGCGTGCCGCGAGCAGGAGCTGTTCGCGCCGGATCAAGTGGTCGAGCACCGCTTCCCGGTCTTCCTGAGCCGACTCGCGTTCCGCGGCCGGAAGCCCGGCAATGAAACGATCGAGGTCGGCGCGGCGGATCTCCCGCTCGCCGACTCGCGCGAGCGTCTCCTGCGCCGATGCGGCCGGCGCCTCCGCTTTCCCACCTTCTTCGCGCGGGATCCGCTTTCCGACATACAACGCCGCCGCCGCGGCGACGATCACCACGGCCAAAATGATGTTCTTGTTCATAGGCTCTCCATCGAGTGTTCTTTCTCGCCAAGGATCACGAATCCAGTGAAGGCCGGCACACAGCGCGGAACGCCCCGGTTCGGCAAGGTTTGGGTGTGCTTCATCGCGGGGGAGGCACGAGGAGCACCGGCGTCGGCGAGCGACGAGCCACGTAGTGGCTGACACTGCCCAGGAAAATCTCCCCGAAATAGCCGCGCCCCTGGCTACCCAGCACCACCAACGAATACCCGCCCGACTCCGCGCGCGCAACAATCTCCTTTTTCGGCGCTCCGTAGGGGATTTCAATGCCCACCCGCAGGGCCCCTTTTTCCTCGAGCCTTCGCTTCATGCGCTCCAGCCGTTCGCGATCAATGGCATTGAACTCCGCCAAGCGTTCCTTAAGGTGCCGGTCAATGCGCGTTTGATCCTGCACATGGAGGAGGTCCACATCCCGTGCGCCATGCTCGACGAGGCGCGCGAGCAGTTGGAACGCATGCTCCGCGTTGTCGGAAAAGTCCGTGGGAAACAAAACCTTGCGGAGACAATCGCATTCCCACTCTTCGCAGACGCGCCGCCCGGCTTCGCCCTGCAACGGCAGCCGCAGCAACAGTACGGGGAGCGCGGCGTGCTGAATGATCAGATTCGCCACCCCGCCAAGCGACACCTCCGCCGCCGTCGTCTCGCCGTGCGAGCCGACAACGATCAGTTCCGAATGGTGTTCCTCGGCTTCGCGAGCGATTTCGATTTCCGGCGATCCGAGCGCCAGCCGCGCCTCGACCTTCAATCCGCGCGATTCCAACGCCCGCCGCTGCCGCTCCAGCGCCGGTTTCGCCAATTCGATCAGGCGATTGGCCAGCGCGCCGACGTCGCGGATATTGAGGCAGTGCACCAGCAACGCCTCGCGCGTGCCCAGCCTCTTCAGCCCGGCGGCGGCGCAAATCACGCGATCCGACGCGGCCGAAAGATCGGTCGCCAACAGAATTTTTTCGAACATGGCCGCTCCCCCACCCCGCTCGCGCGGGCGCTGTTCACGCCAGGTGTTTCTTGATCTCTTCCGCGCTCAACACCTTGCCGGCGCTCTTGACCTGGCCGTCCACGACCAACGCTGGCGTGGTCATTACGCCGAATTTCATGATATCGGAGATTTTCTCCACTTTCGAAATCTCTGCCTCGATGCCAAGTTCGCGCGCGGCCTGTTCGGCGTTCGCGGTCAGCAGCTTGCACTTCGGACATCCCGGGCCAAGGATTTGGATTTTTTTCATTTCCGTCGCTTCCTTTCTTTTAGGTTAGAGCGCTCCCGGCGCTCGTGCGTTCATCCTGAATCCACATTTTGCCGCGGCCGTGGCCATCGCGCGGCGATCCGTGTCGCGCGGCAGCTCCAGCGGGGCGCCGGCGTAGACCGCCGCCGGGGAATGCTCCAGCGGAAAGGGCGGCGGCGCCCCCAACGCGACGTCGCTCTTTTGCAGCAGTGACGCCAGACGCGGCCACACAGCGGCACAACCCTGGGCATTGAAGAACGCCTCGTGGGTTCGGAGATTCATCCACAGTTGATGGAGTCTGTCGAGCACGTGGTTCACGCCGTTTTGCTCGCGCATGCGCGAACTGACCGCACGCGAAACCGCAGGGCAGCATGGAGCGGCGCGGATCGCCGGACGCAAGCGCCCGTTGCATATCTTCGAGGGCGTTGGCGATGTCCCGCAGCCGGGCCTTGAATTCGGGATCGCGCGCATATTCTGCCGGCGAAGGCTCGGCGTACGCGCGTTCGATCGTCGTCCATTGCTTCTGCGCCTCGGTGAGCAGCGTCAGCCCCTTCGTCTGCGCTGCGGCGTCGAGTTCCTTTTCCTTCGCCATATCCTGCACGATCGCGCAGCACTGCCCGATCACGCGGCGGCATCCCGCGACTTCTTCATCGAACGCCGCAAGCGGGAGCGGCACGTCCTGCGCGAAGGCTGACGCCACGCCCGCCATACACATTGGCAACCATATCGAACCCCTTCGCGGCATTGCCAGCTCCTGAAGATGATTCACGCGCCGTTCTTGCGTCGTTCTTCCAACTGTTTTTTGGCGAGCGCCAAAATTTTGTGTTCCTTGATGAAATCTCGAACGCGTTGCTTGTCGGGAAAGCTGATCGCGCCAAACACGCACCAGGATTCGCACGACGAACACCCCACCACGCAATGCAGGGGGCGCGCCACGACGGCCTTGCTCCGGGCCGCATCGAAATCGAACACCTCGCGGCCGCAACTCGTGACGCACATGCCGCACCCCGTACACCGGCTCTCATCAATGGTCGGATGCCAGTCAATCTTCTCCCGCGGTGCACCTTTCCACGTCGCGTATGTCTCGGGCAATACAGCGCTCATTCCACGAACTCCCTTCGTATGTTCCCCATCTTCTTCACGAGTCTCTCCTCGCGGCGCGCGCAAGCTCGCACCCTACGGCGTGGCCCTCACGGGCTCACCGCTGGTCAAGGCCGCATCGAGACTCCGTCGGTTTTCTGCCCAGCGGCGCATCGCGACGCCATAGGCCGCCGGCAAAAAGAACAGCGTCAGCAATAGCGAATATAAGAGACCGCCGATCACGGCGATCGCCATGGGTTGGAGCATGTCGCCGCCTTCGCCGAGGTTCAATGCCAGCGGCAGCAGGCCGAGCACGGTGGTGAGCTGCGTCATCAGGATCGGACGCAGCCGAATGGGCGCCGCTTGCGCCACCGCGTCGAGCGGCGCCAGACCGCCGCGCCGGTATTCCTCGGCCAGGGTGAGCAGCACGACGCCCTGCGAGGCGATGCCGCCCATCATGACCACCAGGCCGATCATGACCGTAACGCCGATGGGGATCTGAAAGAGGTAGAGCGCGGCGAACGCGCCGGTCAGGGCGAAGGGGATGTTGAGCATCGCCAGAATCGGCAGCCGGAAGGAATCGAATTGGATCGCGAGCACGACATAAGCGAAGAGCAGCGCGAAACCGAGGATCATGGCCATCGTACGCCGG
>CALLML010000137.1 GCA_938005705.1 uncultured bacterium
TGGAGAGACGCTGGTCTGAAAAGCGGACGTGAAGGGGCTTGTGAAAAAGGTCTGGAAAAAGCAGACAGTCTGTGGGAGTATCAGTCATTGGAAAACCTCGCATGCCGTTTTGTGTAACGGACTAAACGATCGCATGTTACAGAGGTTTTCCAATACTATTTTCCAACTATTTCATGCCCCTTCGTGAATATTCCGGGATAAGGCGCCGAACAAGCCGTCTCCACGGAGCGCGACGTCTAATCCGGTCCGGATTGCTTCTCCGGCCGACGGCCTCCACCTCACGGCCATCGCCCTCCGCCTCGGCGTTCGTCGTGCCGCAACCAAAGAGCGAAGCGGGTGTATTCGAAGTTCCTGCGGGCCTTACACCGCAACCAATAGCCGCATCAAACCCTGAAAAGGCGATTCGTATTTTTTCAGGAGGGGCGAGGAAAACCGGCGAATGGCCCTGCGGCATTGGGGTAAACGATTTCCGCCTCCCTTCACCGACGCCTTTATTTGCCGCTCATTTCCCACAGCGCAATCGACTCGGCTCCGATCGTCCACGGTTGACCGAAAATGAGAAAAAAATACTATCATAGACGCCGTTTTTTTGGTAGTGTCCGATGTCATTTACTAAGATAGACGGGAAAGGGGTGTGATCTGGGTGACGTCAGAAGTGAAGGTCCGCAAGGGCGAGACCATAGACAAGGCCCTGCGGCGGTTGAAGAAAAAGCTGGACCGTGAGGGCATTATGCGGGAAATCCGCGCTCGGCGACATTTTGAGAAGCCTTCAGAGAAGAGACGGCGTAAATCCGCGCGTGCGCGCGGACGTGCGCGCCGCGCATGAACTCGGGCGATGGACAGACCGGGAAGAGCGAGCGTTCTTCCCGGTCTGATGTTTCTTTTAGCTGGTCGGATCTGGCCCTTTCGACACGTTGGAATGCGCGCCGGCATACGGACGGCGCGGCGATGGTGGATGAAATCCTGGCGCTAGGCTTTTCGATGATCGAGATCGGGTACGATTTGAGGCGCGACCTGGTATCCGGTCTTCATCGGCGGATTCGTGAGGGGGCTGTTCGCGTGGTGAGTGTTCACAATTATTGCCCCGTACCGATGGGGGCGCCAAGAGGAAGCCCAGAGATATTCCTGTTTTCCGATCTCGATCGCGCTACACGGGATCGAGCCGTAGAGCATACGATTCGGACCATCCGATTTGCTGCCGAGTGCGGCGCGCACGTGGTAGTTGCCCACGGTGGTTATGTTCGCCATTGGCGGCCGCTGATGCCGCGATTGCTAGAGGAGTTGCAGCGTGATCCGGACTCCCGCGCCGTGCAGCGCCTCAGAAGTCGCATTGAATGGCGCCGGGAACGCCGAGTGCGTCGTCATCTAGACGCCTTGCGGGAGACCGTCGAGAGACTCGTGCCCGTCCTGAAAGAAAGCGGGGTCACGTTGGCGCTGGAGAATCTCCCTGCATGGGAGGCGGTGCCGACGGAGATGGAGTGGAAAACGATGTTGGAGGAATTCCAAGGCGCTCCCCTGGGTTACTGGCACGACACGGGCCACGGCCAGATTCGGGAGCACGCAGGATTTATCAATCATCAACGCCTGTTCGAACGGGTGTTGCCATACACCGTCGGCATGCATATCCATGACGTCCGATTTCCCGCAACAGACCATCTGATGCCGCCGGGTGGGACCGTGGATTTCTCCAGCTTTGCGAAAGCGGCGAAATTACCTATTCCTAAGGTGATCGAACCTGCACCAGACACGCTGGCTGAGGCTCTGCGGAGCGCCGCGGACTATCTCCACCAATGCTGGGCCACATCGCAAGAATGCCCGCAACAATGAAGACCGTGTTGTTAACCGGGGCCTCGGGATTTGTCGGACGGCATTTTGCTCGAGAATTACGCGCCGCTGGTCTGATGCCGGTAGGGCTGGATATCCATGAATCCGGGGACGCTCTTCCGCTCGTCAGGGGCTCTGTGGAGAATGCGGAAGACCTCTCCGCGGCCTTCGATCGTTTCAAACCCGACGCCGTGGTGCATTTGGCGGGTCTTTCATCGGTTCCCCGTGCGGAGGCTGAACCCGAGCGGACTTTTCGAGTGAATGTCGAGGGGACGTTGCGTCTGATGGAGATACTGCGCCGTCGGCACCCAAGCGTTCGGATACTTTTTGTTTCCACGGCACAGGTGTATGGCGGATGCCCACAGGGCGAACCGATTTCAGAGGAAGCGGCGCCTGAGCCGGACTCGATCTATGCCCTCTCGAAACTGGCGGCAGAGATGGTCGTGTCGTATTACGGAGTTCAATATGATATGGCCGTGGTGATTGTGCGCCCCGTGAATCACATTGGGCCCGGACAATCTACCGACTTCGTCGTTTCTTCTTTCGCCACGCAACTGGCGGAAATTGCCGCCGGTCGGCGCGAGGCGGAGATGCGGGTCGGAAATCTGGATAGCATCAGAGATTTTATTGACGTACGAGATGTCGTCCGGGGATATCGTCTGTTGCTTGAACGAGGCGTGCCAGGACGTGTGTATAATCTGGCGTCTGGACGGAGGCTGAGTGTCCGTGGTATTCTGGAGCGATTGTGCGCGGTCGCCGGGGTTCATCCACGAATCGTCGTCGATCCAGCCCGCTATCGGCCGGCGGATGCCGGCCCTCGGCTCGATACCACGCGTATCGCCCGCGACACGGAATGGCGACCGGAAATCTCTATCGAACAGTCTTTGAAGGATGTGTACGACGATGCGGTCGCCCGCACATCTAGGAATTCAAACGCGCAGAATACGGATTGAGAGCCGAATGAAAAGGCCGGCCATGCCGGCGCCTGCGCTCCAGACCAGATCGGCGATTGGAGTGGCCAACAGGAGGAAAAGCACGACCCAGGAGAGCGTCGTGCCATAGCGTCGGCGCCACTCGTCCATGATCGGCAGGAAAAGAGCGAACACCGACCAGCCATCGAGCATGGGGGCCGGCAGAAGATTCAGCATGAAAAGAATGCCATTGGCCTGCGTAGCCAGTAGTAGAAACGACGCGGCGGGCGAGGCGGAGCCGAGCAGCCGGACCGCGACCGCTGTGAGGGCGCTGAAGGCGGCGCACAGCGCGAGGTTGGCCAACGGACCGACGGCGGCGACCCAGGCGCGGTCGCTCCGCCGCCAAAGCGCGTCGCCTCGTACGGGAACAGCGCCCCACGCGAAGCCCATCACGAGCAGAGCGACCAGCGAAATCGGGCCCATCTGGACGAAAGGATTCAAGGTCAGATGGCCTGCGGCCGCTGTGTCTCCGCGGGCAACCGAGGCGCGCGCATGGGCATATTCGTGGACGCAGATCGAAAAGACAATAATCAGCGACCAGGAAAAGAAAAACCAAGGATTGTCCAATAATCGCTCGATGAATAATCCACTCATGTCGCGAACTTACAGGATTTGCTCCGGAGGTTCAATGTGAGTTGGGTTGGGGAAGACCGTCTGGGCAATGCCGTATTGCGCGTGCGGATCGTTCCGCGGGCGGCGCAAGACGAACTCGCCGGCGTGATAGGCGATATGCTGAAGATTCGTCTGCGCGCGCCGCCGGTTGAGGGACGCGCCAATACGGCGCTCACGCGCTGGCTGGCAGATCAGCTGAAGATACCTCCCAAACAGGTGAGCATCCAATCAGGCGCAAACGCGCGCGTAAAGATCATCTGTCTTAGGGGGTGTCGTGTCGAGGATGCGGTTCGGCGCTTGGGGTTGGCGCCGTAAGGCTCATATGTCCAACATCCGATTTTCGGGGTCTGTCGCCGGAGCACTTTCGAGATAGGGCGTGGTGCGGTAGTCCTCGACGCGATTGAGCTTGTGAAGGAGACAGGCCAGCTGGTGTGCCGCATCGGCGGCGCCGCGCGCCAACACATGCGCCCGTGATTTCGTGTCTAATTCCTGGGTCAGCAGGTCGAGATGGCCAAGAATCACCGTAGCCGGTTGCGCAAGGTGATGACATGCCGCGGTCAGGCTGGCTAGCATGGCTTCCTGCCGGGCGGTCTTCCGTAAAAGTTCTTCCGAACGTTTTGCATCCGTGATATCCAGGACGGACAGCACAGCGCCGGACACCGTGCCTTCTGAATCACGGTTGCAGTTGGCGGTCACGCGGATAGGTATCAGACTTTCATCCGGGCGGCGCGCGTTCATTTCCCCCGTCCATTCCCGTTGGCCAACAATGACTTCGCGCAGCAGATTGGCGGCAAGATCAGAATCCGCAATGAGATCGGTGAAACGAAGACCGATCGGCGAAACCCTTGCGTCAAGACCGAAGACGTGTACGAAGGACGGATTGGCATACTGAATAAGACCGTCGGTCGTGATAGCCGCGATGCCGACGGGGGCGTTTTCCATCGCCAGACTGACCGTACGCAGCTGGTCTTCCTGTTGTTTGCGCGCCGTAATATTACGCACCAAAAAACAAATCCGGTCATTGGGCCTTCGTAAATGATTGGCGGCAACTTCGGCAGGAAAAGCGGTGCCGTCTTTCCGAACCCCATAGCATTGGATCAGGACAAAACGATTCTGTTCCAGATGTGGCCGTAATCGCGATAACAGATCGGTCTCGACTCGATTGAGGAGCTGCTCAATCGCAAAACCGCGCATTTCGGCGCGGGAATACTGAAAGAAGGATACCGCGCGGCTATTGGCCGAGACCACAACGCCGTCCATCGTCGTAATCAAAGCCGCATCATACACACTGTCCAGCAGTGCATACTCCCGGGCCTCGCCGGCACTCGCAATGACAGTCCGGGATGGACGCTTGGGGGCTAGGACTGATGCCGGTTTCCCGTGTAATTTGATTCGAATGATGCGAGAGGAAGATCGTTGTAGAGGCCTTTTGGTTTCAATCCGTTTATTTTTCGTTAGGCCGCTACGCAGTTGGAGGGGCTGCCGGTTCATCCGAAATCCCCTAGTGGCATGGATGACGTTTTGATGGGATGCTAGCCATTATTCAAGATCGCGCAATAGTTTTTTTCGTGGTAGATCCTACATTCGCTTGGACTCGGTTCGCGCAAAAAAATAAAAATAGAGAAAAAGAGGAAAATCGGGCACTCATCGACAGTTAACTCTTTGAAGACATATGAGATGGTCGATATTGGTGCTATTCTTGACAGGGTGTTTGGCAACAGGGCAGGCAATCGAAGTTGGAGGTGCCGCCCCGCGATTCGTTCTCACCGATGCGCGCGGCCAGTTTCATGAGGTCCCATCCGCCAGCGCCCGCCCCACCGTGCTGATATTTGCGGATCGGGAAGGTTCTCGGCATCTGGCGGAGTGGGTGCGTCGGCTGCATGATGCCTGGGGGGAACGAATTGATATACGAGGTGTAGCCACTTTGAAAGAAGTGCCCCCGTTCCTGCGTCCGGTGGTGCGGCGGCTATTCCGTGGCCCGGAGAGCGACCGTGTGCTATTGGACTGGACGGGCGCCGTCTCAGAGTCTTACGCATATCAGAAGGGCCACACCCACGTTTTCGTCATTGGTCTCGATGGCCGACTCCTGTGGGCCGGCGCCGGAACTGCCGAAGAAGGGCGATTGCAGGAGTGTCTGAAAACCTTGCGTTCGGAAATGTTATCGGAGGAGGAGAATCCCGTTCCTATCCCTCGCCACTGAAAAAAGAGGAAAATGGCCTCGTCAGGGCGGATCTTTTGCGGACTATTCGCTTTTTAAACGCAGTGCTCGGCTTTTCGCTCGTGCGCCGTCCATTCGCTCCGACCGCCGTTTCCGGACGGATGCATCCACGAGCCGATTGCGCTGTGGATTGTTTTGAGGGGTGAGATGAGGGGTCGGAATGCGGGAAGGAGCAAAAATCTTCAGAATGCGACCGAAAAACCTCGGTTTCCGCCTTCCCAACCGTCGCGTCAGTCTCCGAACAGCGCCCTCGGGATAGACTTCATCCTCCTCGGCCGTTGTTCTCCGAGTTTCGGACTGCGCTTACCGGCTCAGAGCTTGCGTGACCGGCGATAATCGCGTCTGTCCCAGCCGTTTCCCGGACCTTTGTCCACCTCCCTGCGCCAGTAACGTCGCCAGTCCGATGTGCACCAGCATCACCAAACCCACGCGCGCATGAAACGCCGCCCCGCCGCCCACGTTCCCGTCATCCACCCCCCAGAACACTTTCAGCCGCCCCGCCACCCGCTCCACCGCCGTCCGCCCCCGATATAGCCGCTCAAATTTCTTCGTCGCCCGCGGAATCGCCGGAAAGGATGTAAAAAAATCTTGTGTGCGAACCGGAGGAGATACCATGAAAAGGAAGAACATGAACCGAGATCAGAAAGCGGCTGGAGCAGCGCGCAGAACAACAGCCGCTTGACCGGATAGTCGTCGCGGCCGCGGCCGCGGCGCTTCCGCGACGCGCTCAGGAGCTTCTCGACCGGTAAGGCCCGAAGAAGCGTCGGACGGTTGGGAGGTCGGGCGAGGCGGCGAGCCGACCCCAACCGAAGAGCGAGGGGGTGTATTCGAAGTTCATGCGGGGTTTATACACCGCAACACATACCCGCGTCAAGACCTGAGGGGTCGAAAAAATCGTGTTTTGGGGGAGCGGCGAGAAAAAAACGGCGATTGGCGCGGGGTCGTTGGGGTAAACGATGTTCGTCTCCGTTCGCTGACACCTGTATTTACCACTCATTCCCCACAGCGCAATCGGCTCATCACTTGCTCCTTTCCGTCCCCGC
>CALLML010000138.1 GCA_938005705.1 uncultured bacterium
TCCGAACTGAAGAGCGAGGGGGGGTATTCGAAGTTCATGCGGGTCTTATACACCGCAAC
Source organism: uncultured bacterium (assembly GCA_938005705.1). Taxonomy (GTDB): domain Bacteria; phylum Verrucomicrobiota; class Kiritimatiellia; order PWTM01; family PWTM01; genus CALLML01. Next base: position 60 of record CALLML010000138.1, read on the forward strand.
CTATACCCGCGTCAAGACCTAAAGAGTCGAAAAATTCGTATTTTTTTGAGGAGGGCGAGAAAAACCGGCGATTGGCGCGGGGGCGCTGGGGTCAACGATGTTCGCCTCCCTTCGCCGATGCCTTTATTTGCCGCTCATTTCCCAACAGGGCCATCGGCTCCATTTTTATCGCGTTGCGAAGAAAACCGATAATAATCCTTCCACCATGCCCGACATGCCCTCAGAGTCCCCGCCCGGCCAGACGCGGGGTACGCTGACCGATTACTACATTGTCGCTGCGGTCAACTCCGTCGCGGCTACGTTACTCGGTTGCTCCGTCTATTTCTGGACGCGCGCTCGGTTCGGATATGACAACGTCACCAACCTTCTGCTCGGGGCGCTGAACGGTCTCGTCTACGCCGTCGGCGCGCGCTGGGGCGGAAGGTGGACTGATCGCATCGGGCTCGACCGCACTTTGCGAGGGGCGCTTGTCCTGCTGTCCGTGATTTTGGGAATCGGATGGCTCTCCGTACATTCCGCCGCGCCGTTCATGCTGATGGCCGTGTACGGCCTGCTCGTGGCGCCGACCTGGACCGCGCTGGAGGGGGCGATTCTGCACGCGCCTTCTCCCCTGAAAGTCCCCCGCCGAGTCGGCATCTACAACATGGTCTGGTCCGGCGGAAACACGTTGGCGCTGTTGCTCAGCGGCGCACTGGTCGGCTGGCGTAAAGACGCCGTGGTGTGGGGCGCCGGTGTCCTCCATGCGGTCGCGTTGGCGTGGTCGCTCCGTTTCGTATTCGGCCGCGGCGCCGGATTGCCGTTGAATTCGTCGCTGGAAGTATCCGCTTCTCCAGTAAGCCCCGTAAAATCAGCGCCTCGAGGCGGGGTGGTTCGCTACCGGCTCATGATTCTTTCGTGGATCGGCAACAGTCTCGCTTATCTGCTGCAATGGTCGTTTTTCGCCCTGTTGCCGCATCTGGCGCAACGCATGGGATGGGACGCCTCTCGCGCGCTCTGGATGACCGTCGCGTTCTTCCTGACACGCTGCGTCTCCTTCTATGTGCTCTGGCAATGGGAGGGATGGCACGACCACCCAGGCTGGAGCCGAGCGGCGTTGTGGGCAGCGCCGCTCTTCGTGGGCATCGTTTATGCCTGGCCTACCCCCCTGATCGTTTTGCCCGCGCTTGCGCTGCTCGGCGCGGCCTTCGGACTGACATATTACGCTTCGATCTATTATACGTTGGAGGCCGGTGAGGCCAAGGCGACGCAGGGCGGCTTGCACGAGGCGATGATCGGCGTCGGCGCGTTTCTCGGTCCTTTGGTGGGGTCCGGAGCGGTCTATGCGACGGGGAACGCCACCGCCGGCATGTTTCTGGTGGTGGCCTTCGCCCTCGCCGTCAATGCCATTGGCGCATGGGCCGTTCGGCGATGGGTCCGACCAGAAATAGCCGATGCCGTCTAGGCCTCCGGCTGAAGCGCCGCCAGTGCTAGCAGCAAATCCACCGCAATGCGCAGTTCGGGATCGTTTCGCACGCGATCGCGCAACCGGCGATCCTCCGCCTCCTGCGGAACAGTTTTGCGGCGATCGAGTGAAGTCCCGTTGCCTTCCAATTCATCGGGCTCGGGGTGCAAGTCCGAAGGCAACTTCCGTCTCGGCACGAAACGGTGTGTGGCATCGAGCGCACCGCCATCCGGGAAGACAATACGCCGCGTCGCCACTCGAACCGACCAGCCGTCGGGGAGCATCACGGTCTCCCGAATGGGAGGGTCATTCGCCGTCTCCTGCCCGATCGTCATGACACCGGGACGGCGGTCCAGCGCCGCCGCCAGCGCCTCCGCGGCGCCGCGCGTCTCCGGGCCGACCAGCACGATCATGGGTGGCCTCCGGCGTCCGCGCGTCAACGAAACGCCCCAGGCCATCACGCGTTCGATGACCTGATCCTTCAAATCATGAACCTCCAAAACGGCCTCGGACCCGGTGACATATCGCGCCGCCACATGGCCAATATCCGCCAGGCTGTAGCCGCCGGCGCGGCGTAGGTCCAGCGCGATGCCCGCCGCACCTTCTCGAAAGGCCTGGTCAATCGCCGCGCCGATCGCCAGCCCGGCGCCCGACGCCAGCGTCTTCACCTCGATGCGGACCAACTGGCGCGGAAGCGGCTCGGTTTCGCAAAACGGCGGCTTCGCGTCCGGCGCGTCGCCCTCGGCGGGGGCCTTGTCCGGCGCGAACACCTGCGCGCCGGGGTCAGCGACGCGCGTCAATGCCTCGATCCAGGCACGCCGCACCGCGGTCTCGTCGCCGGCCAATCCTTTTTCGCGCAATACCTCGAAGGTCCGATGAAACCAGTCCGAGATGGCGGACAGCGTTGCTTCGGCGGCTGGCGCGGTCCCTTCCGTGGTTCCTTCCGCCGGGCCGGAGATTTCCACGGTCGTTGCCGGAAAGGATTCGCTCGGCGGGGGGGAGTCCGCCTCCTGTGCCGCCAATCGCCCCGTCACCCATGCGAGGCCCAGGAGGGCACGCCATAGGGTCGAACATCGCGGCCTAACCACGGCGCCCCAATTCCTGCTGCAGTTTCGCATCTGACTCGACAACTTTATCGCGCAGCGACCGTTTGTATTCGGTGAATTTTCGGCGCATCTCAGCATCACCGACGCCGAGAATCTGCACGGCCAGCAGGGCGGCGTTGGTTGGGCCAGATTTTCCGCAGGCGACCGTCGCGACCGGAATGCCGGCAGGCATCTGAACCATGGAGAGGAGCGCGTCGAGTCCGCCGAGCGCGCCGCCTTCGACAGGGATGCCGATCACCGGCAACGGCGTATGCGCGGCAACCACACCGGCCAGATGCGCCGCGCCCCCCGCCGCCGCGATGATCACGCGCAGGCCGCGCGCCTCCGCCGTCCGGGCGTATTCGGCCACCAGGTCGGGCGTTCGGTGCGCCGAAATCGCTCGCACTTCGTGGGCGACACCGAATTTCTCCAGCGTGACGGCCGCGTCCTTCACCACAGCCCAGTCGTTCGCGCTGCCCATCAGGATACCTACCATCGGAGAAGAGTTTTTTTCGTTCATCGTTATATTGGTCCTTTCGCTGGTTTTAAGACTCTCGAGCGCGCAACGCCCGCGCGGCGATATCGCGCCGGAAATGTGCGCCGGCAAAACGGATGCGTTCGACCGCCGCGTAGGCACGGTCCCGCGCCTCACGAATATCTGCGCCGAGCGCGGTGACGTTCAATACCCGTCCGCCCGCTGTCACCACGCGTCCGTCGCGTATCGCCGTGCCGGCATGAAAAACCGTCACGCCGGGCATTTGTGATGCCTCCTCCAGGCCTTCGATCGGATCGCCTTTGCGATAGGAGCCGGGATAGCCGCCGGCGGCCAACACCACGCTCACGCACGCTTCAGGGCGCCAGCGAACAGCAGCGGGATCGAGCCGTCCGCGCGCGCAGGCGAGCAGCGCGACGCCAAGGTCGCCGTCCCATCGCGGCAGAATCGCCTGTGTCTCGGGATCACCGAAACGGCAATTAAATTCCAGCACCTTTGGCCCCTCCGCCGTGATCATAAGCCCGGCGTAGAGAATCCCTCGATACTCGATGCCCCGCCGGCGCAGCTCCGCGAGCGTTGGATCAAGGATGCGCGAACGGATCGCAGGCCATAGCTCATCTCGCACGACGGGCGCAGGCGAATAGGCGCCCATACCGCCGGTGTTGGGGCCACGGTCGCCATCGAAAGCGCGCTTGTGATCCTGCGCGGAGGCCAGCGGGAAGGCGCGCTCCCCGTCCACCAGCGCCAGAACCGAGGCCTCCTCACCAACCAGACACTCCTCGATGAGTACCTCGCAGCCGGCATCGCCGAACGCCCGACGATCGAGCGCCTCAGCCACCGCGTGTTCGGCCTCTTCGATGGTGTCGCATACCGTCACGCCCTTGCCGGCGGCGAGGCCGTCCGCCTTGACCACCAGCGGCGCGCCCTTTTTCCGAATGAAGACCCTGGCCGCCCCACTATCGGTGAAGACTTCCGCTGCCGCCGTCGGCACGCCGGCCGCGTGCATGACCTCTTTTGCGAACCGTTTGCTGCCCTCAATACGGGCGGCTGCAGCCGAGGGACCGAAGACCGTCAGCCCCGCCGCTCGAAAACGGTCCGCTAACCCCGCGCAAAGTGGCGCTTCGGGGCCGACGACAGTCAAGTCGGGCCTTTCGCGCGCTGCCCACGCGAGCAGGCCGCCAACGTCCTCCGCGCTGATGGGAACATTGACGCCGATGGCGGCCGTGCCGGCGTTGCCCGGCAAGCAGTAGAGATGCGCACCCGGTGTGTCGCGCGCCAGTTTCCAAACCAGGGCGTGTTCCCGTCCGCCGCCGCCGATGACAAGGATTTTCATGTTGTTCGAGCATAAAGGCCGCGAGCATGAATTTCCATCTTGTTTTTCCACGGCTTGAAGGCATCGCATTGGGGTTCCTTTTTTTCAGGCCTGGGCACAACGGCGCCGACCCCTCCGCTCTGAAAGGGGGAGCCGGCAACAGGGGGGGAACCGCCGCTGAGGGCTTATGCTGCATTTTCCGCCATGCGTTCCATCCGCGAAATGATACGTTCGAAGAAGTGTGGTAGACGGCCAGCAACGTTACTGCGGCATGTCTGTGGCATCCCCGCACGGCTCGCGTCTGATCCGCCACCCGACGCACAGATTCAGAAGGTGCTTTCGCAGCACACGTCTGAGTGAATTCATCATGGGCCTTTGCCGCTTTGCGCCGTCGGTTTTGCGCGTGGACTGAGGTCGAAAGGGCAGAGAATTCCTAGATGGCGACAGCGATCCAATCGGCGGGGCCGGCGAATACCCAGGCACCGCGCATTCGCGCAATTCTCGCCGCTGTCCACGCGCGGTTTGGTTGCCTGACACTGGCGCCTCTGCTACGCCTCGATGACGCAACAGCCATGGTCACGTTGCGTACGCAGCCCAGGAAGGGATCCGAAGACGGCGGCGCGCGAAAATTGCACCTCAATCTCGTCCGCTACGGGTGCCAAATCTGCCGCGTGCGGGCACCGCGTTGCGCCGCCTGCGTGATGGCGGCAATGGTCAGACACCGCCGCGTCCTCCCTTCGCCGCGAGAGACCGGAATCCGTCCATGCGAATATTCCGTTTGAACAGGCCGCCATGTCTCGGCCCTTTTGTCGCTCAGCGGATGGCAGATTTCGCCGCCGGCTTTACTCTCCGTGATCCGAATAGTATGATAGGAGCCGGCCGCTGCGCCATGCGCAAGGGGGCGGAAAAGGAAAACCAGTCGGCCATTGTAACGCATGGACCGTTCAAACAACCCGTCTTCTGGACTATCGGATGACGCCGACGACCGCCAACTGGTCGAACGCGCACAACGCGGGGATATAACGGCCTTCGATCAGCTGATCCGGCGGCATCATGGGCGCATCTATGCGCTGATTTATCATCTCGTCGGAAACCGGGAAGATGCGGAGGATGCCACTCAGTCTGCCTTTTTGAGAGCCTATCGCGCCCTGAGCGGATTCCGTGGCGCGGCGGCCTTTTCCTCCTGGATGTATCGCATCGCCGTCAACACCGCCCTCAATTTCATCAAACAACGTCGGCGGCAGGCGGAAGTGCCGTTGCAGACTTTTGGCCGGACTCAATCCCCTGACAATGGTGCGGGAGCCCTCATTACTCGTCGGACGCCGGCGCGAGACGCCCAACTATCCGAGTTGCATCAGAAATTGAACGAAGCTCTGCAATCGTTGTCTGAAAAACACAGAACCGTTGTGATTCTGCATGATATCGAGGGTTTACCTCACGAAGAGATCGCGCGGGTCATGGGTTGTTCGGAAGGCACGGTCAGATCCCGTCTTTTTTACGCGCGCCAGTTGTTGCAAAGCCTATTATCGGAGCACGTCTCATGAACTGTCGTAGGGCCCGCCGGGCGATAGTGGTCGGTCGGATGGATAGCAGACTCCTCACGCACTTGGAAACCTGTGAGGGGTGTCGGCGCTGGGCGGAACGCGATGAACGGCTGCGCCGCTTGCTCCGGGAACAGCGAACCGTGTCAGTCGCGGAAGACGCGTCCGAGCGGTTATTGCAACAGGTGAGGCGCCGGGTGCTCGCCGAACGGGCAGAGGATCGCCGCTGGCTGCAGGGCTGGTTTCCCACCCTCTCCCTCCCGCTCGCCCGTTACACTATTGCAGCGACCTTCCTTGCCATGATCACGTTTCACTGGCTGGTCGCTCCCTCGCCGCAGACGCTGAGCCCGCAAACAGGCGCGCACGTCTTCGGGCGATGGACTCCGGAATCTTCGGCCTCCATTGGCTGGGCACCCTTCGCCCCCCTGGGGTTCCGGGAATCGGCTCTTATTCCGCCTTGGACAGACAGTGTGCCTTTGTCGACGACCAATATCGGTTCGGTTGGCATCAACTACGGGATCAACCTGCGTCCGATCATGTTCTCCGAATAGCCTTTCCCCCCCCGTTCTCGGCTTCCGCGTTTCTTCCACCACTGCGTGTATCGCACCAGATCGAGCCCTGGCTGCCCCACCCGCGCGGACAAGCCCATAGAGGTCTTCACGCGATGATCTTCTGCTTCACCGGCCTGGCGCCATCGAAGCGCTCTCCCCATTTTTCACTTGTGAAGTCGGCAACGCTTGCGGCACGATCCTCTCGCTTTCCAAGCTTTGGAAAACGGGCGACCTAAATTTTCCAAGCCTTGGAAAAAACGGCACGAACGTTTTCCAAACCTTGGAAAGGAGCGAACCGTTGACGTGAAGGATGCTGCGTCATTAAGCGAGGACGAAGTGTTGACGATCTTCCGCCAAACGAGCGCGCTGCTCGAAGGCCATTTCGAGCTGCGATCCGGCCTCCACAGCGACCGCTATTTTCAGTGCGCGATGGTGTTGCAGTACCCCGTTCTCACCGCGCGGTTGTGCGGCGCTCTGGCGGAGCGAGTGCGTACCGCCGGCCTGGGTTCGGAGGTCAGCGTCATCTCACCGGCCATGGGCGGGTTGTTCGTCGGCCATGAGTTGGCACGCGCGATGGAGGCGCGCTCGATTTTCGCGGAGAAACAGGACGAGCGCCTCGTATTGCGCCGCGGCTTTCGCATCGGCGCCGGAGAACGCTTCGTCGTGGCGGAAGATGTCGTCACCCGCGGCGGTCGTGTTCAGGAGACCATTGCGATCGTGCGCGGGGCCGGCGGGGCGGTGGTGGCGGTTGCCGCCCTCGTGGACCGGAGCGGTGGAACCGTGGATTTCGGGGTGCCGTTTTTCAGGCTCCTGAAAATGACGCCTCAAACCTGGATGCCGGCGGAATGTCCCCTGTGCCGGGCAGGAATCCCGCTCGAACATCCCGGAAGCTGAGCGGGGCGGAAGACGTGCCGACGCTCAACGTCGTCTGAACCGGAACTTGAAAACGAACCTACGCGGAGAACTGCCATGAGCGAACCGTTGAAAGTATTTCTCGACGAGAAAGAAATGCCTCGCCAATGGTATAACTTGCAGGCGGATTTGCCCCACCCCCTGCCGCCGCCGCTCGGACCCGACGGCAAGCCGGTCACGCCGGACATGCTTGCCCGGGTGTTTCCCATGAGCATCATCGAGCAGGAGATGTCGCAGCAGCGCTGGGTGGATATTCCCGAGCCGATTCTCGAAAAACTCGCGCTCTGGCGCCCGTCGCCCCTGTGCCGCGCCCGCAATCTGGAGCGCGCATTGCAGACTCCCGCCCGCATCTATTACAAAAATGAGGGGGTGTCGCCCGCCGGTAGCCATAAGCCGAACACGGCCATTGCGCAGGCCTATTACAACAAGATGGAGGGCATCGAACGCCTGACCACCGAGACCGGCGCCGGCCAGTGGGGCAGCGCGCTGGCCTTCGCTTGTCGCCAGTTCGGTCTGCAGTGCCGCGTGTACATGGTGCGGATCAGCTTCGACCAGAAGCCGTTCCGCAAGTTTATGATGGAGACCTGGGGCGCGGAGTGCGTACCGAGTCCCAGCACGAACACGGAAGTCGGACGCAAAATCCTCGCGGAGACGCCTGATTCACCCGGCAGCCTCGGCATCGCCATCAGTGAGGCGATCGAGGATTGTGTCCAGTCAGAGAACACGCGCTATTCGCTCGGCAGCGTGCTCAATCATGTCTGCATGCACCAGACGATCATCGGCCTAGAGGCGAAAAAGCAGCTCGAAAAAATCGGCGTGGAGCCGGATATCCTCATCGGGTGTGCGGGCGGAGGATCGAACTTCGCCGGTCTGACCTTCCCCTTTTTGTGCGACAAGATTCACGGGAAGGATATGCGCATTCTCGCCGCCGAACCAGCGGCCTGCCCGCGCATGTCGCGGGCGCCCTACGTCTATGATTCAGGCGATGTGGCGATGATGACCCCGCTGTTGCCGATGTACAGTCTCGGCCACACGTTCATTCCGCCACCCATTCACGCCGGTGGTCTGCGCTATCACGGCATGGCCCCGTTGGTGAGCCTCGCGGCACGCGAGGGACTGATCGAGGCGCATGCGCTGCCGCAGCTCGAATGCTACGAGGCTGCAGTGCTGTGGGCCCGGACGGAGGGCCACATTCCCGCGCCGGAAACCTCGCATGCGATCGCCCTCGCCATCCGCGAGGCGCGCCGCGCGCAAGATGAGGGCAAGGAACGAGTCATTCTCCTCAACTGGTCCGGCCACGGTCTGATGGACCTCAGCGGATATCACGCCTATTTCTCCGGAAAGCTGACGAATTACGTCATGAGCGACGAGGAGATGGCGAAGTCGCTGAAGTGCATCGAGAATCTCCCCAAGCCGCCGCCACTGCGCTAAGCGCGCGAGGATCGCCAGTATGTTGCGCGGCGATCGCGGACGGAGAGTCCCGTATCGTTGAGAAATCCGGAGGGCGCTACCCGCGCTGTTCAAGAATCCCTTGCGCCTGGCATGCGAAAACGTAAAACCTGCAGCGTATTGAGATTCATAACCCTGAAATAGCCGTTCTTCATACCGAGGCCGCGATAGGGCACGCCCCTAACCACAGTTACCCGTCCAGGCGAAAAACGCGCTTCCCTGCCATCGGGAAAGACAACGTGATAAACGAGCGGCGGGTTGCGGATAATCACCGCCTTGCCCACGGCGCCCACGGCCCCTACATCGAGAATGGTCCCAACCTGCCGAGTCTCGAAATTCTCGGGGATCGGCGTGCGATACTGCGAGCTTATCATGCTCTCCACACTCTGTTCCTGCCACGCCGTCGGATAGCGAATTTCGTCAATGACGGCGATACGGGTCTGCTGCGCTTGGGCCGACGACAAGAACTCGCCCGCGATGAAAGCGAAAGTCATCAACACCGTTAGCCGTTTCATTTGCCTTCTCCGGTTGTTTTGGATGTTCTTGCTGCCAAACACATCTTCATTTCACCATTATTTCCACTCTCCGGCTCAAATCCCAACATGGTTTTGCGCGCGGAAATAGGAATTCGAAAACCGAAACTGCGAAGACGAAACTACAGACTTCTCAATCCGATCGCCGCCTCATCCGTCTCGCCTCCTCTTCCTGCGTTGACCCATCCTGTTTTTCCCTCGGCGATGCACCGCGGCGGACCGACCGATTTCTGCCGCCGCCATGCCGGTATCGGCAACAGAAACCTTGATCTTCATTGCCCGCATTCCGCGCTGGATGTCGCCGAACGTTGGTGATACCAATCTCGCGGGATGAACGCATCCAATCCGACCTCCTTCACCTTCCAACTCGACGCCGCGCAGCAGCGGGCGTTGACGGAAGAACTGCGCCACGGGAATTATCGCCTCGTCGAAGTGCCGCACGCGCGTATCGCCGGCAAGCGTCCCGACTGCCAAATCAC
>CALLML010000139.1 GCA_938005705.1 uncultured bacterium
CGACGAGCACGGCGACGCCGACGTTCTCCTTTTCGGCGTCAGGCACAAACCAGAAAAGGTCTTCCTGTTCACGAATGAGACTCTGGACTTCATCGTTCATGGCGGCCATTGATGGCGTTGAGCAGGCGACGCAGAAATCTACTAACGTTCTCACAGTAGTCTCGACATCGCACCCTGTAGCCCGCGCTTGCCGAGCGCGGGCTGAGCCCGCTTCCGGCAGAAGCGGGCTACACATCTGTCTAGACAATTTCGAGAACGTTAGTATGAGTATGTTAAACGACGAAGGGGCGAGTGTCGAGAGGGAATCCCCGCTTCACGGCTCGCCTCCACGGCTGCGTCAAGAACGGCTCGCGAGGACGCTCGCCCTCCATTCTTGCATGCCGAACGAGCCGACCTGAGGGGCGATCGTCCTCGCGAGCCGTGGTGGGCTTTCTTGACACAGCCGTGGGCTCACCTCAGGTGCGCCCAAAACACCAAAAACCCGCCGCGATTTCGTCATTTGGAGGACGAGGGGTTTTGCAAGCGGCTCTCATGTCAGCACGAACAGCCGGGCGCCGTGCGACGGCACGCGCGCGACGAGGCGGCCCTCGCGGCGGCCCATGTCATGCCGCGCCCACGCATCGCGCACCCGCGGCGCGCCGGGTACGCCCAGTAGCCCCAAATCCAAATCGAGCGAGTCCTCTTCGGGGCCGAAATTGAACAACGCGACAGCCAGTTTGCCGCCGGAAAGTTCGCGCGCGTAGGCCCGCAGGCGGCGGGGCGGGCGTCCGTCGCGAGGGGTCTCGCCCAGGTCGAACACGCGCAGCGCCGGACGGCCCAGCCGATCCTGATTAATGGCCAGAACCTCCTCGTTCGCGAACAGCCGCAGTTCGAAATCGCGCAGCTTGGTCACGTCGCAACTGAGAATCAACGGCGAAGGGTAGATCGCCCAGAGCGTCATGTGGGCGACTTGCTCGTGTTCCGTCAGACGGTTGGGCCGGGTTGAGGTCTGGTCCTGGAACTGCGGGCCGAGCGCCAGGATATCCAGATCGTACCAGTGTCCGGGGCCGATGTGCGGCCGCCAGTCTTCGTTCGTCACCTCGTCGGCATGGAAATGGTTGCGCACGAGCCACGGCCACTCGTCGGCCGTGTCGTGAATACCGCGAAACATGTGGCACCAGCGCGTGTAGGTCTCGGCATGTTTCAACCGCGCGTCCGTGCAGATGCTGAAGATCACGTCGCGGGGGGAATCTCTCAGCAAACGGCCCATGCGCTCGGTCGAAAGGGGATCCGTGCCCAGCCAGTCGTACTTGAGCATGTCCACGCCCCACTCGGCCCACTCGGCCACGTCGTCGGCCTCATGCTTGGTCCGGCCCACATACCGGTCGTGCGGCACGAAGCCGAACACCAAACTATTGCGCATGGAGTTGTAGATCGGGTCTTCGTCGCGCTCGCCGCTGGTGCTGCCCATCAAAGGCGGGCCGCCCCACTCCGCGATGGCCTCAGCGTCGCTGCAGCCCCACGGTTTTGTCCACGGCGTCGAGTACAACCCGAACTTGAGCCCAAGGCCGTGCAGAAAATGGGCCAACCCCTTCATGTCTGGGAACTTCCGATTCGGCCGCAGCGCGTTGCGCGGTCCGCCCCGCGCGCCTTGCCAGCACGAATCTATGTTCACGTAGGCATATCCGCGCGCCGCCAGCCCCTGGGACACCAAGGCTTCGGCAGCCTGCTTCACCTTGTCCGCGTCCACCCAGCGCCGCCAGGCATTCCAACTGTTCCAGCCCATCGGCGGGGTGAGAGCCAATCCCTTGCCGATGGCGATCTCGAGTTCGCGCACGGCGTGCCCGTGCCCATTGCTCGCCGCGACGAGCACGCGCCATTCCCCCTCTTGCTCCGCGCCGCCGACAATATGCCCCGTGGCGGCATCGAGGCGCAGGCCGGGCGGAAGGCCCTCGGCGGAAAACGTCAAGGGCCGTTCGCCGGTCGTCGGCACGGCGTAGAGAAACGGCTTGCCCCGGGAGGCGCCGACGACATCGGGCCCGTTAATCGCAGGCGCGCCCTGATTCCAAGACGTGACCGGCGCAAGGTCGGGTCTATCGCTCATTCAAAACCCCTGTCGCTCGACCGGAATTCGCCCCTGACTATTGAACAGATTGACCTGGTGCATGGTGATCACCACAAAGTCGCCGCGCACGGCGTAGAGCGAGGCGTTATAGAGCTCGATTTCCAGCCGTATGGGGCGACCGGCCAGTTCCGCGAGCTTGCGGCCATCCTTCCATGTCGGGATCCAGTCCGCGCTGTCTCCTTGGAACTTCTGGCACTCGTCGAATCGGTAACCGTTCAGCGCGTTCCCCCGCGGGTCCGTCACCTGCACGCGCGCCCAGCCGCCTTGCGCCTGCACGTTGATCCGGGCTTCCCCGCCGCGCCAGTAGAGCGCTCGCGTGCCCACCCAGCCCGGTCCGCCATCGCTTTGCAGGTACACGAACCCATCCTGCCGCAGGGCATACGCGACGATGTAGCCGTCGCCCTCGTGAATTTGCCCGTGCTCATGGCGGCTGGCGCAGGCGTAGATGCGCAGGCTGCCGTCGTCCAACCGCAGCATGCTCGACGCCTGAAGGCATCCGGCGTCCGGCTCGCCGTTAGAGCCGTTGGGCAGCAAGGGTTCGCGCGGCCCGCGCTGCCAGTGCCGGCCGTTGCGGCTGTAGGCCACCTGCACGTCGCTGCGGCCGCCCAGATAAATGTGCGGAAAGTCACGACGTTCCGAGGCCGGACAATGGAATAGCCACACCAACCCGATGTACCATCCGTCGTACGGGAAAATCGGCATGCCGTACACCTGGGTCAGCGGGCGGTCCAGCGAATCCGCCGTCATCGCCAGTTCCTCCGCCGGCGTGAAGGTCCGCCAGTCGCGCGTCTCGTACAGCACGATCTGCCGCAGACAGTGATCGGGCCGCGAACTCAGGACATAGCTATTCCGCAGCGTGTTGAAGTGCGCGGAGGTCGGCGGATCGGGCGCTTCCTTCTGCCAATGCACGCCCTCTTCAAGTCGCCAGGACACACCGTCTGCCGACGTCCAGAGCGCGGTTCCATTCTCGGCGCCACAGACCACGGTCATAAGCTTGAGCCGGCGGTCCGGCTCGGCCCGCGGATCCTCGTAACCCCCGCTCAGGATGCCGAAACCCTTGGTTACCGGGAGAACCTGGTTTGGCGTTACACGATCCGGGAGCGTCACGGCAGCCGACGTGTCCACCGCCTGCCAGTGAATGCCATCGGGGCTTTCGGCCAGCATGAACACCCCGCCGCCGGCATTACGGTAGGCGTTTGGGTAATTACCCGCCTGATAGATCATCCGCCAGCGTCCCGTGGCGGCGTCGCGCCAAACGAAAGGATAGCCCCAGGCCGCGTTGCCGCCGCTGGGATCGGCGAAGACCGATTCCTCGATGCGGCGCGCCCGGCCGACCCTGCGCACCACGTTCTGGCGTTGATTCAGAGCTTCGTCGTCAAAAAAAAGCAGTGTCTTCACGTTCGCCTCCTCCTTCCTTTCCGTCGTCGGTTCTTCCGCCACGGCCGCGACTGTCGCTACGCTCGCTCCAATCGCCATGCCCAGCAGAACGGCGCGCTCCCGTCCGAGCAGTCCCCCGCGGCTTACCCGCCGGTCGGCGAAAAGCCGTTGCGCCTCGGCATTCTTCTTATCACAATGCAGCCAAGACCTGTTCTCCTTTCCGTGCGGTCAATCAACCTCCACATCGAACGCAAAGCGGTAATCGCCGGCCGGGACCAGGTGTTGCCCCTCGATGCCGGTGGACCAGCCCATGTTTCCGCCGATGCCCGCGTGCCGGGCGTCGAGATGCACATAGGTTTCCGGCCTTCGGATTAACTCGTAGTCGTGCGCCGCCCCGCGGTAATCGGCAATCGTTGCATGGCGCGCGTCGAAATGGAACAGACTCGGCGACGAAACGCGCAGGCTCCGGCCCTGGCCGCCGCGCAAGATGAGCCATCGGGTGTTTTCATGCCCGCCGCATTCCGATGGAGGAATAAAGGGAACGTGCTGCTCCGCCACCGTGGCCCGGTGCCGTGCCACGATGCCGGACAGGCGCCGATCGGCGTAGGTTTCCCCGGGGCCCAGTCCGAACCATTCCAGGTCCTCGAATCCCGGCGCCGTCACCAGACTGAGGCCGACCCGCGGCACATGGCCGTAGGCGGCGGGAATCGTGACGGCGGAGTTTATGGAAAAACTGCCGGAAGAACGGATGCACCACAAGATCTCGCACGTGATGTCCGCCGGCGTCTCCGGGCCGTTTAAAATGGCGGCGATCCGCACCGCGATTGCGCCTTCGGGCTGGGGCGCCGCCTCCACGGCAGCCGCGCGCCAGCGCAGGCGGTCCGGTGCGACCTGGGCCCAGAGGTTATGGAACCCCCAGTTCGGTTGCGCATCCAAGCCGCTGAACGGACGGCTTAGCGCGATTTCACCGCCGCCGGCTAGGATCGCGCCGCCCCGGAACTCCATCGCGGCCACCCGTCCGGAGGCGCGATCGAACTCGATCCATCCGTTCTCGTCCGTTATTCGTAACGCGGCGTCCGTCGCGTGCAACACAAGGCGGCGATGGCCTGCGGTCGAGGGGGGCGCCACGGTGCGTGCGGGCGCGCCACGCAGCGCAAATTGGGCGTGCGCGATTGTCTCGCCCGCTTCCGACCATGGCGTCGCCTCGCGACGAACGACGCAAATGTCCAAATGGTATTCCCGGCCGGCCTGGCGCGCCGTGTCCCATTCCGCGGGCGGAATCTCGACCTCGGCATCGGTCATCGGCGGCGCCGACGGGGCGGGGCGTGCGCCCGTCTTCACGGCGACACCATCCTCGCGCAACGTCCAATGCAAATCGAAGGCGGACGCATCCGTTGCCAGATGACGATTCAGCAGGCGGAAGCGCCCCTGCTCGGCATCCACCGCCACAAGGCGCAGCGGGGCATACGCCGCCCGAATTTCGTGCGCCACAGGCTTCGCGGACATATCCGGAAAGACAATCCCGTTACAGCACATATAGCGCGGCCATTCGCGCTCGACGACCGCCTCCCCAAAATCCCCGCCATAACCCCAAAACGTCCGACCCTCTGGTGTTTTGACGACTAGGCACTTGTCCTGCCAATCCCACACGAATCCACCCTGAAAGCGCGCGAAGCGCTCGAGGAGTTCCACGAACCGATGCATGCCGCCGCCGGCGTTGCGGATTTGGTAAAGATACTCCACCAACACGACCGGCCGCAGGTCCCGCTCGTCGGCCAGCATGTGGACGACATGGTCCGGCGGCGCATACATCGTCCCGCGCAAATCCGAGTAAATGGCCTCCGCGACTTCCGGCTCATACTGCACCAGTCGGGTGCCGTCATACGCCCGCAGCCAGTTCGCCATCGCCGCATGATTCGGCCCCTTGCCGGACTCGTTGCCGAGCGACCAGGCCACCACGCAAGGATGGTTCTTATGGGTCAACGCCATACGGATGGCGCGTTCGAGAAACGCGCCGGCCCAGGCCGGCGCATGCGTCAGCCGTCCCCACACGCCGTGCGTTTCCAGGTTGGCCTCGCACACCACGCACAAGCCCAGTTCGTCGCAAAGATCGTACCAGCGGGGATCGTTGGGGTAATGGCTGGTGCGTACGGCATTGATGTTGAGCCGCTTCATCAGCAGAATCTCGCGACGCATCCGTTCTTCCGGGACGTGGCGCCCCGTTTCCGGCGCATGCTCGTGGCGGTTCACCCCGCGAAAAATCATGCGCCGCCCGTTCAAGAGAATCCGGTGGTCCCGAATTTCGATCCGTCGAAAGCCGACTCGGCAGGCTTCCACGTCAATGATTCGTCCTGTCGCGTCTTTCAGCGCCATGACGATCGTGTAAAGCCGCGGGGTTTCCGGCGTCCATGGCTTGATTCCCGCCACACACGCCTTAAACGTTACCGTGGCGGGATCAGGCACGGTCAAAGGCGGATTCAGAGAAAAGCCCTGCTCGGCGCTCCAGAGCGCCGGACCGTTACCGTCGAACAGTCCGACCCACACGCGGCAGTCGGCGTAGCCCGCGACCCGGTTGACGCAAACATCGGCCTCGAGTTCGCCCCCGTCCGGCACTGTCGCGTCGGGAACGCCGCGCACGAACCAGTCACGCAGATGCACGGTCGGCTTGGCGATCAAGCAGACGGACCGATAAATGCCGGCCAGATGCCAGTAATCCTGATCTTCCAGCCACGTTCCATCCGACCATTTCATCACCTGCGCGGCCAGGAGGTTGTTTCCCGGCCGCACGAAGGAGGTGATCTCGAATTCGGCCGGAAGGCGGCTATCCTGTGAATAGCCCGCCGGCTGCCCATTGATCCACAGATAGAAAGCCGACTCGACGCCATCGAAACGGAGGAATACCCGTTTGCCGGCCCATTCCGGCGGCACATCGAAAGCGCGCCGATAGCATCCGGTGGGATTTTCGGACGGCACATGGGGCGGTTCGTAGCGCGCGAAGTCGGAACCGGCCGCCGGATCGCGCGCGCTTGGATTCAGAAAGCAACACTCGCCGTCGCCGGGGGCGAAGGGATAGGCGATATTCGTATATATCGGCCGACCGAAGCCCTGTGTTTCCCAGTTTCCCGGAACCTGAATTTCGGCCCAGTTGGTCGTGTCGAATCCCGGTTCCCAGAATCCTGTGGGAACCGCGGCGGGGCAGGGGACCCATTGGAAAGCCCATACTCCCTCGATCGGGCGTACATTGGACGAAGCGGTTCGGTCTCCTTGCAGCGCCTGCTCCGGGGTTTCATAGGCGCTCCAGGGCGCGTGGTTGAGTTCGCGGTTGATTTCCAATACCGCCGGGTTCGCCCAATCGAGGCGGCGGCGAAAGGTCGCAGTTTGCATAGATGGGTACGCTTTTGCCTGTTCTAGAAACGATCGCTGTACCTTACACGTCGCCCGAAGGCGCGTCACTTCCAAATCGCGTATTTTTGCATCATGGTTTACGCCACAACGCCACGCTTGACGGTCTGCGCGCCCCGCGCTGGCGTGGCCGCGATTTCGGGATTTCGGGCTGGCCAACAGAGCGCGCTTGTGCCAACATTTGCGGCAATTATCTGATCGCGTCGAGGGGCCGCATGCGGACGATTCTAACCAACCTCTGGGGCGCCGGCTGGTACGGGCGGGAAGTGTTGCGGGGCATTCAGACCTTCGATCCGACACGGCGGCGATGGGTTCTGCGGACGGCCGCCGCGTGCCCACCGTAGCGGTGTCCGCGAACTGGATCATGAAGGATGTGCCGGCGGTTTACGCGGACGACACGGCGATCGCGCGGATGGCGGCGGAACATCTGCTCGATCTGCGTCTTCCCCACTTCGCCAGCTATGGTTATCCTGTCGGCGCCCATTCCGCGTGCCGGCAGGATGCCTTCGCGGCGCGCGTGGCCGAGAACGGCATGGTCTGCGAGCGCTACCCTTGGAACGTCCGCCGTCCCGAGGCCGCGCACGCCGTGCGTATCAGCCGGCGGATCATCGCCTGGTTGCGGGCCTTGCCGAAGCCGGTGGGCATCTTTGCGGCCAACGATCACCTGGCCTGGGAGCTTTCCGAGATCTGCCACATCTGCGGTTTGCGGGTTCCGGACGATGTGGCGCTGATCGGCGTGGACAACGACACGATGCTGTGCGAGTTGGCCTGGCCGCCGCTTTCCAGCGTGGCCATGCCCGCCGCGCGCATCGGGTATGAGGCGGCGGCCCTGCTGGACCGGATGTTGGACGGCGAGCAGCCCTCGCGCGAACCGCCGCTCATCGCCCCGATCGGCGTCGTGGCCCGGCAGTCCACGAACATCTTGGCCATCGCCGACGCCAAGGTGGCGACGGCCGTGCGCTTCATTCGCGACCATGCGCACGAGCCGATAGACGTCCGTCAGGTGCTGCGAGCCGCGCCCGTCGCGCGCCGAACCCTGGAACGGCGTTTTCAGGTGCTACTCGGCCGCTCCATCCGCGCCCAGATCGAAAAGGTCCGCATCGAGACAGCCCAGCGCCTGCTGGCGGAGACGCACATGACGATGGGCGACGTGGCCGAAGTGAGCGGTTTCGCCAGTCTCCAGCGTCTGTTTGCGGCCTTCCGCCGCGCGACGGGGACTACGCCCGCCGCATGGCGTCGCCAACGCCGATAGCCCGCGCCCGAGACTTCGTCCCGAGCTTTGGCCTTTGCGGAATGTGGGTCGCGCGTAATCGCCATGTCGGCAGTCGGCAAGGCGCTTCGACGAAGCGTAGACGACAAAGTGCGGGACGAAGTGTGGGACTATCGCGAGCACACCAAAGAGGGTCTTGCCCCCGGCCGGCGTGGAATCCGGCCCTCCATGGGCGCAAACGGGCGATTGTGAGGGATTCCTGGAGGGTCGGGTTTCCTGCCTGCGCCGCCTGCCTGTCGCCGAGCGACGGCAGACAGGCGGATGTCGCGGCAGGCAGGCACCCCGACCGTCTTTTCTGGGGTTGTGCAAGTGGCTCCAAAAGAGAAACGGGGCGACTTGTGTGGCACGCGCCCACGGTCGCCCCGTCAACGCTCTGTTCGAAACAGCGCCTGCCTACTTGAGTATAAGTATCGTTCCCTCGAACGGCACCTGGCCCCAATACACTGTGCCGTTCGCGCCAACCGTGTTGGCATTGACACCATCCACTCCGCCACCCACCACGGAATCGGGATACGTCAGCGTGCCCGTCCATTCGTCGTACTTGCGCCAAACGGCGATCCGTCCGCCGCCGCC
>CALLML010000140.1 GCA_938005705.1 uncultured bacterium
CAGGCCGCGGCCAGCCCGCCCATCAGCGCCAGCGCGGCGAGCGCGGCGACGCCGCCCGCGGCCACGCCGCGCGAAGTCGTCATCAGCGATTGGAAACCGCCGGCGTAGATCAGGACCTCGCTCGCGAAGCCGTTGAACGGCGGCAGACCGGAAATCGCGGCGGCCGCCACTAAAAACGTCCAGCCCGTCCAGGGCATCTGGCGGAGCAACCCGCCCAGGCGATCCATTGCGCCCGTACCGGCGCTATGCATCACGGCGCCGGCGCCGAGGAACAGCAATCCCTTGAAAAGGGCGTGATTGACCACGTGAAAGAGGGCGCCAGCCCAGCCGAAAAACGCGATCGCGGGCAGTCCCAGGGTCGCGCCGACGACGCCCAGGCCCAGGCCCAGGGTGATGATCCCGATATTCTCGACGCTGTGAAAGGCGAGCAACCGCTTCAGGTCGTGCTGGCGGAGCGCGAAGAGCACACCGAGGATGCCGGATACGACACCGACGGTGAGCAGCGCCCCTCCCCACGCGATCGGCGGGCGGCCGGCGAGCAGCGTCAGGCGCGCCAGACCGTAGATGCCGGTCTTGATCATCACGCCCGACATTACGGCGGAGACGGGGCTCGGCGCCGCCGGATGCGCCAGCGGCAGCCAGCCATGGAGCGGCATGAGACCGGCTTTCAGTCCGAAGCCGAGCAAGCCCAGCGTCAAGATGAAGGGGACGGCTTCGGGCAGGCGATCGGCGAAGTGTGTGAAACCGGCGAAATCCGTCCCGCCTGCCGCCGCGCCCAATCGCAGGAACATCGCGAAAAGACAGGCCGCGCTCGCCTGCGAAGCCGCCAGATAAATCCACGCGGCGCGAACGACGCCGGGGCGTTCCGGTTCGAAGGCGACCAGGCGGAACGAGGCGAGGGTCATCAGTTCCCAGGCTGCCAGGAAGAGGACGGCGTCGCGCGCCACGACCACCAGGGCCATGCCGACCGTCAACAGATTGAAGAAAAACCAGCCGCTCGCCACCCGGGCGGGCGCGACGCGACGCCAGTAGCCCGCCGCATAGACCGCCGCCAGCGCCGTCAAAACGAATATCGGCAGCAAAAACACGGCGCTCAGCGGGTCAAGGCCGATATGGAATCGGCCGATCGCCAACGGCCAAGGCGCGCTCCATTCGAGCGGCGCGGGACGAGCGAGCGAGAGCAACGCGGCGAAAAGTCCCAAAATGCCGCCCGCCACGGCGCCGCCGGCGCCGAAAGCCGAGGAGCGCTCGGTTGAACGGCGGAACAGCAACGCCAGCGGGCCGCTGACTAAAAGTACGATCAGCGCCGCCAGAAAAGCGGCGATCGAGAGTGGAACAGGCATGCCCATTTCAGCATAAAAATGCGCGCACGCTACACCCAACGGCCGCGGCTGTCAATTGCGGTTGAACGAAGTGTCGGATGGGCGCACCGTTCACGCCGCGGTTTCAGACCTTGTCTGCGCAAGGCGGAAGCAGAGGCATTGGAGGCGAGAAAGGGGAGCGGAGGAAAAGCCGTCGAGGGTCTCGGAGGCGGGGGGCTACGCCATCTTAGCGAGTCCTGCCCGCGTGAATAACGATCTATCTATCATATGAAGAAAGCTCGGCCTTTTTCAGGAAGACCAGAACCTAGCTGACGCGCCGTTGAGAACGGCGGAGTTGGTGGCGGGCCTTGTGGGTGAGTTGCGTCCAGTCGCGCGGGGAGAAGTTCGTCCCCGCGGAGGACTAGAGGGGGCCCACGCATACTCGGTGGGGTTCAGCTCCGGGGTGTAGGCAGGCCATCCCGGATGACGAGTCCCCACCCGGCTGGTGCATGTGGCGGAAGAAATCCAAGACCTGCGGGTCCCCGATCGTTCCCCGGTAGAGTTCGGAAATAGAATCGCCACCCGGTGATGCCCGACTCGCCCGCCAGCCAACGCATCCCTTGGCGGCGGCGATGCTCCCGCAAAATCCTGACATGTTTTATTCATACGCCGGGAACAGCGCATGCACTTACTTATGCAAGAGTCAGCGGAAGCGGTCCCACAGCGTCGTCGTGCCTGACGCCGGAGAGTCGTGTTGCCATCCGATCAACACGGGCTTGCGCGCAGAGCTAGCAGGCGATAGATTTTCCCCGCAGAAATACAGCTGTACGATGCCATTGACGCGTTTCAGCGTTTCGCTCGATCGTGAGTTGCTGCGGCGATTTGACGCCAGGATTCGCCGAGATCGTTGTCCGACGCGATCAAAAGCCATCGGCGATTTAATTCGCGCCGCCCTGGTTCAGGATGAATGGCGGGCGGGCGACGAAGTGGCCGGCGCGATCGTCCTGGTCTATGATCATCACCGGCGCGATCTGCTGAGAAGGCTCGCAAATATCCAGCACGATTGCCATGCCACGATTATTTCGACGCAGCATATCCATTTAGACCACGACAACTGTCTGGAGATTATTGCTGTGCGCGGCGCGCCGGCTGGAATCCACGATCTGGTCAAGCGGCTGAAGGCGGTCAAGGGGCTGAAGCACGTTTCCCTGGCCGCCGGCACCACTGGCGCGCGCCTGTGCTGAGTTCGCGTCCGTCCCATTGTTTCTTTGCATGATCATGCACGCCCGCCGCGGTCTTCGGCGCGAGCGAAAAAGGAGGAGAAAAAGACGGTAAAACGGGCACCAAATTTTTCTTGTGGTTAAGTATTACGAATTGGTGATAAATATTACCGAACTGCCATCACAGGAAATTGTGGCGGACACGGAGAAAACGGAGAATGATGAGACGACCCTGGGGAATGAGACTTTTGGCCGCTGGCGTTATGGTATGGGGTGACGCGGCCTTCACTGGCCGACCGTTGACCGTGGATGATGCGGATCCCGTGGATAGGGGGCAGTTCGAATTCGAGGCGGGAGCATCCTATGAGCGCGATGCGGACAACTGGGAGGGGGGCGCCACGTTCGCCCTGACGTACGGTTTTCTGCCTCGGCTGGAACTCGGAATCGGCGGAGGAATCGTCTCGGTACGCAGCGAAGAGGAGAATGCCGCGGGCACGCTTCAAACTCGGAAGGAAAGCGGCTTTGGCGACCTGACGGTTGGTCTCAAATGGCAAGTGGTCGAAGCTTGCCCGCTCGGGGCGCGGCATGCCCTTGCGTTATCCGTGAAGGCACCGACCGCGGATGAAGACCAAGGTCTGGGAAGCGGAAAAACCGACGCCGATGTGATGTGGATCGCCTCGCGCCCCCTAAGCGATAAGGCGGGTGTCCACCTCAATGTTGGACATTCCTGGATCGGCGGTCCGGATGCCAACGTGCTCCATTACGGGGTGGCGTTGGATCTTCAGTTGACGGAAACGGTTCAATGGGTCGGCGAGGTGTTTGCGGAACGGGAGACTTTCCGTGGCGCCGACACGGTGGCTCAATTCAGCGCCGGTTTTCGCTGGAACCCCTCAGAGGGTTTGACCCTGGACATCGCCGCGGGATCGAAAATCCATGGCGATGGGCCGGATATCACCGTGACGGCGGGGTTGACCTGGGCTTTCGGAGTTGGCGGAAATAGACCATAGGGGGGATGGAATATGCACATGGCTGATGCGTTAATTTCTCCTGCTGTGGGCGGAACATTTTGGGCCTTTACAGGGGGGTTGATCGTCTACTGCGCCCGCAAGCTGAAACAAACTCTGCGGGACAACCTAGTGCCGATGATGGGCGTGCTGGGCGCATTCATTTTCG
Organism: uncultured bacterium; assembly: GCA_938005705.1. Lineage (GTDB taxonomy): Bacteria > Verrucomicrobiota > Kiritimatiellia > PWTM01 > PWTM01 > CALLML01. Next base: position 3,695 of record CALLML010000140.1, read on the forward strand.
CCGCACAGATGCTCAATTTTTCGATCCCCGGAACCGGATCGAGCGGACACCTGGGAGGCGGCCTGATCCTGACCATCCTTCTCGGCCCGCATGCGGCGTTCATCGTCATGGCTTCGGTGTTGACCGTGCAGGCCTTTTTCTTTGCGGATGGGGGGCTACTGGCGTTGGGGTGCAATATTTTTAATTTGGGCTTTTTCCCGGCTTTTGTGGCGTACCCGCTTCTCTATCGTCCGTTCGCCAAAGGGGAATTCGCCACGGCGCGCGCCGCTGCGGCCGCGATCGTGGCCGCGGCGGTGAGTCTCGAGCTGGGTGCGTTTTTCGTGGTGCTTCAAACGAAGCTTTCAGGCATATCGGAATTACCTTTCGGCTCGTTCATGCTCCTGATGCTGCCGATCCACCTGGCCATCGGGGTGGTGGAAGGTCTCGCGACGGCCGCCGTAGTTTCGTTTGTAGTCCGCGCGCGACCGGAAGCGCTGCCTGCCGCATGTGAGAGCGCAAGAACGCCGAAAAACCTGCGCCCTCTATGGGTGGGTTTTCTGCTGGCCGCGGCGATTCTCGGCGGCGTAGCCAGTTGGTTCGCGTCCAGCCACCCCGACGGACTGGAATGGTCCATGTTCAAGGTCAGCGGAAAGGAAGAGCTCGAGACACCCACCGGCGGCATTCACGAAACCCTGGCCGGAGTTCAGAAAAAGACAGCCATTCTACCGGATTACGGTTTCAGGACAAACGAAGGGGATGCCCATAACGAGGAGGGGGCCGAGCCGATGGCGGAACCCTGGCCTGCCGTCAGCGCCGGTACGTCCGTGTCAGGGATCGTGGGCGGTTTGATAACCCTCGCCCTCGCCGGCGTGACGGGGCTCGCGCTCAAGGCGCGGCCGCCCCGATCCGATGGTTCGAACAGGTAGCGTGGAAATCTTGAAAGCCCTGGCGGTGGACTGGATCAGCATTGGACGCATGGATGAGTGGGCGCGACGGGATTCTCCGGTCCATCGGCTCGACGCGCGGGCGAAGGCGATCGTGACGTTGGGGTTCATCGTCGCGGTGATGTCGTTTCCGCGCCACGATATATCCGCGCTCGTTCCATTCATTCTCTATCCTGTCATCCTGACATCTGCCGGCGGCCTACCGGCGCGTGAACTCTTCAAAAAAATTCTCGTGGCGGCGCCATTCGCTCTCGCGGTTGGCCTGTTCAACCCGCTGCTGGACCGCCGGCCGGTCGCCCTGGTGGGGCCGTTGACCATCACCGGCGGCTGGCTTTCGTTCGCTTCCGTTCTGTTTCGATTTGTTCTGACGGTCTGGGCGGCGCTAGCGTTGGTCGCGTGCACGGGCATGTATCGGCTGGTCGCCGGCCTGGAGCGACTCGGATTGCCGCGCGTGTTCGCGACGCAACTGCTCTTTCTTTATCGTTATCTTTTCGTGGTGGCGGATGAAGGAGTCCGTATGAAGCGGGGTGTGGACTTGCGCGCCGGCGTGAAAAAGGCTTTGACTCTTCGCGTGTATGGATCGCTGATGGGACATTTGTTGTTGCGGTCGCTGGATCGTGCGGAGCGCGTGCATCGAGCCATGCTCTCCCGTGGCTTCGACGGCGAAATCCGCGTTATACGGTCCAAGCCATTCTGCGCGAAGGACTGGCTTTTTGTCGGAGGAGGGCTGGCCTTTTTCATCATCGCTCGCGCCTGGAACCTGGCCTCGGCCGTTGGGCGGCTGATGACGGGAAGTGTGTCATGACGTCGGTTGCGATGGAGGTGCGCGATTTGTATTACACCTATCCCGACGGCACGGAGGCGTTGCGCGGGGTCTCGTTCCGGGTGAAGGCCGGCGAAGCGGTCGCCCTCGTCGGCGGCAATGGAGCCGGCAAGTCCACGCTCCTCTTGCACCTTGTCGGTCTTCTGTTTGCGCAACGCGGAGAAGTACACATCGGAGACACGTGCCTGACGCGCGAAAATGCCGCCCAGGCGCGGCGCGCTGTCGGCATGGTGTTCCAAGACCCCGACGACCAGCTCTTCATGCCGACCGTCGCGGAGGATGTCGCATTCGGGCCCTTGAACGCCGGGGTCTCGCCGGAGCAAGCGGTGGAACACGTGGCGTCCGCTCTCGCCCGCGTGGGCATGTCGCACGTGCGAAACCGCCCTCCTTATCGGCTTTCCGCGGGCGAAAAAAGGGCGGTCGCACTAGCCACGGTGCTGGCGATGTCGCCGAAGATACTGCTGCTGGACGAACCCTCCTCCAATCTCGATCCGCGCGGGCGCCGACGCCTGATTGAGTTGCTGCGCTCGTTTGAGCACACTCGCATTATCGCCACACACGATCTGGAGCTAGTGGTGGAAATCTGCGCGCGGGTGTTCGTCCTCGACGGCGGTCGGATTGTGGCGACAGGTCCCGTTGGAGAGATTCTCAACGACGAGGAGCTAATGCGGGCGCACGCACTGGAGCGACCGCATATCCTCCGCCACCGGCATCCGCATTGACGTTCGTTTCCCGCCAGGTTTTGTCACGGTGACTAAGAATAAAGAAAGCGGGGTCGAGACGCGATGAGGGCGGTTTTTTTGCATTTGGACAAACCAGAAAACGAGTTTTAACAACGGCAATCAGAGCCAAACAGGGGGCGGCGACTATTGGCGGGGCGAAAGTCTCAGCGGGAGCGTGTCTCCAGAAACTCCGAAATGGTCATGAACCGTACGCCCTTCGTCTTGAGAAAGCGCACCATTTCCTTGAATGCGTCGAAATCGGCCTCCTCCTTCCACGCGTTGGGGTGGCCTTGGATATACACGTATTCGCGGTCAGCGGTAACGCTTTCGAAGCGATCTTTGAATCGTTGAATATCCGGTTTGAGGGCCGCGTTCTCGAAGGGCATGCGGCTATCCGCCGCAAAGACCCCCGGCAGTTTCCCCGGAGGAATTCGCCCAAAAACCAACTTGATTTCGGGGCTTTCCGCAAGCGCTTTCCACGTATCGTCGTCCATGCCGCTAGCATGGGGGCCATAAGCGCGGAACGGGGCGCCAAACCGCTGTCGGCTTAATTCCTGGGTTCGCGCGATTTTCTGGCGCTGAAATTCGTAGCCCGTACCCTCATTCTCCCGTGGGTGCCCAAATCCCCCGTACCCGTGGTTCCAGAACTCGAACAAGCCGGTCTCTTGAAGTTGCTTCATCCAAGTGAAAAATTGCGGGTTGTCCTTTTCGAGAGCACTGCCAAATACGCCGAAGTTGATCTTGATATTTTCCGCCTTCGCAAACTCGGCTACCTGCAAATAACGTGGATGCATCCCATGTACGTCATCGAGCTTGATCAAAACGATCAGCGGCTTCCGATCAACAGCACCACTGGCGCAAAACGATGCGAGCACCATCCCGGCGATTAAGAATCCGATATGCATCATTTTACCCTCCACTTTTATATTACTTGGAGGCCGCAGAAAGAAAACAAAAAAAGGCACGCGTCGGATATCTGGGAACTGCAGTGGCGGGTCCGGTGAGGATTTAATTCATCGAGCGCTGGCAAAGTCAGAGTTTTGGGATAGAGTATGAGCATGCCCAACCAGCAACCTATTCGAGAACGGTCACGCGGCCTCCTTTTTTTACTCTTCATCCTTGCATCCGTTCTTTCGACACCTGATTCGGCGGACGCTCGACGCATTCGAGTCGCGACATTTAACGTCGAGAACGGCATGGGGGATCCGGATAGTGAGAAATACAATGCTCAAAAAGCGGTCTTGTGGCGGATCAACGCCGATATCGTGGCGTTTCAGGAGCTCCGACGTAGTTCCTCCAATCATTGGGACCGGCTGGGTAAGGAACTCGGTTACGACCATCGTGTTTGGGGAGACACCGGCCCCTTCGCGGGCAACATGGATGTAGGGTTTTGGAGCCGGCACCCGGTTATCGAGCGAGCTTCAGTAAGCTCTCCGGAAGGGGCGCGGGAATTGTCAAGACAACCATTACGTGTGCGCATCCAGGTGCCCGGCGCCGCCCGCCCACTGGTGTTGTGGAATATGCATCATAAGGCAATGTTCGAGCCGCGCGACGATTTTCGCCGTGCGATTGAAGCCCGTCGCATCGCTGAGGATGTCGCCCGGCATGCGCGGCAGCGTCCTAACGAAATCGAAATGATCATCCTCGGTGATATGAACGACGAACCGAATCGTCCGAACGCCTCCCTCCGATTTGATGTCGTGCCACCCTCGTTGCCACGCAGCTATCGTCTAGGCGACGATATTGAATTTCCCGTCTTCTATCGGCCATTTCCCATAATGGCCTATGCGCGTTGCGGTCCTGGCTTTCGCCCCATACCAGCTTTTCGCCAGAACTCCGAGATATCCGCCACTCATTTTTATACGAACTTGCGTCTCGACTGGATTTTGGCCAGTCGCATATTTTGGCGACATCCGGATGGTCCGCCGGTGGGGGAAATCTACCATTCCGAATGGGATGGCCCGGAAGAAGGTGGTCTTCCCAAGGCGGGCGAACGGCTGCTGGCAGATGTTTCTCTGAAGGCATCCGATCATTATCCAGTTTTTGCTGACCTGAATATGGAAGATGAAAACCTGGAAAAGGGAGCGACCCTTGAACGCGTGGAATCAGGAAGCGATCACATTGAAGGCCGAGATTGATGCAGAGCTGGATCGCCGGCTGCCCCCGGAAACGGAGCCGCCGGAAGTTCTGCATCGGGCCATGCGCTACAGCGTTTTTGCCGGCGGAAAGCGGCTGCGTCCCATGCTCTGTCTGCTTGCCTGCGAGGCCGCGGGCGGAAAGCGTTCGGCCGCCATGACGCCCGCGGTGGCGATCGAATTGTTGCATACCTATACCCTAATTCACGACGATCTGCCTGCCATGGACAATGACGACCTCCGACGGGGACGCCCCACCGTTCACCGCGTTTTTGGGGAGGCTAACGCCATACTGGCAGGCGACGCGCTGCTTACATTAGCTTTTGAATGGCTGGCGGAAGCAGCGGCGCCGCCTCCTTATCCGCCAGGTGCGCTCGCGGTTGAGCTGGCGCGCGCCGCGGGTAGCCGAGGTGTGGCCGGTGGACAATACGAGGACCTCGCCTCGGAGGGGCGTACGATCCAGGCGGAAAAGCTAGAATTTATTCATCGAAGAAAAACGGCGGCGCTCATGGCGGCGACATGTCGTATGGGGGCCATCGCGGCGGGAGCGTCAGAGGCCGTCGTGCGGCGTCTGGGCGAGTACGGCGAAGAGGTGGGACTGGCGTTTCAGGTGACCGACGATATTCTCAATGCGGTTTCCACAGCGGAGGAGCTGGGCAAGACAGTGGGGTCGGATGCGGCTCGCGGAAAAGCCACGTACGTGGCGCTTTATGGAGTGGAAGCGGCCCGCCGCCGTGCTTGCGAGATGGTCCAGTCCGCCATCGCCCGATTGGAAGGTCTACCGGGACCGGTCGAACCGTTAACGCTCATCGCTCACTTCGTTGTTGAACGCGGCCATTGAGCGGACTTATCTGAGAACTTCCCTTACAAGGGATAGATCGTGCCGCCGAGGTGATCATAGATGACGAAGGCGGGCAGATCGCGCACCACAATCCGGCGAACGGCTTCCATACCCAGATCGGCGAACTCCAGCACCTCGGAGGCCGTGATGTGATCCTCCGCCACCAAGGCCGCCGCTCCGCCGATCGTGCCCAGATAGAAACCGCCGTATCGTTTGCACGCCTCGCGCACGGCCGGTGCACGATGCCCTTTGGCCAACGTCACCAACGCCGCGCCTCGCGCCATAAATTCTTCCATGTACTCGTCCATTCGCGAGGCGGTCGTCGGACCGAAACTGCCCGTGACTCGTCCGGGAGGCGTTTTGGCGGGACCGGCATAATAGATGGGGTGTTCCTGAAAATATTTCGGCATGGGGGCCCCCGCCCTTAACCGCTCTCGGATGCGCGCGTGGGCGCGATCGCGTGCGACAATGAGCGGTCCGCTCAACAAGACTGCTTGGCCGGCCCGACACGTTCGAAGCTGCTCAAGAATCCCGGACATGGGTTGTGTGAGGTCAATTCGGCGCGCGTGGGCCGGACCCGCTCCGGTCAGCACGTGGGCGAGTCGTGCGGGTTGGCGGTCCAATGCCTCGAGAAACACGCCTTCGGCGTTGATCCGCGCCAGGGCGTTGCGATCGGCGCTGCAACTGACACCGAGCCCGATAGGTAGCGAGGCGGCATGGCGCGCCATGCGAATCACGCGCGCCTCCAGGGCCAGGTATTTCCCTCCAAATTGCGCGCCCCAACCGGAATCGCGCGCCAGATGCAGCAAACGCTCCTCCCACTCACGGTCTCGGTAGAAGGCGCCGCCCGGCGTCGTCGGCGCGCCGTCCATCGCGCCGGCGGAGGCCAGTTTGACGGCCTTCAGATTCAGCTCTGCCGATGTACCGCCGACCACCAGTGCCAGACGGTACGGAGGGCATGCCGCCACGCCGAGGGCATTGATTTTCTCGACCAAAAACGATTCGAACGCCGTTTCCTCCAGCAACGACGGCACGCATTGAAAGAGTATCGTCTTGTTGGCGGAGCCCCCGCCTTTGGCCACAAAGAGGAAGCGGTATTCATCGCCGGGCGAAAACGCGATATCGACCTGCGCCGGCAGATTGGCACTCGTGTTGACGTCCTCCAACATCGCCCGCGGGATCGTCTGCGAATAGCGCAGAGGATTCTCCCCATAGGCACAGCGCGCGCCTTCGGCCAACGCCACCGCGTCATCCGCACCGGTCCGGATGTTTTCGCCACGGAGCGCAAACACGGTCGCTGTGCCGGTGTCTTGACACATCGGCAGAAAACCCTCCGCCGAGATCATGGCGTTTCGGATCAGTCCGGCGGCGACCAATCGGTCGTTCCCCGAGGCCTCGGGATCGGATAAAATCGTTGCCAGACCATCGAGTCGCGCCGGCCTCAGATAATAGGCGATGTCATGAAACGCTTCCCGCGCCAAGTGCGTCAGCGTCTCCGGCGAGACTTCGAGCCATACGCGCCCCCCCGCGGCGATGCGCGTCGGAACCGGTACATCGAGACGCCGGTACGGCACATCGGAAGCCGGACTGAAGAGATCAGACTCGCCCAACGCGACCGGCCAATTCATTCTCGACTCACATTTCGGGCAGCGGGATCGAGTTGCGATTCTTTTGAGCGCGTTCTTTGGCCCGCTCCAGGGTGGCCTTGATCTTATCGGCGGACCAGCGAAGCTTCATGCTTACGGTCGCACCCTCGGTGGAGACCTCAAGGCGTTGCGCCAGTTCGGCGATTTCCGGGTTTTGTTCCGCATTCATCGCCGCCATGGCCGTAAAACCTTCCACGACCGCTCGGAGCCGTTCAGCCTGCTCAACCGCCTCAAAGGCAAGCGACACATCCAGACTCACCGTTCCGGCGATCTCGGATAGGGTCAAGGAGCCCGATTTTCCGCCCTGAAGGGCAGGAGGCCGGTTGTTTTGAACGGGAATGCGATCCATCACCACGGTCGCCAAAAGGACCGGCGATGGCGTCAGAATTCGCTCAGGAAAATTTCCCGGCTGCGCCTTTAGGGACGGAGCCTGTGCGGCGAAAACATCCAACGCCTTCTGAAGGGTCTCCGGTCCATCGGAGAGCAGCAGCAAATTAGGCGCTGGAAACGCGCCGAAGCTTGGATGTCCGGTTTTTTCGTTCGTCCATTGATGGACTGTTATAGCGCGATGATTCGTCTTCTGATAATCCGGTTTTTCAGCGACGAGCGCAATCATCCGTTCACTGTCGAACTTGCCTTCCATCCATACCGCCGCGACCGGGTTCCCATCCGTCCTGGCCTCCGCGAAGGCGGTCAATGACTGCAAATCCACGCGCGGGTCAAAGCCCGTCAGCTGGATGATTTCCGCCATTTTCTCCTGCACGACGGGATCCTGCAGTTGCTCGAGGAGCATAGCCCCGATTTCCGTCTTCTTGAGCTGGTCAAAGTCCAGGTGCAGCACTATAGCGGAATTGGCCGGCACCCGCGCCAAGTTCAGTGGACTTGCGACGGCCGAAATCGCCAAGGCCATCGCGCCGGTTATGCCCATGCCCCATCGAAATACTATGGTTCTCATAGCTGTCTCCTCTGCCGTCGGGGACGCCGACTCATCTTGTACCCCCCCCAAGGCCACGCGTAATATAGTGGCGGTAAACCCCTCGTTCGGCAATTCAAATTTCACTTGGCTGTTTTCCAGACCTTATAGCGCATCTGGAGTTAATCACAGCCGTGGGGGATGGCCTCTACAGCCAGGGGGCCCCACGGCTGTGATTAACTCCACAGTGGCGGTGGCCCGCCCTGTGGATAAACTAAGCCGAACACGCATCGCCCGGCCAGGACTTATCCAAACCGGACGTCAGACGACTG
>CALLML010000141.1 GCA_938005705.1 uncultured bacterium
CTTCGCGGCGGGCATCGTCGAAGGCTCTACCCCTGCCGAATGGGAGAAATCCATCCACTACGAGGGGCCAGGGAAACTTCAGGTCTTCGAGGGGAAAGGGGGCAAGCTCCTCGCAGAATACGACCTGCCCGCCTGCCCGGTCTTCGACGGCATGAGCGCCGCAAACGGCAAATTGCTGGTCCCTTTGGTCAACGGCGAAATCGTCTGCATGAACGTCGAGTAAGCGCATCCATGGGAGGCGATTGAAACATGGAAATTGAGTGAAACAAGGAACTCGCTAACCAAGCAACCCGCGACCGCATCGTTTTCTGGCTGACCGAATCGCGCGTCCCAGAGCGCCTCCTCGATCTCGTTGCGCGGTTCCCCCGCGAGACGGAAGCGCTGCTGCCACAGCGTCCCCTGCTCGATCTCGCCCGGGCCAATGACCTCCCGTCGCTGCGCACCGCGCTCGATGCCGAAATGTGCGCCGAACAGGACAAGGACCGCCTCTACTGGGAGCCACTCAAGCGCGAACTCGAGGAGTTCCGCGGCCTCGAACGCGAAGGGTAAGGGACCGTCTTAAGGTTGATCCGGAAGGCAAACAACTTTGCCTCGAGGGGTTTTGGAAACAGCTCCATTGGATGAGATAAACGTGGAGACAGCAAGTTGACCATCCTGCCACTCCAATGGCACCAGAGCGGGCCGCTCGACGAAGCAGAGGCGGCTTTGAGCGACCTTGTCGGTCGTGCAGACAAAGACGCAGCCCCACCAGTTGCCGTCGTGGTCTTGGAACGGATTGCCGTGGCCACCGCCGGTGATCAGGGTGCGCCGCAGGCCATAGGGGCCGTGCAGGTGTTTGGATGAAGCGATGACCGCATCATAGGTGATGATCGGGCCATCGTTGTGCCCGCGATGCCGGTAGGTGGCCTGGCCGTCAATGAGATGGGTATGAATGGATTGAACCAAGTGGTATTGCCCGTCGTGCTTGAAGATATGGACACCCTCGCGGGCCGGTTCCGGATCGAAGCCGCCCGCCTCAAAGATGTTGACGATTTCCGTCAGGCCGTCCATGTGGTCGTTGAGCCGCCCCATCATTCCGTGCTGCCAGATGAACCAGAGCGTGCCGTCTTCCTCGTAAATCTTCGCATCGATGTAGTTGGTCAGGGGAAAGTCGGTGGTTAGTTCGTATGGCCCCTGCGCCTCGCCGCTCTTGCTGCGCAGGATGAAGGTGCCACCAAAAAGATGACCGCTCCATCGGTCCGGCGCGGCCCCCATGTTGGTGTTCATGCAACCGACGATGAAATAGTTGTCGTGCTTTTTCGAGTAGTGAATTTTTGGCCCCCAGAAGGATCGTTTGACGTGGACCTCGGCTGGCGGCGGCGACGCGAAGAATTCCTCCGGCGGGACAAGTCGAGCGCCGTCCGGGTAATAAACGTGGAAATTGCGCATCCATTCGGTGCCGTCGTCTAGGTTCCAGACAAGCCCCAACGCCTCCCAATTCTTCAAGTCGGGAGACCGCCAAACCCGGCAGCCGTCATTCCACGGTGCGTAAAAAATTTTCGGGTCGCGCTCCGGACGGGTCGTCCCCGAGAGGTGATACCATCCGTCGCGCCCGATGCAGATGTGCGTGTCGCGCATCCAATAATCGAACAGCGGTTTGGTTCCGGCCGGAATCTGCGTGGCCGGGTCATGAACGTCAACATCTCCGTATTTCATTGCTTTATCCTCCGATCATTAAAATTCCTCGATGCACGGACTTTTGTCTAGCCAAGCGATCATGTTGAGGACGAGATAATTCCAATTCTGGAAGCCGCGATTGAGGACGGGCTCGCCGTTTTCAGGCAGGTAATACTAGCGAGGCGTGGCCTCAGACCATTTTGACCACGGATTTCACGGTTGACCACGGATAAAAACCAGATTGATCCGTGTCAATCCGTGTTATCCGTGGTTAAACTCTTTCTGAGAAACTTGACTCATTCGCACTGAATTTCGGTTTTCAAGGACATTGGCCCGACAAATGGGAGCCATGATCGGATGCCGCGTCTTCGTCTCGGTGGTCAGCCAGTCGCCATAGGTGCCATGCACGACCAGTCCGTCGGCATCGCCGGACGCATCCAAGCTGAAAAGATATTTGCGGATGGCCGCCCAGTGGCGACGGGCGGGGCCGATGTCGCCGTAGATTTTCCAAATCGCGTGTGGCACGGTGACGGCACCGTCGGCCCATCCGTAGGTGGCGAGGGGCGGGGCGCCGCCGCCGCAGGGTGCCATGTCGGGCGGCGCGCCGTTTTCATGGGCCGCGTGAAAGATGTCGTCCAGATGCTTGCTTTGGAACTGGCACCCGTCGAAGAGCATGAGACCCGATGGCGCGAACAACTGGTTATCGCCCAGCCAACCCAAACGTTCGCCGCGTTGCGGGCAATCCATTGGCACGGAAAGCCAGTTAGACAGTTGCGTCCAGCGGATCATTTCGAAAAGGCGGTCGAACTGCGAATGGGCAAAATCGAGTTCGAGGGTCTGCCGGGTGATGCTTGACAACGCGATTTTGCGCAGTTGCTCCGGTTTGGGCGCAGACGAAATCCCGGCGATTTCAATGTAGCGGAATCCGCGGAACGTGAAGCGCGGCTGAAAAACGAACGAGCCGCCGGGGCAAACGACGCGGTCGGTGCAGGCCGCACTCTTGAGGCTGCCGGTCATCAGGCCGCCGTCCTTGCGCAGGTCCTCGGCATGACGCACGACAATGCACGTTCCGCGCGGCTCGTCCAATTCCAAGCGCACGACCCCCGTGCAATTCTGGCCGAAGTCCACGATCCATGTCCGCTCGCCGCGCGGCAGGATGCGCAGCGGCGGGAATTCCCGCACGATCCTTGCCAGCGTTCCCGTTTCCGGAGTCAGCGCGATGTCCCGACCCGGCAGAACCACCGCCGGTCGCCACCGGGGTTCGTAGGTCATGTCCACCGTCTCACCGGCATACATCTCGGAGTCGCGCACCTGCGCGGTGCAACCCTACCAGCCTTCGGCATTGGTCGGGAGGCTTAGAGTTTCTCCATCCGCATATCGGACGACCAACTCGGCACGAAACGATTTCTCGTCTTCGCGCGTGGGTTCGCAGCCCAGCATGGGCGAGCCGACCCAGCCTTTGGCCACCGTGGCTGACCAGACATTGGTGCCGGGAACAAGCAGGTTGGCGGCATCGTAGGTCTGGACGCGGGCGGCTTTTTGCGGGTTGGTCCAGCCGGGCGCGAGATAATCGTCACCGACGCGCCGTCCATTGATCTCCATGTCGTAAACGCCGATGGCGGTAGCGGTGACGGTGGCCGAAGCGATCGGGCGAGAAGGTAATTCGAATGTCCGGCGCAGGACCACCGGCGGCATGGGGTGATCGAGCCGGGCGCGTTGGTCGTCCCACGGCTCGGCGCCGAAGGCGCAATACTCGACGCATGCCGTCGAGTCATCGAGTTTAGCCTCCCAGTCCCCTCCCCTCGCCTCGGCTATCGTCAACGCGCAGCAACGCCAGGCCTGGCCGGAAGGGATTCGTTGGATAGAACCGTCGTCGAACCGCAATTCCAACGCGGCGATGGCCGCAGGCGATGGCAGACTGGCCCAGGAAAGCAAAGCCAGTCGATTCGTCCCGCCGCGGAGGTAATCGCCCACCGGCAGCGAACGGACCGCTTGCGTTCCCGAAATTCGGGTCGCGGCGTCCACGTGGCGTTCATTGATGCGAATTGCCGACCATGGTGCGGACTCCGCCGCCATCTGCTTCGACTGGAAAGTGTCATCCCAGTAGGAACGACCGTCGATCTAGAAATCTAAGACGGCGGAAACCACTTTTTTGTCGGATGGAATCTCGAACTCGACGCCGATGGCGAAAAGGTCATCCGGGTTGAGCGATGTGGCGGCGGGGCCGATCCATTTGGCTTCGGCCAACGTCTGACGGCGCTCATCCGCATCGGGTCGGATACTGATCCAGCGTGCGTCAGGCAGGTTGCAGGATTTGCTGGCAATGTGGTTCATAATATTTTGGATATTGTCGTAGTAATGAGCCCATTTGTTGCGTATGATTGGTGTGTCGGGGTGATACGGCGGCAACGCGATCTTGGCCGGATCGTGCCTCGTCACAGGCCTGTTGGAAAATACCGAACTTTCATGCGTGGTCATGAAGTTGAAAACGGCGAAGAACGGTTGGCCCGGTTGCCGATTCTGATAATGCGCATGAGCCGCTACCTCGATTTGGTCGACAAGGGAGAGTTCAGTTGGACTGGTGTATCCACTTGAGGTAATTGCGCAAACGGCCCAGGCACGCAGGCTTCTCGCACATGTCCAAACACATCCTTTGTGAATTCATAAGGTTCACCCGTCAGCGAGACGTACGGAGCTTGGGGTATGTGCGCCAGACCCAGCCTTTGCGAATTCACGATGTTACAGGCGACAGGGGTGCTGCTCGGCAAGACAAGCGACACGCTTCGAATCTGGTTGGACGAGGTTCTATCGAAAGTTATTTTCGGGCGCATTTCAAAAAAGGCATTGCCATCCTTGAAACAGCGATGATGAACGATAGGTCCAGAGTGATGACTAGGCACCTGTTCTTCATCGTATTTCGTGAAACCGGCCATATCCACAATCAGATTGTTGTAAAATCGGCTGTCGCCCCCCGCCTGCTTTGACCATCCGGCAATATCGGTAGAATGCGGTGCGAAAAACGGGGTCTCACGGGTCGGGTCAGGCTGGAACAAAATCGTTCCTGCAATCAGATTGTGCACATAGGCACCGCCCTGCGACATATCCCACAATGACTTGTCGGACAGCAGAAAATTATGGTCGATGAGGAATGGTCCATGATTCATTTCAACATAGATGTCATGGCAGCGATTCTCCATCAACACGTTGCCCGTCACCCGCGTTCCCTGCGACATCCAGTCCAGCCAGATACCGCCATCGCCCCCGCAACGATAAATCCAATTGCCGCGAATCTTGGTATCGATTCCGCCCAGCAGCTTGATGGCCGCATTTTCCCATCCAGAGAACAGACCGCGGACGTGAATGTCGTGGATCACATTATCCGTTATCTCGCTGAACGCTCCGCCCATACTGCCCTGAACGCCCCCTTTTTCGCAATGGGAAATATGGTTGCGGCGGACAATGTGGCTGCCGATGTTGGCTTTGGACCAGCCGTAGTCGCCGACCGCGCGCTTGATTGTCTCCAGATAATTCATTGAGTTGGATTCTAGCCCGACGTCACGCAGGCCGAGGGTAATGCCCGTACATGTGGAATGGCTGATGATGTTGTCCTCAATGATCCAGCCTTTGCTCCAATGTGTGCCGATGAGCCCGATCTGCTCGCCGGTAACCCCGGCCCATGGCGTAGCCGCCTGCCGCAGTGTCAAGCCGCGCACGGTGATGTAATTGATCCCGGGCCGGGATGGATAAAAGACCGCTTGACGCATATTTATTTCAGTCAACTCTTGGTTGGGGTCGGCATTGGGAAACTGTGCCCAAAGAGTGGTCTGCGTTTCCTCCAACTGTCCGAACCAGAGTGGCCTATTTTTATCTGCCGGGGCAAGCGTAGCTTCAAGATTCTCTGCTTCTCTCAGCCAATCGCCGTTCAGATAGACCGCCCCGGTATGATTTGTCCGCCCAGAGTTATACCAGGGACCGCCAATAACGTCAGCATATGGATTGAAATTGCCAAAAAATGAATTGGGCAAAACCAGTTTCCATGTATCGTTCTGTTCCTTGATCCATCCGGTAACCTTCTCGGCGCCGGTTATGACCACCTCTTCACCCGGCGCGGCTTGATACGTGATGCGCAATTCCTCCGAGACGCCGCCGCGTGGCGGGTCTACACGCTCGCGGTATGTGCCCGCATGGACGGTAATCGTGTCGCCGGGCTGCGCGATGTTGGCAGCCGTTTGAATGGTGCGGAACGGTTTTTCTGCCGTGCCGGGATTTGCATCGTCGCCTGTCGTGGCAACGTGGTATTCCGTGGCGGGAACACGCTGGGCTTCAGGATTGCCGGTTTGTTTGTCCATCGTAACTGCTCAGGTAGTCCCACCATGGGACCATAAGTGACCGAAGAATAGATTACTCCCCCACCGAACGCAACAGAAAAAAGTTCGTTTTTTACTGGATTCAAGAGGGGGGCCTGCTGTATCTTGCTCGCCATGACAAGCGTCTTGGTGGTGCAAGGGCGACAGTTGAGCGGCGCGGAC
>CALLML010000142.1 GCA_938005705.1 uncultured bacterium
GAACGAAACGGCTTCGAGCCGAAACCCAACCCGGAAGCAAGGACTTCGGGATCGAACGGGACGAGACGATCGGCGAGTGCGGAAGGTGGAAACGCAGATCATGGCTCACATCCGCCGCCGCGGGGCGGCGGGGAGGGGAAAAATGTCTATTGACGGCTATCCTTTGCTGGGCGACCTTTATTCACGCTTACAATTTCGGCGATGCCTTGCGCCGCCAGCGATACACCGCCCGACAGCGCTGCCGCCGGGCGGTGTATCAGATTCCAGTCGAATAAGGCCGGCCGACGATCAGAAGGTGTTCCGCATCGGCATGTTCGGCGCCGCATTCGGATTGTTCGGCGGCCGGATGACCTTGAACGACTGAACGACCAGCTTGCCGTCCACCATCGTGCCGGTCGCCTCGACCACGCCTTTCACTCCGGCCAGCTTCAGTCCGCTCTCGTCGAGCGCCACCGAAACCGGCTGCGCATCGCTGCGAATCTCGACGGCCACGATCTGGCCATCCTGTATCGTGCAAACGGGCATGCCGCGAACAGTGACAACTTCCGCGGATGCCGATTCCTCCGCATCGACGACCGCCAGGGCCCCCGCGTTGGCCGCCAGGGCGGCCGATAGAACCAACATACCGATCAGCAATGCTTTCTTCATTTCACTGCTCCTTCGATAGACGCTGATGCGTCATTTCACTTCGCATTTCGGCCGCACCCGCGGCCTTTTCAGGGTTTGGGTTCGCATCCGGCGTCGCCGCTCTGCAATTTGAGGCGCGCTCACCCCTTATGCCACAAACCCGTCCATTTTATCACTGTGCGAGAATATGGCCAGGTTATCAGACGATTTCGCGCCACCGCGACGCAACAGGGAATGGCGACGAGCGAATGCGCCACTCCCGCGGCGAAGCGCATCGGGTTGGCGGGCGCGGCGCGTCCAGGCGCCACTCGCCCAGAGGCACGCCGTCCTCGGCACTCGAGTCGAAGACCAGTTCGGCCGTTTAGGCGCTCGGCGCCAGCGGTAAACGCGGTCCGTAGAAAATGCGATCCTCATCCACGCGCAGTGGATCCAGAATCACCGTTTAGGCTTAGGCCGCTTAAGGGGCGCAGCCTGGGGATGACCATCGCGCAGGAGACTGGTCCGATCGGGCGGTTTCCGGGTCCGGGGCAATACGCTTCTACTGATGCACGACCCGCACATCCGCGGCGAACTTCGCGCCGCGCTCCTGCAACGCGCGTCGCAGCTTCCGTCCGTCCACCGCGTCGAGATCCAGCCCGTCGCGCACGGCCCAGGCCGCCGCCATGCCGGCCGCCTGACCCAGCGCCATCGTCGTGCCGGTGACCCGATAAGACGCGTGCGCCTCGTGGCTCCCGGAAATGCAATGGCCCGCCACCAGCAATCTGCGCAGGCTTTCGGGGATCAGGGCGCGATACGGGATCTCGTACGGCCGGATGCGCACATTGACGAGGTCGTCGGCGGTCCCGCCTTTTTCCAGGTCGTGCACGTCGATGACAAACGCGCAACTGGTCACGGCGTCCTCGAAACGGCGGCCCTCGATCAGGTCCCGGGGGTCAGGTAATACCGGCCCTTCAGCCGACGCGCCTCGCGCACGCCGATCTGCGTGGCGCTGTGGGTCAGACGCACCTTCTCCAGGCCCGGAATCCGACGGAAGATGTCCACGGTTTCGTACGCCTGCCGGCGGCAGTCGATCGTGCTGCGGGTCAGACTGGCCGGATCCAGCGGATCGGCCTTCGCATGCGTGCACTGGACGACGGCCGTGCCGCTGACCGGCGTGTTGAACACCCATGGCGCGTAGTTGCAGCGCGGATAGGGCAGCCGATACCCGAGCCGATGCTGTTCGATGACCGCGATCATCTGGTCGTAGAGTTCCTGCGAGCTTTTCTGTTCCCAGCCCTCCGGCAGGCCGGTGATCTCGAACATCAGCGTCATCGGCTGGACCATGCCATTGGATGCGCGCCCCAACTCGTAGGCGCAGCCGGCCCGCGCGAACACGTCGCCATCCCCCGTGCAATCGATCACTGTCCGCGCCAGGATCGCCTCGCGGCCGGCTTTACTCTCGATCACGACGCCGCGAATGCGGTTGTCGTCCACGATCGCGTCCGCGACCAGCGTGTAATAGAGCAGTTCGACGTCGGCCGCCCGCATCAGGTCTTCCAGCACCCGGCGCATGGATTCGACATCGAACACGAAGTCGCCGTACCGCTCCTTCCGCCACGAGGCGAACGCGCCGGCCTCTATGAGCTTCCTCATCAACTCATCCACCAGCCAGCCGCGGCCGACGCACTCGAAGAACGGATTCAGTAAGCCGGCGGTCCACACGCCGCCGAGCATGCCGTACTTCTCGATCAGCAGCGTCCGGGCGCCCTCGCGGGCGGCGGCCGGGGCCGCCCCGACGCCGGCAGGTCCGCCGCCACAGACGATCACGTCGTAGGATCCCCGCACCGACAACGTCCGCCGATTCGAACACCCGGCCGGATTCAATGGCCATCAGGTGGTGCGCATCTTTTCGAGTTCGATCATTTGTATGCATGTGTGTTCCCAAGTCTCAGTACCTTTGCCTATTTTGTCGTCCACCGTAATCGTCCACCCTAATCGTTAATCGAATCATGCCCACGCACCCCGGATTACGAATTCCGATTGACCCACCAACGCGGTTTCATGCTCCAAAAAACCTGCCTTTAGTCCGGTGGCCGAGCGACGGCGGTTAACGCGTCAGAGTTCCGCCTTCAGGCGGAAGCTCCGCGGCGGCTTCAGCCGCCGACCTTTCGCCGGGGACACGCTATCACGCGATCCGCCGCACGCCGTTACGCGGATCCCAGCGCCCGGCCACGAGGATCGTACGGCGCAGGGCCGGAACGCCACGCTCGTTGTGCAGCAGTTGATTGACCGTCGTCTCGACGGCCAGCGCGCCGATCTCCGACTCATGGCGCAGGACGGTCGCGAACGACGTCGCGTCGCTCAAGATATCCACTACCCCAATGTCGTCCGGCACGCGCAGTCCCATCGCCGCGAGCGGTTCGGCGACGTTGCCGGCTCCGGCGACGATTAGCGCCTGGATCCGATGCTCACGCAGCCAATTCGAGAACCACGGCTGCGGAAAGCCGGCCGTCCGGTGGGGCAGGAGGGTGACGCGTTTTCTAGACAACTGTCGGCGGGCCATCGCCAGACCGGCGTCCCAGGCAAAGTCCGTACGCGCGTCGGACCGGGGCGAGATCAAGACGCCGATGCGGCGATAGCCGAGGTCGGCCAATTCCCGCGCCGCGGTCGGGATGGCGTCACGGAAATCCAATCCCACCCGATGCAGTTCCGGCGACTTCAGTGTCGGGCCGATGGCGGTGGCGGCGAAGCGGTTCCATTCGATCGAAGGCGGCGGCTGGAACAGGGCCAGGGGTGGCAGCACGACGCCGACGACGCCGCGGTTGAGGAGCACCCGCGTGAGGTCGTCCGGCGAAAGGCCGGGCTGCGCCCACGCCGGGGTCAGCGTATAACCGAGCGCGGCGGCGCGCTCCGCCGCTCCGCGGAACATCTCGACGCAGTGCGGCGCCCGTCGCCAGGCCTCGGCGGTCCGGTAGTTGTGCAGAAACGCCAGGTTCGCGGTGGTCGCCGGGGCGCGGTCGCTGCGCCGGCTTTGCATCAGCGCCGCAACCAGCGGATTCGGCCGGTACCCGAGTTCCTCCGCCACGCGCCGGATCCGCTCGCGCGTGCGCTCGGAGATGCGTCCCGTGTTCCGCAGCGCGCACGAAACCGTGTTGCGCGAGAGCCCCACGCGATCCGCGATGTCCTGCAGTTTGGGCGCTTTCATGCGTTGCATTACGGGTAATGCCGATTGCCTGAACTTTTTTCTAGCCCCACGTTGCCGCGAATGCAAGGATGCAATGCAGTGAAAAGAGTGAAAGGGGCGACCTCCACGGTTGGGGGGGCTGGCTTTCGATGAATCGGGAGATATGCGATGAAAAAAGCCATGCGTTTAGCTGCCGCAGTGTCCGTGCTCCTGCTGGGCGCGGCGTCCGCGTTCGCCACGCCGATTACGGTGGTGAGTTGGACCGGAGCCGATAATCCGGTGGGCGCTAACCAGAATCTAACGGCGGGCAACAACTCCACGAGTGTGAGCAGCAGCTACGCGAACCCCACGCAGGGCAGCAATTACTACCCGAACTATCTCACGCAGAACGCAACTCCGTTCTTCTATGCGGCGGGCTACCGGATCTACCAAGGGGAACAAAGAGCGCTGAATACGTATCGTATCACGAACAGTGGCTCGGACGACTACCTGGACTTCCGCGCCTCGGAAGCGGGCGCTGGCAGCGCCTATGCGCATGGTATCGTCCTGTGGAGGCAATCGGATTTTCTCGGCTCAACAGCGGCAGGGCTGCACGGCATGACCATGGAAACGGGCAGCAACTCCGCCTACGATCGCGGCCGCTTCGTCGTGCAGCTGGCCAATGACAACTATTACGTTTCCGAGCAAGTCGGGCAAAACAACCGCGCGCCCAATTCGTTCACCGATCCGACGACGATTTCATGGTTCAACTACGACCCCATGACCGATTTCTCCGCGATCGGGAGTGCCGCGACCCTGTCGGCATCCGATTTCCAGGGATTCAAGGCGGCGGGAGTCTATTTTTACACGACACGGTCGGGGCTTGACACGAACGCATATGCTCAACTTTATAATTTCAGTGTCACCGCCATCCCTGAGCCCGGCACGGTTGGTCTGGCGCTGGGCGGCCTGGCGCTGATAGCGATCCGCCGCCGAATACGCGGTTGAACGAAAGCGGCTTTTGGGCCGGAGCGGCGCGGGGAGCGATCCCCGCGCCGCTTTCGTTTTCCCGCAACCGCCCGTCGGTGGAGGGCGGAGCTATGCGACGCCGTCGAACAGCTCAGCGCAATGCCCTCGGTATACCGCGGGCTCGCATCGCTCGCCCCTCCACGCGCGGCGCAAAGAATGGCGTCGCTCCGCACTCCACCGGCGAAACAAAATGTGATAGGTTTCCGGCGCATGATCTCCTTGCCGAAAAGGAAATCGCCCGCGCATCCGCCGCCCCTGATTCGCGTCAACTGCTCTACGATCGTCTTCCTCACCCTTTGCGTGCAAGGGCGGCGTCCTTTGCTGGCGAACTCGAATGCGCACGCCTTGCTGATCGCGGCGTGGAAAGCGGCCGATCACTGGCTCGTCGGACGCTACGTGGTGATGCCGGATCACGTCCATTTGTTCTGCGCTCCGACAGGTCCGGATCACCGCTTGCGAGATTGGGTTCTGTACTGGCGTTATCTCGTGACGCGGGGCTGGTCCGACTCCAGTCAAAAACCGATCTGGCAGAGCGAGTACTGGGACACGCAGCTTCGGCGCGGGGAAAACTACGACGCGAAATGGGATTACGTTCGGATGAATCCGGTTCGAGCAGGCCTGCTCGAGAACCCGGAGGCCTGGCCATATGCCGGGGAGATGAATGTGTTGCGGTGGTAATCGGTATACCGCGGGCTCGCATCGTTCGCCCCTCCAAAACCCACACACGCCTTGGCCCATGGAGGGCGGAGCTATGCGACGCCGTCGAACGGCCCAACGCAACGCCCTCGGCCCACGACAGGCTCGCATCGCTCGCCCCTCCACGCTCGCGCTGAGATATCCGCATTACGGGTAATGCCATCTGGCCGTCATTTCCGGCGCTTTTATAGTAGGCTTCGTCGTTATGAAGGCGGGTGCGATATTACTAATGCTCTCGAAATTGTCTTTACATGCTCGTTCCCTGCGGCGCGAGCAAGCTCGCGCCCTACGGCCGAAGAATGTAGGGCCTCAGCTTGCTGAGGCCGCGACGCCGTAAACGAGCATGTCAGGACAATTATGAGACGACTAGTACGTATGGGTATGCCTTTCCACCGACGTCCGCCGCGCGCGCGAATGTGGCGTGCCGTTCTGTTGGCGGCGTTTGCCCTGTTCGCGGTGTCGGCCCTGACGGTTTTCGCGCAAGATGAGGACGACGACACCGCGACCCGGGGCGGGCCCGGGCAGGCCGTCTTCATCGTCGAGGGCGGGATCACCCGCATCGAGCAGTATGGCCTGTTCTGGGAACTGGAAGGCGCGCGACTGCAGACCGGCCGGTTCGTCAATGGCGATGCCTGGGTGGTGGGGCCGGTCAAGGTGTTGCGTATCGGCAACCGGCGCAACGATCCCCGCTTCACGCCGCGGCGCGGACAGAACGGCTCGATGGTCAATCCCGTCGCCGGGCACGATCCGAGTTTCCAGGGCTATGACGATGGGTTTCCACACAACTACCGTGAGGAACTGAACGCGGGGTTAATCGACGGCCGACCGGTGGCGCCGGACAATCCGCTGACGCTGCCGCCCGGCAGTTCCCTGGTCTCGATGGCCAGTTGGCTCTACCGTTCCGCGGACGATCGGGAGCCGGGCTGTCCGGCCTTCTTCCGGGGCGCCACGCCACGCGCGCCCCGTCCGGCGCTGCGCACCGGCGCCATTCTCACGGTGCTCGACGCCCCGGCGCCGGACGATGCGTTCCGTCCGCCCTACGCGGGCACGGACAAACGGGTGCGCTTCCGGGTGCGCGACCTCCAAATGGACCGGCTGCGCAATCTGGCGCCGCCCCCGCGACACGTGCCCGACCCCCAGGAGGTCGCCGACCAGATGCGCATGCCGCGCATCCAGCATGTCTGGCAATGGCCGAGCAATCTGATCGTCGCCTCGGAACAGCCCAACGGCTACGGACGCTCGGTTTCGTGGCAGACGGCCACCGCGGTTCTGCTGTTGAACCTCGATTTCACGGCCCTTCCCGGTAATCCCGAAAAGCTGCCGATCGCAATGGGCCTCGTGCAGTACGGCATCGATCTCTACGGCATCGCCAGCGCCGGCGGAGGCTGGCCCTCCAACGGCGGACATCACGCGGGCCGGCTGCTGCCGATCCTCTTTGCCGGAGTCCTGCTGCAGGATCCGGTGATGATGGGCGCGGGATCCTGGCCGCGCGACCCGGGCGCGCCGCGAAAACCCGGCGAACCCCTGGGAGTGTTTCAGGAGTATCAGCAGCACTTTTTCGTGAGCGAGCGCGACGTGGATCTGTCCGGCGGACCGGATTGGCAGCCCAGCGCCCGAGCGGAGCGGCGGATCCCCTACACCGCGCAGGATATAGGACTTCCCGAATGGGGCTTCCGGGGTCGCGCCGCCAATAAAGCCTTTAACACCCCCTACCGGGTGGTGAACGGCACGGGGGCCGTGGGCGTGGTCCTGGCCGCCCGGGTTATGGGCATTCAGGACCTCATCAACCATCCGCCGTTCGTGCAATATGTCGATCGCTATATGTTGTGGACCGACAACGGCAACACGCATACCGACCGCGTGCGGCCGTTCCACCAGGAGATGTGGCGGAAGTACGGGCGGGACCTGATGACCTGGAATCCGCCCCCGCATCAGCGGCCCACGCAGGTGTCGGGACCATGATTACGGATCGCAAAGAGTAAGAGCAGTGTATGGTGGCGGGCGATAAACGTGGCACGGGCATCTTGCCCGTGGATTTATGGGCGAGACGCTCATGTCTCGAAAGGCGCCTCTCCACCGTGACGAACCGGATAACGAAAAGTCCGAGACGAGGACCATCATGAACCGTAATGTAACGTTCCGATGGCTGAGGCCCCTTGCGATCGGCACGATCGCCTGTGCCGCGACAGTGGCGAGGGCGCAGGATCCCGGGGATATGGCCGGCGACGAGGCCCCTCCCGCCGGCGAACGCGCCGATCCGCGCTGGACCATGCCCGCTCCGCCCCCCCGGGCGCCGCCGCGCGACTGGCCGGCAAAGCCCGGCGAGGCCTCGATTTGCCTGTGGCGCGACGACAAGATGCTCGCGTTTTCCATCACCATTGACGACAACAGCGCGCCGGACATCCCCTGGTGGATCGAGATGGGCAACCAATACGGGTTCCGCTTCACCTGGTTCATTATCACGCGCAGGGTCGGCACCGCCTTTGGTGGAACCTGGGAACAGTTTCGCAAACTGGTCGAGATGGGACACGACGTGCAGTCGCACACGGCCACGCACAACGCCGGCTCGATGACGATCGAAGACGAGTACCGGCTCGCCATCGAGGACATCGAGAAGAACATTCCCGGCCATCGGGTCCGCGTGCTGGCCTATCCGGGCGGCGCCGCCGTTCGCCGGAGGCGCGGCCAGCCGTACGTGAATAACGACGTGGAAGTTGCAGCCAAGTACTACATCGGCGCGCGCGGCGCCGGAGGTCAGACGACGCCCGCCATCGGCATGCCGTACCTGCGCACCGGCCGGGGCGCCGGGATTTTCGACCACGAGCGCTGGACCCTGAACAGTTTTCTCAACCCCGGTCATCTCAACTACCGTGGATGGCATATCGTCATTTATCACACCGTGAGCGCAGCCCGCCAAAGGACGGGGATCGAGGAGGGCCTGCGGCGGGTCAAGGAACACGAGGCCGACATCTGGGTCGGCTTGTTCCGGGAAGTCGTGATGTACGCTCGCCAGCGCGATGCCGCGACATTGAAGGTGGACCGCGCGGACGCACGCGAGATCGTCTTCACACTGACCGACACGCTCGATGACGCCATTTTCGATCTGCCGTTGACCGTCAAGGTGCGGTTGTTCGACGCGTGGCAGGGGGTCAGCGCGCAGCAGGCGGGCAAGCCGGTCACGGCCCGGATCGTGGAACACGAAGGCGCGCGTTTCGCGCTGGTTGAGGCCGTGCCGGACCGCGGACGGGTGACGATCAGGCCGGCCGCCCATTGAAGAATTCTCGTGATGTCTCCTTTACGCATGAGCCTGTGGGGTTGCAGAACGGAACGGGGCGCGCTTTCGCTGCTCGCCGCCATTTCCGCACTGCTGGCAGCACGGCCGATCGCTAGCGTCCGCGCCGACGAAAACGCGCCTTCTCCGCCGGTCACGCTCGGAACTTGGAACGCGCCACAGACGTTCACCGATTCTGCGGGCAACACCCTCCACTGGCATCTTTTTTCGCCGTCGCGATGCGGAGATGAGCGCCTGCCTCTGGTGATCTGGCTTCACGGCGGCCTGGCTTCCAACGGTCGGGCGTCGGCCACCGTACCGGTCCAGGCCTTCTATTGCGACGATCACCAGGCGATTGCGCGGGCCTTTGTCCTCCGCCCCACAACCATCCAAGGCGAGAACTGGATCAGCCCCAGCCGAAAAGACCGGGTCGTACGCAACATGGCGGAGCGGCCTTCGCGCTCGTTAGCGGCCCTTATCGAACTGCTGGATCGTGTGATGAAGGAACAGCCGATCGATCCCGGTCGAGTCTATGTCGCGGGCGCTTCGATGGGGGGATTTGGCGCGTGGGACCTGATCCAGCGTTTTCCCGGGCGATTCGCGGCGGCGCTGCTGATCTGCGGCGGCGCCGATCCAGCACGGGCCCCCGCGCTCAAGGACATGCCCCTTTGGATTTTCCACTCCGCCGACGATGGGACGGTCCGGCCCGAGGGTTCCCGTGCGATGTTTGTCGCCTTGGCCGCAGCCCGCAACGAGACTCCGCTCGAAGAGCGCGATGGCATCGCGTTGACGCGCCGGCTCGCGGATGGACGCATTCGTTACACGGAATACGATAGCGGGGGTCATAAAGCCACATGGGAGCGAGCGCTCGGCGATCCTGAAGTGATTCGCTGGCTCTATTCCCATCGCTGGCTAACAGCGCAAACAACCGGAAGAAAAGAAAAGGAATGAACATGACATCAAAAACCATCGTTGGATGGCTGGTTCTGATAACCCTGTGGAGCGCGGTCTTCGTGTCCGCCGCGGAACCGCTGGTCGTACTGCTCAAGCTGGATGACGTCAGTGGTGCGCACGCGCGATATCGCCAGGTGGTCGAATTCGCGCTGGCCGAGGGCATCAAGATCAATTTCGGCGTTTTCGGCAGCTCGCTCGAAAAAGAGAACCCCGAATACTTTCGGTGGATGAACGAATTGAAGAAAACCAGCCATTTCGAATTCTGGAATCACGGCTATGGAGGCTTTGGGCAACCTCGCGAGACGCAGGGCTCCGGCTATGAGTTTCAGCGCGAGAAAATCACGCGCACCCAAGAACTGAGCCGCCAGCGCCTCGGCGAGCCGTTCCGGGCGTTCGGCCCGCACGCCAGCGCGATGGACGACGATACGTTCAAGGTGTTTACCGAACGGCCGGAAATACGTCTGATCTTTGGCCCAATACCCGCCGGCCGTCTGCCCGGCGTCTTCGCGGCGACCCACCGTGTGCCCTTTGAGTTCGGGAACTTGAAACCCGACCTTAATCGGTTCAAGGAGCAATTCGAGCGCCTTTCGCCCGGTCGCGACTACATCGTGATACAGGGCCATCCCAACGCTTGGCGAGAAGAGGCGGATTTCGAGTCGTTCAAGGGCATGGTCCGATTCCTGAAGGATAAAGGCGTTCGCTTCATGACCATCAGTGAATTCCTCGATCACCAGGCCAAATCCGGCGCGGCCAAGACGCCGCCCTCTCCTTGAATGGGGATGTCATGAATACTTCGATCAAGCTGCTGTGTACGGCCGCCGTCATGATTTCGGGAATGCTTCGCGCGGATGAGCCGCCTCCGATTCGCGTCCTCAAGGACATTTTCTATCGCGCGGCGGACGAATCGGACGCCTATGCCCGGTCCCGCTGCAAGCTGGACCTCTACCTGCCACCCGGCGATGTCCGCGGATTCCCCGTCATCGTGTGGTTTCATGGCGGCGGGTTGGGCGGCGGATCGAAGGACGGCTCCGTGGCCTGGGCGCCGAGTTTCGCAGCGCAGGGTGTGGCGGTGGCCGCTGTCAACTACCGCCTGACCTCGCGCGGCAACGTCGCCGGCCGCGCGCGTTATCCCGCGTATATCCAGGATGCGGCCGCGGCCGTCGCATGGGTCCACGCCAACATCGAGAAGCACGGCGGCGATCCGCGGCGCGTGTTCATCGCCGGCTTCTCCGCCGGCGCCTATCTGACCGCGATGATTACGTTGGACCGCCGCTGGCTCACCGAGGCCGGTATGAATCCCGATGCCGTGGCGGGCGCGCTGCCGATCAGCGGACAGATGTACACCCACGGCACGATCCGGTCCGAACGCAGCCGCGCCGTGGCGGCGACGGCCACCGAGACGGCAACGGTCGAAGCGCCGGAGGGTGCGGAGGAGGAGTCGGACGCCGAGCCCGCTCCCGCCGCCGTGACACGGCGCGCGCCGGTCATTGACGAGGCAGCGCCGCTGTTCCACCCGCGCACGGATGCCCCGCCGATCTTCCTATTTGTCGGCGAGCAGGAAGGCGGCCGGGTCATTGAAAATCGGCGGATGCACGAGGCGCTCCTGAAGGCCGGTCACTCCAAAGCCCGATTCCAGATATTCCCAGAGCGCAACCACGGCGGCATGGTGCGGCGATTGTCGGATCCGACCGACACGGTGCGCAACGCGATGCTGGAGTTCATTCGAGAAATCGTTGCTGGACAGGAATAGCGCTGACCCGCGCCCCATACAGAAACGGTAGGGCGCGCCGTCCCTTGCGCGCCCTATTAAACATGTCGAGGGCGCCGGACGTTACAATATCAGATGTTCGTGCAACCCCAATGGGAGAAGACCATGCGAAGGCTCGTTCTATTGATCATTTGTTTCAGCGCGCTGGCGGCCACCACGATCTGGGGTGAAGAGGCGCAGCGGACGAAAACCTATAATTCCCTCGGAGAGGTGCTGCGCGTGGAGGGCCGGATGCTTCACCTCCGGATACCGCGGGGCCACGGTGGGATCATTGTGCAGAACATCGTCGGCGAGGATACGGAAATCCGGGTGACCGGCGAGGACGGCAAACTCGTGGAGGGGCGATTGGAGGACCTCAAACCCGGCCAGTGGCTTCGGATGGTCGTCGAAACCGATACCCGGCGCCTGCTCCGCATCGAACCGGGCGTCGCGCCGTGGGAGCGTCGGACGCCCGCCGAGTCCGGTACTCGCTGAAACCCAGCGGAGATCACGCAGTTTCCAAGGCTTGGAAGCGCCCGGCCATCGGGTTTCCAAGGCTTGGAAAACGCCGCACGAACCCGTGGCGCTCGCAGATCCCGACGATGCGCCCAAAACCTCGCCTAACGATTCCGTGCGCCTTGCGCGAAACTCGCTCGTTCCGTTGTCGCGGGCTCGCGGGAGCTCGCCCCTCCTGGTCTCCCGTGGAGCGACAACGGCGGGCGCGAGCACAGTGCAAGGTCGAGCGTGAGCTCTTACGCGAGGATCAGGGATACGCGGTAGGGATTGACGGTCGGCGGCGTCCACAGCGATGCTTCATTGGCAACGGTTGCTGAATGGAGGTG
This sequence comes from uncultured bacterium, assembly GCA_938005705.1. Lineage (GTDB taxonomy): Bacteria > Verrucomicrobiota > Kiritimatiellia > PWTM01 > PWTM01 > CALLML01. Next base: position 12,309 of record CALLML010000142.1, read on the forward strand.
GGTGCCCGGCGCCCGTTCGAAGATCTATCGCGGCCCCACGGCCGAGCACATTCTCTGGCCCCTCGGCGGGGGCGGTGCAGCTAAATTCGGACTGGCCGGCGATGGTGGCCTCGATCTGATCGCCAACCGCCACCGTGCTGATCTTCGCAATCAGCGCCACTGTTTCGCGGCGTTGGCGTTTCCGGCCTGCCGGCGGCGGCGTTCACCTGGCGCTTTCATAATCCCGGCCGGCGCCGCATCCGGTGCGTCTTCTCGTTCCACGCCCGAACCGAAATTCTGTATCCGCGCAGCGACGACTACCTGCGCCCCTCGTCGAGGCCGCTGGCATCCGCGGCGATTCGACGCATCGGGCGAGGGTTTGCGTTCAACGATTCCCCGCTGGAAGGTCAGCCGGCATGGAGCGCCGGGGGCTTCATCGCCGAACTCGACCGCGCCGCGGCGGACTGCGCCTGGTTCCGTGGCGGTTGGTTTGGCGCCATTACGGCGCTCTGGCGGCGCGTCTTGGCAGCGGAAACCGCGCGGCGACGGCGCCAGCCTCTATCTGCCGCTCGACCTCGCCGCCGGCGGTGAGGCTGCCGTGACCGTGCGGCTGGCCTGGCACGAGCCGGCCAGCAACCTGCGGGTGGCTGGGTGCGGAGCCCGAAGGCGTCGAGAGCGATGGGGCGACCTACCGCCCGCACTACGCCACACGTTTTGCCGATGTCGGGGCCGTCGCGGAGGCATTTCGCCACTCGTACGCCGAACTCGAACGGCGCACGGTATTCGCGAAGCGACTGCCGAACGACTTGCCGACGATCCTGGCGGCGCTGGCGCCCTACCGGGAGCGGCTAATGAGTTTGGCGGTGGAATCGATCTTCAACTGGTATTGGCTCGTGGACGGGCTTCAGGCGAACGAGTACCCGGCCGTGCTGGCGAACCCGGCGCGGATGCAGGAGAACATCGGGCTCAAGCACGCCGACGACCATTCGGACGCCGAGTTCATCGCGCGGCAGCAGGCGATGGGCGTGCTGCCGTAGGGCTACGTGTATCCGCCGGAAGTGCGCTCGGTGCGCGACCTGCTGCGACGGCGCATGAAACGGCCGCACGCGCGCACGGGCGAGTGGGGTTGTTGTCAAAAATTTTGTGTATGTAGCTATGAGGCGAGTTCGGGTTCGTACGGATTTTGGAAAAGTCGGATCCATTCGTAGAGGTGGCCCTGGAGGCGGCCGTTGGGTTTGAGTCCGGTGGAGCGCTGGAGGCGGTCGGCGAGGATATAGATTTTGACGAGGGTTTCGCGCTCGGTGTGGAAGAGGCCGCCGGAATTTCGCTGGAGGGTTTCGAGGGCGTTGTTGAGACCCTCGACGGGATTGGTGGAACGGATATGAGCGGCGATGTCGTTGTGAGTATGCATAAGAGTACTCCAAGAGATGGGGAAAGGGGCCGGTCTCTCCGGCCAGGATTCGGCCGCCCCTTCCCTGTTCTGATCTCGGTTCATGTTCTTCCTTTTCATGGGGTCTCCTCCGGTTCGTACACACGATTTTTTCTACACCTGCCTTTCGGCCTTCGAAATGGCGGTGGCGCGGACCGATTGCCGGCCTGAGATTCTCAACAGCGATGAGCGCTGCCAGTTCACCTCGGCCGAGTGGAATGAGCGCGTACGTGGAGAGGGCATCCGGATGAGCATGGACGGCAAAGGAAGTTGGCGGGACAACATCGTCGTGGAACAGTTCTGGTGGTCGCTGAAGCATGAGGATGTTTATCTGATGGACTACGCGACCGTCCCGGAGTTGAAGGCCGGAGTCGAGGCGTATATTCATCGGTACAACACTTGGCGACCGCACCAGGCGCTGGGTGGCTTGACGCCGCAGATGGCTTATGAGGGATAACGGGCGAATATCGCATAATGGGCGCCCGACCAGACACCAGCAAAGTCTTGCCGGAGACCGAAACCATAACTATTTTTCCCCATCCGTGGTTCAGAAACCGGGTCCAGCGCTGCCATACTCTCGAGACGATCCAGCGAAACTCCGGCGGCCTCTTCCACACTCAGCGCAAAACCTTTGTCAAAATCCATATCTTCATCCATATCCTCGCCGACCGCCTACAGCGCTCCACCGCTCTCAAACCCAACGGCCGCCTCAAAGGCCACCTCTCCGAATGAATCCGACATTTACAAAACCAGAACGAACCCCAACTTGTCTCATACACCCATACACAAAATTTTTGACAACAACCCAGTAGGCCGCTTACCATAGCCCCGCCCTTGGTTTCAAATCCAGGTCCTTGCTCCTAAACGATTTGTATCATCGTTCCCCACGAGGAAAAATTTATTGACCACTCCCGCTTCATCGTTAAAGTCGGCGCGCATAACACTCATCATGGCGCCCAGATGCACTTACTATGAACCGACGTCCACGTATTCTGATCCTCACCGGATATGGTCTCAATTGTGAGGCGGAATCGCATTATGCCTGGGAGTTGGCCGGCGCATTGCCAGAGCGCGTGCATCTCAACGATCTCTTGGCACAGCCGACATGTTTGAATGAGTACGATGGGTTGATGCTAATTGGCGGGTTTTCCTACGGTGACCACATGACGTCGGGCCATGTCTTTGCGACGCGCCTGCGTCACCGATTGAAGGAGCCGCTGCAGCAATTTATCGACGACGGCAAGCTTGTTCTGGGCGTGTGCAATGGATTCCAGATCATGGTCAAACTGGGACTGTTGCCGGGGCTCGACGGCGACTACTTTCATCAACGAGCGGCTCTGATGCCAAACGATATTGGCCATTTTCAGAACATCTGGGTGGAAGTTCGATTCGAAGCGTTGTCTCCCTGTGTTTTCACGCGTGGTCTGGACCGCTTGGCCCTCCCGATTCGACACGGCGAAGGACGCTTTTATGTCGCCCAACAAAGAACGCTCCAACGGCTCGAGTGCGCGGGCGGCGTCGTTTGCCGCTATATTGATCCCGCCACGGGCAAGCCCACACAGGTTTTTCCGCATAATCCCAACGGATCCACACATGCCATTGCGGGTGTTTGCGATCCGACCGGCCGCGTGTTTGGCCTGATGCCCCACCCCGAAGCCTTTCTATATGCGGAGAACCATCCCCATTGGGACCGAACGCGGCGTCTTGCAGGCGGGAGCGGCGGCGGGGATGGTCTTCGCATATTCGAAAATGCCGTCGCTTATCTCTGTGGACAGCGATGATTGAAAGGATGGTCTTTCGACGTCTGGTGGTGTTCGTCGATGATTTGATTTTGGAGCTCACACGGGCATAATGAGGGCCATGAAGGTCGAGGGGCATCGCCTGTTGTCTATCCTGATCCCCGTCTATAACGAGCGCGCTCATTTACAGCGATGTATCAGCCGCGTTCTGGAGGCGCCGTTGCCGGATGGACTGCAACGGGAAATTGTGCTGGTCAACGATGCCTCGACAGACGGCACAGCGGAATTGGCGGAAGATCTGGCACGTCGCCATGCAGATGTCATACGAGTTTTCCATCAGCCCCGGAATATGGGCAAGGGCGCTGCGCTAAGACGGGCCATTGCCGAAATGCACGGCGATTTCGCCATTTTTCAGGATGCCGACCTGGAGTACGACCCGCGGGATTATGCCGCCGTGTTGCGCCCGCTTCTCGATGGACGAGCGGATGTTGTCTATGGATCGCGTTTTGCCTCCCGCGCCGAG
>CALLML010000143.1 GCA_938005705.1 uncultured bacterium
ATGCCGCGCGCGGCGCACGAGATCTGGATCTCGCCCCCCTTCTCAACGCCGCGCGTAAAACCGCGTTGTTCGAGGAACAAGCCGTGTATAACGGTTTTAAAGAGGGCGGTCTCGAAGGGATGTTGACGGCTTCTCCTCACAAACCAATCACCTGCAAGGATGACCCGGAGGCACTTGTCGAGGCGCTGGAACATGCCCTCGTCGAGATTGAAAAGGCCGGCATCGGCGGCCCGTTCGGACTCGTAGCGGACTCAGCGGTGTACGAACGACTGATGGCTGGAGCGCAACAAGGCTATCCCATCCGCAAGCGGGTCGAGGAGTTCTTCGGGGCGGGCATCCGCGGGTCGCCCGCCGTGCAAGGAGCGGTGGTCCTCAGCGCGCGCGGGGGGGATTTTGTCCTCACGCTCGGACAGGATGCCTCTATCGGCTATCAACGGCATGATGCCCGGCAGGTGACCCTCTTCTTCACGGAGTCGTTCACATTTCGGGTTATCGAAACGGCGGCGGCTATCGCGGTCAAAATCAAACGCGGGTAAGTCGGAACCTACATCTTCTTGAGCGGCGTTACTCCCGCCCCCCAGGCGCTCGCCAGTCAAAGGCGGGGCGAAGATGGCCGTAGGGATGGATGTTGAATGCGACGCGAGATGGTTTCCCGCTCCATTGCAAGACGATGAAATCGAGCAGCGTAGCCCAGTCCGTCACTGAATGCGCGTGGTCCCCGGGCCGCAAATGGAAAGCCAAACGTCCAGGGTAACCCAGAAAGCGGTAGACCTCTGACGCGGCCCACCAACTCTGCACCATACCTTCGGGATTTGACCAGCGGTCGCCTATCGCGAAAGTCAACAACACGGGGCGCGGCGCCATTACGGCCAGCAACGCATGCTGGTCAAACGGCAGTTTTTCCTCACATCCGATGTAATGTCTGAATTGGGGCCCGAACCAGTATGGAAAGACGTTGACAATATTGATGGTTTCGCCCCCGTCGCCCACGTAGCGGTACACAGGCGATCCGCCCGCACAAGACGCGTTGTCGTTGACCATCGCGATGCGCGCATCCGTGGCGCCGGCAAGCAAAGTGGTCTTCCCGCCACGCGAATGGCCGGTGATCGCCAGCCGCGACGCATCTATAAACGGCAATTGCTGCAGGAAATCCACACAGCGGTGATACCCCCAGGCCCAGGCCGACAGTGCCCCGAAGGTGCGGTTGGGATACACGTCATAAAGCCCTCCCACACGTTGGAATTTCTCCAGGGGTTTTGATCCGACATCCGCCGCCATTTCTGTTCGGTTGAAAATCACCAGCGCACAGCCGGCGGCCAATACACGACTGATGATGTCGTCGTTCACATACCACCAGCAGCCGTCTCCGTTCACGATCACTGGCACGGAATGAGCGCCCCGTGGAAAGAACAAATGCACACAAAACGAAAACGGTCTTTCTCCGCCGAGGCAATGCAGACGATAGGTTCGGTGATCCGGCTGACCGGGCAACCGCCGCACAAAATGACTGCAAAGCAACTCGACCTCCACGCGGGCTGGCGGCGGAGGCATGCCGCCGTATTCCAACTCCACGATCAAATCCCGCCAAGCAACGGCCCGCGTTCCCCACTCCCCGGGCGTATGCACACGCCGGCCATCCGGCCACGAAAAAAGATCGGGCAGCGGGGGTTTGTTGACGATCGGAACTTCTGAATATTTCGTCACGTCTGTGCTCATACCATTCCCCTTTCCGATAGGGATGACACCCGCTTGCGGACACCCGCTTGCGTGAAACGCAAAAAATCAGGACACGTAACAGAGTAGCCTACATTCGATATCTCCATTATACAATGTCCATGATCGTGTTGGCCGCATATGCATCGCACGCGCAAAACGCGGCTGTCCCGAAAGAACGGCAACGGTGTCCCCCGGGCGTTGACGGAAAATTCCGGCCAGCCGATCATAGAAATCCGCTGTTACCGCCAGGCGACGCCCGTAGGGCGGATTGGTCACCAGAAACGATGGTTGACGGAACCGCGGCATGAGTTCAAACGAACCGACATAAAAACGGACGTTCGCGTGGGCCCGTTTCGCATTCGCACGAGCGTTGGCGATTGACTCGGACGACACGTCTCCGCCGACTACCACCACAGGCGATTTAATTGCCTCTTCCGCCGCTTGCTCACGCAATTCCTTCATTCGCCGCCGACAGGACTCTTCGTATCCGGCCCATCGTTCAAAACCAAATTGCGCGCGGGCCAATCCGGGCGCATGTCGGGCCGCCCACAACGCCGCCTCGATCGGTATGACCCCTGACCCACAGAGGGGGTCCAGCAATGGTGAGCATCGGTCCCAGCCACTGAGGCGTACCACGGCCGCTGCGAGCGTCTCCTTGATCGGTGCCGGTCCGGCATCGCGACGGTATCCCCGACGGAAAAGGGGTTCGCCGGCGAGATCCAAGGCGATCAGAGCCTTGTTATCGGCCACACGCACAAAAATCGATACATCCGGATCCTCACGGCTCACATCGGGACGAGCTCCGAACCGGTCCCGCATCGCATCCACGATGGCGTCTTTAACCTTGAGCGCGATGAAACCACTGTGTCGCAGGCGGCTGGACCGGCATACCGCTCGGACACTCAGCGTATGCCGGGGAGTGAGAAAAGGCGTCCAGTCTATCGCGCGAACACCTTCATAAAGAGACTCCGGAGTCGACGCGTCAAACTCCGCTAACGGCGCAAGAACCGTCATTGCTACGCGTGACCAAAGACAACAGCGCCATCCCTCCGGCCAGTCGCCTGTGAAACGAACTCCGCCTCGTTCAGCGCGCACGTCGGAGAACCCGCACTCCTTTAATTCATCCCGCAGAGCCGGTTCGGTTCCCCTGGCGGCTGTGGCGAAAAATTCCCGCATATCATTCTCCGATCGACAGCGAATTGCAGAATACCGACGCAGTCTCGGTGATTCCATGAAAGAACCAGGCTCCCCACCCGATCGTGAACAAAGCGGCCCCGTATAATGTGTGCTCCAAGTTCGATAACCCGAGAGACCCCGACGCACGATACGTGCGCGCAAACAGCCAGCCCGCCGGCAGCGTCCAGACCAGCGCCCACCCGTTTCGAAAGACAATATGGCTGAAGGAAAACGTCACGGCGGCGGCTAGCAGGCGTGCGCGCTCGCTGGGGAATAATGCGCCGTAGCGATGAAAGAAAAACGCGCGGTAGACTATGCCCTGAGGAACCACAGACAGCCAGGGATACAACACGAGAATTGCCAACCAGAGGAGGGGACGCGTTCGCGGGAGATGGGCCAGCTGGTCGGGGCGCGTAAACCACAATACAGTGATCATCACGATTAAGCCGAGCGCCAATCGCCGAAGGATAACTCCACCCAAAGACCCGGTATTCATGCGATATGGCGCAGGAGAAACGGCTCGTGTGCGACGGATCATCACGGCACAGACGACCGAAGCCACCCACAAAACCGGAAGGGCCGGCCACCCCGGGACCCCGATGGTGTAAGCCGCCGGGACACCAAAAAAAAGGAGAACAAACTCAAGAGCGAGACGACGACTCGGGTGGTTGACCCCTTCCTTCATTCGCTTTCGGGTGGAATATTCATCGCCCGCAGATAATTCGGCGCTTGGGGCACCGACCGCAGGGCGCGCTCCAGCATCGGATCGCTCTCCATCCATGCTCGGACCGACATCGGATGACTAAGCACCAACTGGCCAAACAAGTTTTGCGCCTCCTCGATCTGACCCGACCGAGCCAGCGCACAAGCCAGCACAAACCGCAAAACCGCTTCGTCCGGCGCCAGCCGCAAGCCCTCCCGGAGGGCGGCCACCGCCTCTGTCGTTTGCTGGTTCCGAAGGAGTTGATGTCCGTAACTTAGCCATGCTTGCGGCCAGTCTTTATTCTCCTCCACCAATGCTTTCCAAAGGCGCAGCCCCTCCGCCGACCACCCTTCCCGGATCAACAGATCCGCAAATGCGGACCGAATCCCGTAATTGTTGGCACCCAGGCGCAGAAACGCTTCGATAGCCATACGGGCTTCTTTGAATTGCCCATTTTGACGCAATTGAAGAATCTTTTCCAATGCCGCTCGGGTCTCCGCAGGCTGGGTGGACAGCACTGGCCCCAACACGCGGACAGTCAGTTCGCGAAAATCCTTCGGTCCCAGCATCCGCTCCAATTCCCTCCGCTGATCCGTCAACAAGATAGACAAGCGATATAAATCCTCCAGGGGACGACGACTCCAGAAGCCTCTGTCGTCGAGCGGCACCTCTCGAATCAGATGAATACAGAGCTGATGAAAACGCAAGACCAACGACCCCGGGTCCAGTTTCAACCCTCTCTCGATCCATTCTTCAGCTTCTTTTAATCGGGCCAGTCCTAGGAGGGCCCCCACTCTACCCGCGATATGGTGCACATCATTTGGCCGTTGTTCTAGAAAACGCTCGAAATAGAGATCGGCACGGTCGAGTTGGCGCATTTGGAGTGAAAGCATCGCCGCCCGACTCAACAAGGCAAGATGGTTGGGACTAATAGCCAACGCATCCCGGACTTCCAGAAAGGCTTTGGGCCAATCTCCCGCCTGGATATAGGCGTCCACGCGTTGGAGGTATTCGTTCGCCTGATTCAACTCGTCGGTGGTCGGCCGAGGCCCGCGCGAATAGTAAGCGGCCATGGCACTTATCTGCCGGGCTTCGCCCGGCATCAAAAGCTCCGGTAGTCCGGCGGTGATACATTTCTCAGCGGTCTCCGAAAGAGGATCAATCCACAACCCATCCACAACGATGACGTCTTCGTTTTTGGCGGATACCCACACAAATGGCAAGTAGACCATAATCATGCCGATCAACATGAGCGTCCGCAAAAAAATGAGAGGGGTTTTCAACCTCATGATGCGCACCACGCTCCCACGATCTCCGGCGTGACATGCTCCAGCGACGGAACTCGCCAGACATGATCTCCGCGCTGTTCACCATGTCGGCGCGCGACGTGAATCACCCGCAATCCCGCCGCCCGTGCTGCCGCGATCCCCACCTCCGTATCTTCGATCGCCGCACACTGGTCAGGAGGCATGAGGCGTTTAGGGAACCGTTTTGATAGGCGACCGTGCGCAAGGAGATATGACTCCGGGTCCGGTTTGCTTTGATTTACGTCGGCAGCCGTCACAAAGACATCGAAGCACTCCGCTACCCCCCAGTGGTCAAGAATCGGATGAATGTCTGACGGCAGCGCGCCACTGCACAAAGCCAGGGGAACGCGTTCTTTTAAGGATGACAGCCAATCCACGACCCCCGGCAACAAAGTCGGCACATGGATCTTGCATAACTCCGCAAACGCTTTTCCCTTTGCCGTGATCAATTTCAACTCTTCATCCCGGTCTAACCTCTGCCCTGCGGCCGAGAAGATCGCCCGAAACACTCCCCGATCGTCGAAACCGATATACTGCCGCTCGTACTGGTCCCATGAAAAAGAGAGACCCAGCGGCGCCAGAACTCTTTGAAAGGCCGCATAGTGACTCGGCTCGGTATCCACGATTACGCCGTCAAAATCAAAAAAAACGGCGGCGGGCAACTTCAGTGACAATTTCATTATCATGCCAAGATACCAGCAAATGCAACGACGGACAAGAAAGGCCTGTGGTTGCCGAGCCGATTGCGATGTGGGAAAAGAACAGCAAATAAAGGCATCGGCGAAGGGAGGCGAAAATCGTTTACCCCAGCGACCCCGCGCCATTCGCCGGTTTTTCTCGCCCTCCTCAAAAAAATACGAATTTTTCGACCCTTTAGGTCTTGACGCGGGTATTGGTTGCGGTGTATAAGACCCGCATGAACTTCGAATACACCCCCTCGCTCTTCGGTTGGGATCGCCTCGACGACTCGCCCGACCTCCAAA
>CALLML010000144.1 GCA_938005705.1 uncultured bacterium
GGATGCAGATTGAACCGGGCACCCCTCGTCTACGGGCAGGAGTTTTAACTCCAGGGCGCAACAAGAAGGGTGTGCCCGGCGAAATCCTAACCCGACGGCCCAGTTTTGTCTGGGCGCACGTCGAAAGAAAAAGAAGCAAAAGAAAGTCATAGACATCCCCGATCCTGTGGATAAGTGGGGCCTTACGGGGCTGGGAGGGCCCCACGGCCCACTTACCCACAGGCGTGCGGGGATGTACATACCAGGGCGATAATGGCGACTACGACCAGCAGCTCCAACAGGGTGAAACCGGCGCGGAGAGCCGTTGATCCCCGGGAAGAAACGGGGCGCTGCGTATTTTGTTTCGCTCCTCTACTGTAACGCCTGGAGTAAGGCCACGCCCATGCTGGGCGCACTAGCCGCGCCGATGCCGCCGATCCCCGCCCAATGGTCGCGACTACAAGCCCTTATTGGCGCCGGGCTTAAGATGCCTTCGACTTTCATGCGATAAAACAGCCGGCGACAGTACGCGTATTCGGCGACATTGCACGCTGGCCAAAATCTTTGAACTGTCATCGACCGGTTTTCCCCTCACATCGCATCGTATATGGTCGTTAGGTCAGTGCTGGGGTGTTCGCCAGGGTATTTTTCTTGAGGGTGCCGACGAGCCGTGTCGCGTCCGGCTTCTTCCCTGCCATCGTTGACCGTACGAGATTGAAACCACGTGGACATTGAATGTTGCATGGTGAAAACGTATGTTGGTGATGATGAGCCTTCGTTCGGAAAAATCGGATCGCAGCAAATTGCGCGAGGGACTGGCCCCCTATCGGCGCTGGGGGCGCGATCTGGACGCTGAATCCGTCGAGCAGATGGAGCGCGCTTGTCGCCTTCCGGTATCGCTCGCCGGCGCGCTGATGCCGGATGCCCATGTCGGCTACGGGCTTCCCATCGGCGGGGTCCTGGCCACGGACCATGCCGTGATTCCCTCGGCGGTCGGCGTGGATATCGCCTGCCGGATGCGGCTGAGCGTGTTTGATTTGCCCCCCACCGAACTTGAAAACCGAACCGATCGTTTTGTCCGCGCCCTCGAAACGGAGACGCGGTTCGGGGTTGGGGCCACATATTCCCCCCGCCGGCAACATCCCGTGATGGACGCGGACTGGTCAGTTTCGCCCGTGACGCGCGCCGAAAAGGACCGCGCCTGGGCCCAGCTCGGCACCAGCGGAAGCGGAAACCATTTCGTCGAGTTCGGCGTCATCACTGGGCTGAAGGAGCACCCCACCCTGCTCCCGTCGCCGCGCGTGGCGCTGTTGAGTCACAGCGGAAGCCGCGGAACCGGCGCGGCGGTCTGCAAATATTACAGCGCCGTGGCGCGCAAAAAACACCCGGAGCTGCCCTCGTCTTTGCGCGATCTCGGCTGGCTCGACCTCGATTCGGAGGAGGGGCAAGAATACTGGCAGGCGATGGAACTGATGGGGCGTTATGCCGCGGCGAATCACGAACTGATTCACCGCCATATCGCCCGCCACCTGGGCCTCGAACCGATGCTGGAAGTCGAAAATCACCACAACTTCGCCTGGATCGAGCGTCATCGGATCAGTGGCAAGGAACGTGAAGTTGTTGTCCACCGCAAGGGCGCAACGCCGGCCGGAAAAAATGTTCTTGGCATCATCCCCGGCTCCATGGCATCGCCCGGCTATTTGGTGCTGGGGTTGGGCTGCGCGGAGTCGCTCGATTCGGCCTCGCACGGCGCGGGTCGGCGCATGAGCCGTACGCAAGCGCGGCGTCAGTTGAACTGGCGGGGACTCCAGGAGTTGCTTCGCCGCCGCGGCGTGCGGTTGCTGTCGGCCAGTCTGGATGAATCGCCCGAGGCCTACAAAGACATCGAGGCGGTCATGGCCGAGCAGCACGATCTGGTCGAGCCGCTGGCCCGATTCGAACCGCGGATTGTCCGCATGTCCGGTCCGCACGAGCATCCGGAGGACTGATGACCATCCGCAGCCGCCGGCGGATACGCCCGCATGAAATTCGCCGGCCGGTCCTTGTTGACGCGCAATCGGTGTCTTTTCCAAGGCTTGGAAGACCGCGGACCGGAATTTTCCAAGGCTTGGAAGTAAACCAATCTCATTTTTCCAAGGCTTGGAAGCCGAAAGCGCCAGGTTTTCCAAGGCTTGGAAAAAACCGTCTCCCGCCGAATTCGGGGGACCCCGCCGTTTTTGGAGGCCTTATGGCCGCGAGGGGCCGACAACGTTTTTTGAGGGGGCGATGACGACGGCGCTTTCCTCGATGCGTAAGCTCAAAGCCGCCGCCGCGGCCACCAGGCGAAGCGCTTCCTCCACGGTCACGCCACGGAATGTGAGCGTAAGGCGGGTCCGCTCGACTCGACACTGCTCATTATCCATGACCACGAGCGGGATGCCGACGCCGTCGGGATCGGCCCGCGCGCTTTCTTCCTCAATATAGCGGAGAATCTCCGACACCGGCTCATCCCGAAAGAAACGATCGGGCAGGGTAATGTTTTTCATCCGCTCGCCGACCGAAGCGGCGAATACGATCGCCGCCTTAGCGCCGAGGATGAGAACCATCAGAAGGCGCCACGTTTTCACGGCACTTACTTACCCCTTTTTCGGAGCAGGCGCACGTCGAAAGGGACCGGCTCCACGACGGCGCCCGTCTCCGGCTCTACGGCGACGACGAAGTGCGCGGGGAAATCGCCGCCGGCATCCTCCCGCTCCCAGTCGGGCACGTGTTTCGGATCGAAATACTCGACGATCACCAGCCGGCGTCCCTTGTACAACGCGCCCCACGATTTGCTGCGATAGCGGGAAAAGGGGACGTCGCGTATGGTGAAAACGACGGGCGGCTCAAATTTCTCTCCAGGCCGATACTTTAAGTCCCTTACGCCAGGATCGCCGGCCTGATCACTGATGTGCTGCAGCACGGCCATTTTGGCAATCTCCGCCGCCGCCGCCCAATGCTCTGGCTGCGGCGTCCAGTAACGACGGCCGCAGGCGGCTCCCCCCCACAAAAGCATCGCCAGCACGAATGCCCGCGCCACAGCCAACCACCACGAGCCCTGTCCATCAGGGGTGTTGTTCATCGCCCAGCATCTCCAGAAGGGCCGCCAGTTTCGCTCGTTTCTCTGCTGTCTCCACACGCCGAGCCCGAAGCTGCCCCACGACCTCGGCCGGCGCCTTGGAGGTAAACGCCTCATTGGCCAGTTTACGGTCCATCCGTTCGAGTTCCTCATCCACCTTGGCCAACTGGGCCCTCATCTTCGCGCCTTCGGCCGCCGGATCCAGCAAGCCCTTGATGGGCATATACACCACCCCCAGACGGCTCACGGCGCTGGGCATCGCGTGTGACGGCTTGAAACCGGGCGCGATCTTCAATTCGGACGCCGACGTCAGCGAAATGATGACCCCGCGCTCCGCCTCCAACCGCGCGACATCCTCGGCTCGTTCGGGACAAATAATGAACGGCGCGCGCTGTTTCGGGGTCAGACCAAAATCGGCCCGCAGCGTGCGTGCCGCGCGAATCAGGTCTCGCTTGGCTTCGACGAATATCGCGGTGTCTTCCGTGGCGCCCCAAGCGGCGAGGCGTTCCGATGCGAAGGGCGAAGGCCAGGGGGCGCGCGCGATGTTTTGATGGCGCCCGTTATAACCCATGCGATGCCACAGCTCCTCCGTGAGGAAGGGCATCAGCGGTTGGAGCAGGCGGAGCGAGGCCGCAAAGACGTGATGGAGGATGCGCAAGACATCCATTTTGCGCCCGGCGTCCGGCCCGTAGAGGACATCCTTGGAATACTCGACATACCAGTCGCAGAAATCGTGCCAGATAAAGTCATGCAGCGCCAGGGCGTAGTCGTTAAAGCGGAAGTTCTCCAAATGTGCGTCGCAGGCGCGGATGCAGCGATCCAGGCGCACGAGGAGATGACGGTCATCGGACGAAAGCCGGCCGGCATCGAGGCGAGGTTCCGGCCAGCCTTCCGGCGGCGATTCGCCATGGAGGGTGATATAACGGGCCGCATTCCAGATTTTTGTGCCGAAATTGCGGCCGATTTCGAACTTTTCATCCGAAAGAAACACATCCTGACCGGTGGCGGTCAGCATCATCAGGCTCGCACGGAGGGCGTCGGCGCTGTATTTGTCGCAGATGGTCAAGGGGTCAATCGAGTTACCCAGACTCTTACTCATTTTGCGGCCCCGGTCGTCCCGGACAGTGCCGTGGATGTACACGCGGCGGAACGGCGCGCGCCCCATGAACTCGAAGCCGGCCATGATCATCCGGGCGACCCAAAAGAAGATGATTTCCGAGGCCGTCACGAGCGTGTCGGTCGGATAGTAGAAGTCGAGTTCGGGTGTGTGCTCAGGCCAACCGAACACGCTGAACGGCCAGAGCCACGAAGAGAACCATGTATCGAGGACATCCTCGTCCTGACGAACGGTCTCCGCGCTGCATGCCGGGCACTTCGTCGGCCGGCCGGCAGAGGCCCATTCGTGGCCGCACGTATCGCAATAGAAAACGGGTATGCGATGGCCCCACCAAATCTGGCGCGAAATGCACCAATCGCGGATGTTTTCCATCCATTCGATATACACATTCGTCCAGCGTTCCGGCGTGAAGGTGATTTCGCCGCGCCGCACGGCCTCGAGCGCCGGTTCGGCCAAGGGCTTCATCCTGACGAACCATTGCGGCGAAAGACGCGGTTCAACGACTGTATCGCACCGGTAGCAATGGCCGACGGCGTGCTCATGGTCCTCGATCTTTTCCAATAGTCCGAGGGCCTCCATATCGGCGACGACCCGCCGACGACATTCGTATCGGTCAAGCCCGGCATAGGGGCCGGCCGCCGCCGTCATACGGCCTTCTTCATCCAGAACGGCGATCGGCTCCAGATTATGACGCCGCGCCATTTCGAAGTCGTTCGGGTCGTGGGCAGGCGTCACTTTGACGACGCCCGTGCCGAACGCCGGATCCACGAACTCGTCGGCGATGACCCGCAACGGGCGATGGAGCAGCGGCAGGACGACATCGGCGTTGCGCAGTGACGTATAGCGCTCATCGCGAGGATTCACCGCAACGGCTACGTCCCCCAACATTGTTTCGGGGCGCGTCGTTGCCACGGTCACGTACGGGCGATCTCCGTCACGCACGGGATATCGCAGATACCAGAGTCTGCCGCGCACGGACCGGTGTTCACTTTCCTCGTCCGACAGCGCTGTGCGGCAACGGGGGCACCAGTGGATGATGTAGTTGCCGCGATAGATGAGGCCCTTTTTGTAGAGGCGGACGAACACCTCCGCCACAGCGCGGCTCAGGCCCTCATCCATCGTGAACCGCTCGCGGTCCCAGTCGCACGAGGCGCCGATGCGTTTGAGCTGGCGAATAATCGTACCGCCGTAATGGGAGCGCCATTCCCACACGCGCCGCACGAACGCTTCGCGTCCGAGATCGAAGCGGGTTTTTCCCTCCTTTTTCAGCGCCCGCTCGACGACATTCTGCGTGGCGATGCCCGCGTGGTCGGTGCCCGGCACCCACAAGGCGTTGTCGCCGCGCATCCGGCGCCAACGGATCAATACATCTTGGATGGTGTTGTTCAGGGCGTGTCCCATATGCAGGATGCCGGTCACATTCGGCGGAGGGATGACGATGCAATAGGGTCGCCCACCATTTTCGGGCTCAGTGTGGAATAGCCGCCGGGAAAGCCACTGCTCTAGCCAACGCGGCTCAACCTCCGACGGATCGTAGGCTTTGGGCATCTCAGGCATGGCGTTGATTCTCTTCTTCGTCACGGAAAAGTTTGTATTCGACGCCGTCCACCAGGGCCTCCCACGAGGCTTCGATGATGTTGCCGGACACCCCTACGGTGTTCCAGGAACCGCGACCATCGCTCGACTCGATCAATACGCGGGTTTTGGCGGCCGTCGCCTCTTCCGGGTCCAGAATGCGGACGCGGTAATCCGTCAACTTGACATCGGCAATGGACGGGAAGAATCGTGTCAGGGCGCGCCGCAGCGCATTGTTGAGGGCATCCACGGGGCCATCCCCCTCGCCAACCGTGAATTCGGTTTCCGTGCCCACGCGAAGCTTGACTGTCGCTTCCGAGATGCACGGTTCTTTCGGATCGCGTTTTTCCACAATAACGCGGAAACCCTCGAGAGTGAAGAAAGGTTTGTGCGCTTTGAGGACCTTTTGTACCAGAAGATGAAAAGAAGCTTCTGCGGCCTCGTACTGGTAACCGGCCCCCTCCATTCGCTCGAGCTCCTTTAACACGGCTCGCACTTCGGGCGAAGAACGATCCATGTTGAGACCGAGCTCGACGGCCTTCAAAAACACGTTGCTCGCACCGGATAGTTCCGAGACGAGAATACGGCGCTCATTGCCGACCTCGGCCGGATTGACATGTTCGAAGCTGCGTGGATTCTTTCGCACGCCGTCCACGTGCATCCCGGCCTTGTGGGCGAAGGCGCTGTCGCCGACATACGGCAGGCGCGGCCACGGCCGCAGGTCCGCCATTTCAAATACGAACTGCGACACTTCCCGAAGCCGCTTCAACGCCCCTGGCTTTAAGATCTCGAACCCCATTTTCAGCGCCAGATTCGGCAGAATTGAACACAGATTTGCATTGCCGGTGCGCTCGCCGAAGCCGTTGATCGTTCCCTGCACTTGGGTCGCGCCGGCGCGCACGGCTTCGAGCGAAACGGCCACGCCCAGCTCCGCGTCGTTATGGGCATGAATGCCTACGGGGATATCGAAAGCGCGCACCACCGTTTCGGTGATGGCATGGACCTCCCAGGGCATAGCGCCCCCGTTGGTGTCGCAGAGGATCAGCGCATCGGCGCCGGCTTCCCGCGCGGATCGCAGCGTGGCCAAAGCATATTCGGGGTTGTCGCGATAGCCGTCAAAGAAATGTTCGGCGTCGTAGATCACCTCGCGTCCAGCCCCTTTCAGATGCCGGACCGTATCGGCGATCATGGCCAGGTTCTCTTCCGGCGTGGCGCGCAGGACGTCCCGCACATGGAGGAGCCAGCTCTTGCCGAAAATGGTCACAACGGAAGTGTCGGCATCCAGCAAGGCGCGCACGCCTTCATCTTCGGCCGCGGATCGCCCCACGCGCCGTGTGCTGCCGAAGGACGCCACGCGGGCGTGGGACAGCGGCACATTCCGGATATCGCGAAAAAAACGCATATCACGCGGATTTGAGGCGGCGAATCCACCCTCGATATAATCCACGCCGAGCTCGTCAAGAACGCGCGCAATATGCAGCTTGCCGGCGTCCGAAAAAGAGACATTTTCTCCTTGCGCGCCGTCGCGCAACGTCGTGTCATAGATGACGATCCGATTAGGGCTTTTCATTCTCCGCTCCTCGGCCGTGCACGACCGCGAGACCGCTTCCGTTTTGGAAAGAACTCTTCCGCCAATGCTATCATCGCGCGGCGGCGATCGGCGTCTTTGACACCAAACATAATGCTGATTTCCGACGACCCCTGATTGATCATCTCGATATTCACGCCCGCCTTCGCCAGGGCGCGAGTGGCGCGGGCCGCCAGGCCCACTGTGTAGCGCATGCCTTCGCCGACCAGCATGATCAACGCCAACCCTCGTTCCACCACGACATCATCCGGCTTCAGCTCGGCGTGAACGCGCGAAATGATCTTCGCCTCCTTTTCGGGAGTCAGGCGATCGGCACGTAAAATCGTCGAGAGGCTGTCGATTCCGGATGGCTGGTGTTCGTACGGCAATCCTTCCTCTTCCAGAATCTGGAGCAAGCGCCGCCCGAAGCCGATTTCGCGGTTCATCAGGTACTTATCCACGAAAATGGTGCAGAACCCCTCGCTGCCGGCGATCCCCGCGACTTCACCGGTTACATACGGGCGCTCGGCGGTAATGCGCGTGCCAGGCGCCTCCGGCCGGTTCGTGTTGCGAATGCGAATGGGAATACCCGCGCGCACTGCGGGCACGATCGCTTCGTCCTGGAAGACGTTAAACCCCGCGTATGACAGCTCGCGCATCTCGCGGTAGGTCAGAAGCGGAATCGGGGGCGCTTCCGGATAAATCGCCGGATCCACGGCGTAAACGGAGTCCACATCGGTGAAATTCTCATATTCGTCAGCTTTTACGGCCGCCGCCAGCACCGCGCCGGTCGTGTCGGATCCCCCGCGCGGCAGGGTGGCGATTGTCCCCTCCGAAGTGCCGCCGAAGAAACCGGGAAAAATGACCCGTTCGGAAATATCGCGCAATGCCTCCAAGCGATCATAGGAGGACTCGAGCACCTGTGCGTTGCCGGGCTCGGAACTCAGCAGAAAACCCGCTTCAACAGGATTCACGTAGCGGGCGGGTATCCCTTCGCGCGTGAATATCTTCGCGACCAGGCGCGCGCAATGGTCCTCGCCGGCGGCCTTCAGCGTATCCGTGAAACGGCCGCGATCGTCGCGCGGTCCGGCGATCCGACGGCGCAAGTCCTCGGCCACTTCCGCTGCCACATCCCCGGTACCGTCAAATGCCGCGGCAATCTCGCCAAAACGTTCCGCCACTGCGGCGATTTCTGCCTCCGCCGATCCTCCGGCCCAGGCGGCATTCGCGCAGTCAATCAACATGTCGGTGATCTTTCGATCCGCCGGATGCCGCTTGCCGGGCGCGGAAACCACGATAATCCGGCGCGAGGAATCGGCGCGGACGATATCCATCACCTTGTGCACCTGCTGGGCATTCGCCACAGATGTGCCGCCGAATTTTGCCACTTTCAACATGGGTATGTATCTCCTTCGACGCTCCACCGTCACCGACGGTACGGCGTCGCTTCACGTCTGCGCAAAGGAAAAATCTTCAATTCGAAAGCGGACGGTAGGCGCCCCGACACAATCCAGGCGGTCGATCGCGGCGATCGCCTCGGCGACGCGTCGTCCGGCAATCTCATGCGTGATGAAAATCACCGGCACATGACGACCGGCCGCCGTTTCCCGCTGCATAACCGACGCGATACTGATCCCGTGTTCGCCGAGCACCTGCGCCACCCGTGCCAGAATGCCGGGTCGATCTTTCAACAACATCCGAAGATAAAACCGACCCGGCGAATCGTCCGGTCCGAACCACCGGGGGACGGACTCCGACGCCGCCGACCAGCCGGAAGGGAATCCCTCCGGATCGCCATGAAGATGCTTGGCCGCGTCAGCAATATCGCTCAGCACCGCACTGGCCGTCGGATTCCGGCCGGCCCCGCGCCCGTAATACAGGGTCTCGCCGGTCAAATCGCCGTCTACGACAATGGCATTGAACACCCCGCCGACCGAAGCGAGCAGATGGCCGTGCGGCACGAGCGCCGGTTGCACGCCGATGCCGATCCCGTCGGCCAGAACTCTCGTCGACGCGAGCAGTTTGATCCGGTAGCCCAGTTCGCGCGCAAAGGCGATATCCTGGGACGTGATCCGCCGGATACCTTCCGCCGGCACGGCCGAGGGCGGAGGCGCGGCACCGTACGCCAAAGCGGCGAGAATGGCGATTTTGTGAGCGCTGTCGTGCCCGTCAATATCCAGCGACGGGTCTGCTTCCGCATAGCCCTCCGCCTGCGCCTTGCGCAACGCCCGGTCGAAAGGAATGTCTTCCGATTCCATCCGGGTGAGAATATAGTTGGAAGTGCCGTTCAGAATGCCGTACACGCTGCGAACCCGATTGGCGATCAGACCCTGGCGGAGCGCGCGGATGATGGGGATGCCTCCGCCCACGCTGGCCTCAAAATAGATGCCGGTACCGCCGGCTTTGGCCGCGGCGAACAACTCGGCGCCCTGAGCCGCCAGCAGGGCCTTGTTCGCCGTCACCACTGGTTTGCCGAGCCGGAGCGCATGTCGAATCAATTCGCCAGCCACGCCTGTGCCGCCAATCAGCTCGACCACCACCCCGACCGCCGGATCCTCAATCACCGATGCCGGATCGGTGGTCAGCATCGCGCGATCCACCGTGTAGCCCCGATCCCGATCAAGATCAAGATCGGCGATGCGGCGAAGAACCGGCCGGACGCGGGCGCGTGAGGCCAGACGGTCGGCGCGTTGAAGCAAGCCTTCCACAACACCGGCGCCCACCGTCCCCCATCCCAACACCCCCACGCCGATATCTTTCATCGCACTTTTCACCCCGGTGCAACGGCGACAACACCCAATGTGGTTAAAAAAAAGCCCCTCGACTCGAGGGGCGGCAAACCTTCGGGCATCGCCCCTTAGGAATTGCGGACCATCGTAATCACAATCATCGCGTACATATGAAACCGCAGGAAATATTATTTTAATATGGCACAGGCTCGCTAAAATCGCAATCGGTATTCGCTCTCTCAAAACTGCGTTCACGCGGGTTATGGCCAGAGTGAAAATGTCTTATGTGGCCGAAGCTGGCCGTCCCCGGCCAGTCGTCGACGGCCGACGCACCGTTGCGCCAGCTTTCCCGGCCGCAAATCAGGGGAGGGGTTCCCGTGCAGTCCGGCATGGCCACGAGCCAGCATTTGAATTATTCTTGTCCCGTGAACGAAGTGGCCAAAACGTCTTTCACGCGCATCGTATCGCACCTATCCTTGCTGACGCTGGTTGGGTTGCTGACGCTGACGCCTGGCAACGCCACGCTTCCGTTGCTCGACCGCGACGAGCCCCGTTTTGCGCGGGCGACGGTGGAAATGATGCGCACGGGCGACTGGGTCGTACCTTATTTCAACGGCGCATACCGCTTCGACAAGCCCGTGCTGACCTACTGGATGATGAGCGTAGGTTATCGGGTATTCGGCATCGGCGAATTTGGCGCGCGCGCCCATTCCGTTTTGGCTGCAATCCTCACCGCTTTCGCAATCTACGGTATGGGCCGACGGGTCTTCAGCCCGACCGCGGGTCTTCTGGCGGCGTTCGCCTGGCTGACCAGCTTTCAAACACTGTTCCACGGGCGCAGCGCGGTGGCGGATATGCCGATGATTCTGTGCGTTACGATGGCGCAATGGGCGTTCTATGAGCTGGGACACGGTGGGAACAACCGCCACGGTCGCATCTGGTTTCTCGTCGCGTATCTGGCGCTCGGTCTCGGCTTTTTGGCGAAAGGCCCGGTGGCACTTTTTGTGCCGGCTTTGACCCTGGGACTCTACCGGCTTCTTTCGCGCACGCCATTGCCATGGCGTCGGCTGCGAATTGCCGAAGGGCTGCTTGTCGTGCTTCTGATCGCCGCCGCCTGGGGGCTTCCGGCCCTCTTTCAGACCGGCGGTTTGTTTTGGCGTGAAGGAATGAACAGACATGTTGTGGAACGGGGCCTTGAAAGCTTCAATAACCGGCAATTCATTCCGCTGTTTTATTACCCAGCAACGCTCTTGTTCAGCCTTTTCCCGTGGATTGCTTTCGCGGGCGCGACTATCACGAGCAGTCACCCCATACGCGAACCGCGCATCGCATTCCTTCTCGCATGGTTTCTTTCGCCTTTTTTCATTTTCAGTTTCTATGCCACCCAGCTTCCGCACTACACCATGCCAGGCTTTCCCGCGGCTCTTTTGCTCATCGGATACGCGCTTGACCATCCACCTGAGACTCGCCGTTGGCATAAACGCTTTTTCTACGGCGTGATGCTCTGTTTTGCAGTCATGGCGAGTGGGGCAACAATCCTGGCCCTTTTTTGGCCGTTGCCGGTATTGGCCTCGTTGCGTTGGAGCCTTCTGGGATTTGCCATTATCATCATCGGATTGACGCTGATTCTCTTTTTTGGCCGCAACGCCCGCGTCGTATTCCCCTTGGGTACCGTAGCGATCGGTTTCGCCTTCATCGGCCATGGCGTCCGGGCGGTCCATCCGGCGGTCCAATTGGCCCCCATCATCGCCGTTTCATCTCCTGAAACCGAATGGGCGGCTTGGCGCTACACGGAGCCGACGCTGGTTTTTTATGGCGACCGCCCCAGCCCATGGCGCATGCTCGGCGCCCGCGAGGATCTGCAAAACTGGATCGCCCGACGGCACCGCGCGGCGGCGGTGGTTGTGCTGGAGAGCGAGGCCAAACTTGATCGTCTTTTGCACGTCGGTCGCCATGGCGAACCACGGACGGTGGCACGCGATTATGCCGTCGAATACGAGGATATTCTACGACGCGCGGGATGGCGGCCTGGCCCTTCGGTGCAGGGTCTCAATACGGGCCGTGGGACTTGGGTTGCCCTGAGAGTGTGGCGCAGTCCCGAATAGCCGGTTGCGACTGTGACACATCGGCTTTGCTGTCAGCCATCAGCCACTTAGAGGTCGGATGGGGCTTATTCGGCGCGTCGGTTCAGGCGTCGTGCCGACCACCCAAGCGCAATGCCGAACCACAGACCGGCGCCCAGCCCTGCCGTGACGTCCGATAGGTAATGCGCCCGGGTAAACGTGCTCGCCCACCCCATGCTCACCGCACTGAGAAACGCGATGGTCCCCAACGCCGGCGCAGTGATCAGCAGGCTCGTTCCTGCTGCGACAGACGCAGACGTGTGTCCCGATGGAAAACTTTGGTAGGCATAGACCAAGGTAGGTCCGGTTAACCGATCCCGCACTTCGGTTCGAGGACGCGGACGGCCCAAACTCACACGAGCAATATTGATCGCAATCCCCGCAACGATCGCCGCAAGGGCACAAGCCAACCCCGCTCGCGCCCAACGGCGCGACCGACGAACAGCGGCCCATATAAAGAGCAGACCGGCGAAGGTGGTCGTATCCGTTCCCCTTCCCCAACGCCGAATGTGGTGCGCCGCCGCGCGCAGTCCCGGCTCCACGTCCCGAATACTTTTCACCCAGTGGTCATAGGGCCGATCAAAACGTAAAGCGAGCGAGGTTAACACGACAAATATCACCGCGAGCGCGATGAAAAAAGCCCGCTCATTACGCAGTACATGGATCATCTCCGCAAGCAAGGCCCGTGTTTCCCCGCCGACCACTTTGAAAAAAGAAACGATCGAGGCCGACCGCCTTGACCCCATGGAAACGCCGTGGGACACCGATCCTTCCACGCCGCTTCGCTCAAGGTTATTCACAAAGAGCGCTCCAGTTTCACCTCGTGCCATCCAACACGCAGTGCGCGCCGGATCATCCAGCGCACAGCCAGCAAGTCTTGAAATCCTGCCCACGCCCGTTGCCAATTCGAGTATTTTGACACCCCACGCGTCCGAGGACGATGGTGCACTTCCACCTCAATGACGCACGCCCCTTCCAGCCGAAGGAGCGTCGGCAAAAACCGGTGAAGCCCGCGATACATCTTAAGCCGCTTGACCATGGCCGCGTTCATCACCTTTAGCGAACAACCCGTATCTCGGATCGTTTCACCCGTCAGCCGGTTTCGTATGGCATTGCCAATCCGACTCGCCAAACGCTTGGACCAACGATCCTGCCGACTGCGCCGCCAGCCGTTGATCACATCATATGGCCCATACCATTTGAGCATCGCCGGTATATCCGATGGGTCGTTCTGTCCATCAGCATCGAGGGTAATGATGACGTCTCCTGTTGCGGCCTGGAACCCGGCTGCGAGCGCCGCAGACTGACCGCTGTTACGATCCATGGCAATCAGCCGGACGCAGGGATTTGCGCGCGCAATTTCTTCCAAAACAGCGCGGCTGTTGTCGGTGCTGCCATCATCTATAAAAAGGATCTCGTAGGCCGTGCCGATCCGCCGAGCCGTCGTGTCGAGCTCCTGAAACAACGGGCAAAGATTGTCCGCCTCGTTAAACACAGGGATGACGTAGGAAATCCGTTGCATTGTTTGCCCACGCCCTGTCTTCAATCAACGACGACCACCGCCTCCCGGCCGCCTTTCCGAGATGGCGACCCTCGTAAGGCATTGATTCTTAATTCGATGGCGACGATTCCGGCGCAGGCGCTTCAGCACCCTCCTGTTTTCTCGATGCCTCCGGCATGTTCTGTGCGTTATCCGCCGAGCGCGATTCAGCCAATCCGGTCAAATCCACGGTTTGTGGCGTTGAAGCCGCGCCGGAATCCGGAGCGAGACCCGACGCCGCCGGTTCTTCCATCGAAACCGGCGGGGCCGATTCTCGGCCCTGGTTCTGCTCCACAAGCGACCCGCCGCGGCCTGCATACAACACGCCAATCAAAAGGGTGTTGGCGGCGAATATGCTGCCGAGAATAATCGTGCCTTTCGTCAGCACGTTTCCGGCGCGCGAACCGAAGAGCGACTCGCCGACGTTCGCGCCAAACGCCAAGCCGAGTCCTTGTTCGCGTGACTTCTGCAAAAGGATGATGCCGATCAGCAAAATACTCACCAGCACCTCCATCACAATCAGCAATCCGATCAGTATGCCCATAGATTATACTCCGGCGAAATTCCGCCGTCGGTCTTCTTATGCCGATGCGCGGACAATGTCTACAAAAGATTTGGCTTCCAATGCCGCGCCGCCGATCAAACCCCCATCAATATCCGGTCGGCTCATCAGCTCACGGGCGTTTGCAGGCTTCATGCTGCCACCATACAAAATGCGAAGTCCCTGCGCCACCGTCGCCCCTGCCATTTCCGCTATGATCCGCCGAATGAGGGCATGAACTTCCTGTGCCTGCTGCGGCGTCGCCGTTCGCCCCGTGCCGATGGCCCAGACGGGTTCATACGCGATGACCACCCGGGACCACTGGTCGGCAGGGATGTCCGCCAGACCTCGACGAACCTGCGCTTCCACCACCTTTTCCGTCTCGCCGCCGTCACGTTGCGCCAAAGTCTCTCCCACACAGACAATCGGCAAAAGACCCGCGGTCAAGGCCGCTCGGGCACGGGCGTTGACGGTCTGGTCGGTTTCCCCGAAATATTGGCGACGCTCGCTATGGCCGATAATCGCATAAACGCAGCCTATTTCCTTCAACATCACAGCGGAGATTTCGCCGGTGAAGGCGCCATGGACCTCCCAGTGGACATTTTGTGCGCCCAACGCAACCGGCGTTCCTTTCAACAGCGGCGCGACGGTGTCCAACGCTGTGAAGGGGGGGCAGACGGCGATATCACATGATGACCCCCCCCCCAATTCCGCGAGAATGGCGCACACTAAATCAGCTGCCTCCTTCCGCGTCTTGTGCATTTTCCAGTTGCCGGCGACAAGTTTCTTTCGCATGTTTTTCACTCCGGGTTGAAAAAGGGGTGATATTATTGTCAGAATATGGGGGAAATGCAAGCGTGGAATCATACAAGCGGGCAGCAGGCGCGTTGAATTACGAGGATATGATTGCCTTCAAACGCCGGACGGCGCAGGGCGATGTCGATAATACTGTCTCCAAGCGAGCGTCATAGCTGCGGTACTATCCGCACCAGAGCCAAGATCGTCGCGGGGATCATGTCTCTGATCGCTGCGGCGCCTCGGTTGTTCGGAAATTGTTCATGTCCTGAGATCGAGGGCGATTGGGGGGCATCCCCACCGCCGATGGTGCAATGGATTCAGGTGGTTTATTTCCATCAACCCGGCTGTCCGGCCTGTGAGGTCGTCGAACAATGGCTGGTCCTGCTCCAGGAAAACCTGGGCAACATCACGATCCGGAAGCTGAACGCGAGAACGGAGTCCTCACTGCGCTTGCATCAAGCGTTGAGCCTACGTTTTGCTGTACCTGAACGCCTGCACCTCGTTGTCCCTGCCGTGTTTACTGCTCGCGGCGCGCTGATAGGGGAACAGATCACGTTCGAATCGCTCGCGCGACTGCTGGTCGAGTCTGCCGGCATCCCCATGGAGGAGGGCGTGGAGTCGGCAAACGCCGCGGAGACCGCCGATGCCATTTTCGAGCGATTTCGTCGTTTCACGCTACCGGCGATTCTCATCTTCGGGCTGTGGGATGGGCTCAACCCTTGCGCTTTTGCCACAATGATTTTCTTCATTTCTTACCTCCAAATGCGACGACGACCACAACGGGAGATGTGGCTCGCGGGCTTGACGTTCATCGCCGCCGTTTACGCAACCTATTTCCTTTTCGGCGCGGGCCTAGCGGAGGCCCTCGCGCGGTTCGATTTTCTTCCGTGGCTGCGACGGGTGTTCAATGGCTTGATGGGCATGCTGGCCTTGGTCATAGGCGTTTTCAATTTTCGCGACGCGCGGCTTTCCAGTGGCGGCGTGATCGAAAAATCCACCCTCCAACTCCCCGAGTCGTTCCGGGAACGGATTCACCGCGTGGTGCGGCATGAAATAGGCCGCCGAAAAATCGCTTTGGGCTCCTTCGCCGCCGGCGTGGCGGTTTCCGTGGTCGAATTCGCATGCACGGGTCAGACGTATCTTCCAACCATCGCCTACGTGATAAAGGCCGGAGCCAATCATCTTTCGGCTTTACGATGGCTAGCTGTTTATAATGCGATGTTCGTGCTGCCATTATTTGTCCTGATGGTCATGGGTATCCAGGGCCTGCGCCATCCGCGCGCGACCGCGTGGATGCGCCAGCATGCCACCTTGGTAAAGTTCGGCACGGCCTGCATTTGTTTTCTGATCGGAGCCTTTTTGCTCAAAGACCTGATCGTGATGGGCCGAGTCGCGGTTCAAAGATACATGGGGCGAGGATGAGTGTCGCGGATATCGTTGCGTCTTGCGAGCCAAGGGAAAGGAATGCGCCTATGCTGATCACATTGTTGACCCCCGCTGCGGGCAAGCGGCTGATCGCAAAGGCTCTCGTGCGTCACGAAGTGATTCGGCGCGGGATGACCGAAGGAATGGTCGTAATCATCGCCGGCACAACCACCGGCTACGTGGCGGAAGAGCTGCTTCGAGAAACCCGGCAAAGTGAGGGATTCGATCGCCTGCGGTTTATGCGAGGAGTTACGCTCCCACCATGCGTTCCCCTCACCCCTACTGGACGGCGCCCCGATGAGAGCGGTTTCCACGGTGACGTGATTCTCTCCAAGGGCTCATGGATCCGGGGTCGCACGATTTTCGACGTCGTCGACGATTTGAAAGAGGGCGATGTCATACTGAAGGGCGCTAATGCTGTCAACCTGGCACAACGACAGGCCGCGACAATGATCGGGCATGAGAAAGGCGGCACAACAGTTGCGGCGCTCCAGGCCGTGGTGGGGCGACGTGTGCGGTTGATCGTTCCAGTGGGAGTGGAAAAAAGGGTGTATTCCGATCTAATACCCTTGGCGGCGAAAGTCAATTCGCCCGGAGCACAAGGGCCAAGACTTTTGCCGATGCCAGGCGAACCATTCACCGAGCTTGATGCGATTCATACCCTTTCCGGGGCGATGGCGGAGTTGGTCGGCGCCGGCGGAGTAGGTGGCGCCGAAGGCGCAGTCTGGCTGGGGATCCACGGCTCGGAAAAAGAGGTGGCTTCGGCTAAGGAATGGATTCACGCCGTCGAGTCGGAACCCCTGTTCCGGCTCTTCTGAGCGTGCTGTTTGCCCGTCCTGTATTCAGATCAGAACAGAATTCCGAGCATCATGGTGTTCCCGTATTTTCAGTAAAAGGGTTCTTGAGACCAAGATCATCATCCGAATCCGCAGACATGCCAGTGGACAAGGAACCATTGGTCGGAAAAGGCTGAAAACGCTGAGACTATCCGCAACCTCTCTGCAAATGCGGTTTGATCTAAAGAAAAAGATAGTGCCAAGCGTTTACTCCATGGAACAAAAATGGAGACTGGCCATGAGACCTCGGACTCGATTGGTTCTCATTTTCTGGTGTCTGCTAATTCCCCTAGCTGAAGCCTGCCGCATCATCATCCCGCCGCCTTGGCCTCCCCCTGGGCCGCCGCATCCGCCGATGCCGCGCCCCGAACCGCCGCCGCGCGTCGAGCCGATGGAAACGCGCAGCCACCGCGCCGATATCGCCGTGGAAGGCCCCGCCGCCCGCGTCGCCGTCGAGGCGGTGTTCTACAACCCGAACCCCCAGCGCATCGAGGGCGAGTATTTCTTCCCGATCGAACCCGACGCCGTCGTGCGCGATTTCGCGATGACCGTGGACGGGAAGGAATTGAAGGCGGAGTTGCTCGATGCCGAGAAAGCGCGCAAGGTCTACGAAGACATTGTTCGCCGCCAGAAGGATCCCGCGCTCCTCGAATTCGCCGGCACACGGATGCTGCGCGCCCGCATCTTTCCCATCGAACCCCGAGCCGAGGTGAAAGTTCGGCTCATTTATACCCAGGTGGTGCGCGCCGACGCCGGCGTCTTCCACCTGCGCTACCCGCTCCGCTCGGCCAAGCCCGAACAGGGCAAGATCGGCCAGCTTTCTCTGCGGGCGACCGTCCGCGCCGATGTGCCTGTTCGGTTGTTCTATTCGCCGTCGCA
>CALLML010000145.1 GCA_938005705.1 uncultured bacterium
AGAAGCCGGCCCCTTTCCCCATCCCTTGGAGCACTCTTATGCATACCCTCAACGACATCGCCGCTCAAGCCTCGAATGATCCCGCCGCGCTCGCCGAATTCCTCGACGCCCAACCCGGCCTGGCCGCCTATCTGGCCGACGGCCTCCCCGGCATGGCCCTGGCCCTCTGCCTCAGCGTTCGTCATGCTCCCAACCAAAGAGCGAGGGGGTGTATTCGAAAGATATGCGGGCTCATCTCCCGCAACCTATACCCGCGTTAAGGCCCAAGGGTCGAAAAATTCGTATTTTTTCAGAAAGGGCGGGAAAAGCCGGCGAATGATGCCGGGGCGTTGGGGTAAACGATTCATCCCCCACAGTGCCATCGGCTCCATATGACCGATGCGGACATTAACATTCTCAATCCGGTGCAGACATCAGCGGCAAACATGGAACCGGAGCGACTCAAAAGCGAATTTGGTGATAAGACCATCTTCTGAGGAGGCAAACGTGACACTCAAGGGATTTTGGCGAGCGGCATTCCAGAGGAAATTCGAGCGCATGTGCGGAAGTGCGTGCGGGCGTTCAAACTCAGCAGCGGGCACGTTTTCAATCACGTTTACAACATCCAGTCCGACATGCCAACCGAGAACAAAATCGGCATACTCGATGCGGCCTATGAATTTGGCTGTAGCCATTCCTGACGCAGGCATTTTTCTCTTGCGTCATTTAGTGAGGGACTTTATAAACGAAAATATTGGTCATCATCCGGCAGGGGTCGCGCGCCGGATGGTGAGGAGTGGTGAACAGGCGACCAGGACAGGAAATGGAACGGTAGGGAATGAATATATTTGTCGGCAATCTGTCGTATCAGGCCACCGACGAGGACCTGCGCAAGGCGTTTGAAGCTCATGGAAAGGTGACATCCGCAAGCGTGATCATCGACAAGTTCACGGGAAAATCCCGTGGTTTTGGTTTCGTCGAGATGCCTAACGCCGAAGAAGGTCAGCGCGCCATTCAGGCGTTGAACGACAGCGAAATCAAAGGTCGCCAAGTCAAGGTCAACGAAGCGCGACCCCGCGAGGAACGTCCTCCGCGTCGAGATTTTGGCGGTGGGGGCGGATTCCGCGATCGCGGAGACCGCGGTTCGCGTCGCGGCGATTATTGATCGCCGCCCGTCAGAACGATTCATAAAGGCGAGAGAAGGGAATTCCTGTTTCTAAAGCAAGGGTTCCCTTTTTTCGCTTTCGGCATCAGCCTTTGAATGAAAATCAGGGCAGGTGTCTGTCGCATCTACATCGCGCCGATGCCATCCGCACCACTGTCGAAACGGGTTGACAACGTAATGCCGGCAGTATCGACACAGATGGCCTCGTTCATCGCCAGCGAAAGGGTTGGAATGGCGCGGCCGGTCGGCGTCTGTGAAGATAGCCGGCCTTGGTGGATCGGCGGGGGGGACGGTGAGTTCATGAGGGGTGAAAAGGCGGCCGCAACTGGCGCATTTCACGTCTTCGCCGATTTTTCTGAAGCCCTCGAGGCGGGCCTGCCGTATCAGTAATACCGAACGCCTGCATGTCGGGCACCACCCTTCCGAGCGGGGCTTG
The DNA here is from genome assembly GCA_938005705.1 of uncultured bacterium. Lineage (GTDB taxonomy): Bacteria > Verrucomicrobiota > Kiritimatiellia > PWTM01 > PWTM01 > CALLML01. Next base: position 1,581 of record CALLML010000145.1, read on the forward strand.
TTCCCTTCAGCCGTCATACCATTCCTCAGTGCTATCGTCGCCGGCCCCGCCGCCCATTTTTTCCTCGATTTTTTCGGGATCCTCGCCCGCCTCTAGCCGTCGCACCGCCTCATCCATTTCCTCATCCATCGGTTCCCCGGATTGCTCGGCGAGCTTGCGCAGGGCACGGCCCATCGAACGAGGGTCATTTTCATCCACCTGATCCAGGAGGGACTCAATTTCAGAGAAATCTTGATCCGATGCGGCTTCGTGCGCTTCGGGAAACGATTCTCTATTTTCCTGTTTGAAATCCGCGTCCGGAACATTTTTTTTCTCTAAACAAGTCCCCTCGGTTTTGCGGTGAGATAGGGTGGCGAAGCGCGAAACTGTTCGCCGCATTTCTTTGTACCCACAATGCGGACAGGAAGGGGGCGCGTGCGCCGCAATATTCCGCACGAAGAAATTGGATATACGCCCGCAATGGGTGCACGCATATTCATAGATCGGCATAGTACGATTCCACCTCGATAGGATCTTTAACAGGACTTCATTATAATGATTTTTTCGCGCGATGAAAAGACGGGGGTCAATATCGTGAACCAATTGCGCTGTTGGAAAATGACCATGACAAATGTGTTTCACTGAGGCATTTTTGAAGTGCCGACGTGGGATCATGGAGATCCGGACTGTTCCAGGTCGCCATCCTCTACGGCGTTAAACACTTGCGGGCGCCGCTGAGACCTTTTATGGTCATGGCCATGTGCGCAGGCTTGCGTAGCGCACTGAAACACGAAACGAATCTCGATTTGAGAGGCGTAAAGCAGCGAGAAGCCGCATCCATCCTAGGAGGTTTTCGTATGTAGCCTCCGGCCTGTCTCAACAGACACCGCATGAAAATCACCGGTCGCGCTTTTATGCCGCTAATGTCCTGGTTGCTGCTGTGGACCGTAAGGGCGGTTGTGGCAGGCGCCGGTGAGTTCTCGTGGCAGCGATCCCATGCCCGCTTGTTGCCGACGGGCGATCTGGATTGGGCGCCCGAACCATTCGTTTTCGAGCCCGGCTCGTCGGTCCGCTACATAGACTTTGAGGGCGGCGACGACGCCCACGATGGCCTCACACCGGCGAACGCCTGGCGGCATCATCCACTCGATCCCGCCGCGCGCGGCGCCGCGCGCGGCGGCGTCGGACCTCACACCTTCGTCTTCAAAGGCGGAGTCATCTATCGCGGCCAACTGCGCGGACGGCTGGAGGGCACAGCGGAGCAACCTGTGCGGCTGACATACGATCCGGCATGGGGCCGCGGACCAGCGATATGGTGCGGGTCGGAACGCGTCGCCGGCTGGACACGCGGGGCGGGGCGCGCGGATATCCCGGAGCCGGAGAAGGTCTGGCGCACCGAGTTGCCGTTCGCGCCACGCAAAGTGTGGCTCATCGGAAGCGATGGCGAAATCACGCCTCTCACGTTGGCGCGGTCGCCGAACTGGAAAATTTCCGACCCCGACGACGTCATGAGCGAATGGTGGACCTGGGAACAGCCGGAGTGGTGGAAGAATCTCAATAAAATCACCGTGGGCGAGAAGCGCATGCATCTGGGCATTGACCGACGACGACTGACCGGTCGCTCGGAGGATTATGTCGGCGGCATTGTCTGGAGCGAATGGGGCATTGTGATGGGCACGCCGTTCGCTTCACGCATCGAAGCTTTCGACGCCGAACGGCGTGGCATTGCGTTCCAGGGATTCTGGTATAACGACAGCGGGCAGATCATCACCGGAAACCGCTACTATCTGGAGGACCGGCCGAACTTTCTCGACGCGCCGGGAGAATTCTGGTTCGACCGCCGTGGCGAAGGCGGAACGCTGTACGTCCGGCTGCCGGACGACGCCAACCCGAACGCCGCGCACATCGAGGCGGCGCGGCGCATCAACCTGGTGGACCTCGACGCGGCCCGCCATTTGCGCATCGAGGGTCTAACGTTCCGATTCACCAACGTCTTCTGGGACCTGACAGCGCGGGGATTTGTGCATCGCGATGTCGAAGGCGCCGCCGTCCGTCTGTTGGGCGCCGGCGAGAATGTGCGCATCGCCCATTGCCGGTTTGAGCATGTCAACAAGGCCATCCGCTTAAAGGCCATCGCTGATACAGATACACTGGATCGCGTGGAGATTGCCGACAACGACATCCGTTTCACCGACCACGGCGCGATCGAAATCGAAGACAGTTCGCGCTGGGCCAAGAAAGACCCCCCGTTCGGCGAATTAGGCGCGGTGGCGGTGTTGCGCAACCGGCTGGTCGAAATCGGACACCGTCCATTTCGCAGCGACAGCGCACACGCGATGGTCATTCGCTTCCCCGAAACTCTCGAGGTGGCGGGCAATCGGCTCGACCGCTGTTACGGCGCCGGTATTTTCGTCTTCGGCGGCAAGGGCAGTGAGGAAACGCGCGATCGACCCCTCACTCGCATCCTCATCCATCATAACAAGGTCACTCACACCCTGCTGGCGGCCAACGACTGGGGCGGCATTGAGACCTGGCAGGGCGGCCCGGCCTACGTCTTCAACAACATTTCCGGCAACGCCAATGGCTACTGGAACTGGCATTATAACCCTGACAAGCCGGCCAGCGCACGCCTGGGCTTCGCCTACTATCTCGACGGCGCATTTAAGAACTACTATTTCAATAACATTGCCTGGGGCGTGTCGAACGACCTCAAGAGCCGCCGCTGCAGCCACACCGCGTTCTACCAGGCCGTTCCCGCAATCCTCAATCTCTTCGCGCACAACACGGCCTACAATTTCGCCGAAGGCAGCGGCTGGTCCCCCGCTGGCGGGCGCCAGCTCTACATCGGCAATCTCTGGCTGGCGATCAGCCAATCGGTCTTCAGCCACGGCAAACAGAAAGAGGATCGGAAGGCCGTCTACGATCACTACCCACTGCACACCATCGGTTATACGCGCAATGTCTTTCATGACATCGGCGCGACACTCGGCTTTCTTGAAGGCGGCGGCGCGGGGAAAACGGATTTGGCCGGATTTCGCGCCATCGCGGCAGCCCGGCGGCTTCTGGCGCAGGATATCGGCCTACTGGCGGAGACCTCGCCGGTGCGCGATGCGGCCGCACACGATTTCCGCCCCGCGCCCGGCAGTGCGGCAGCGGGCGGTGGCGCGCGTTTCTTCGTGCCTTGGGCGCTCGCTCGGACCGTGGGCGAATGGAACTTTCACCGGAACCATGCCGATCCTGCCCTGGCATTGGATGAACACTGGTACATGTCCCCCGCCGTGGTGAATCGCGAGCGCTATCGCGAACTGCCGCGCCACGAGCTGCGCGGGGTGAACATCGGCGCGGCGGACTATGGGACGGGCGCGTTGGAAGACTGGACCGCCGGCGCCGTGCGGCTCAACGGACGCGATCAGTTTTTCGCACTCGCCGCCCCATCCGATTCAAAACTCCCCTCCCCCCTCGACGCCGACCGCCGTTTCATCGTGGAAGTTTATTTCCGCGCGGTGGCGGAGGGCCGCGGCGGCGCCCTCGTTTCCACTTTAGGCGAGCGCGGCTATGAGCTGTTCATAGACAACGCCGGACATCTGGCGTTCCGCGTCCGGAGCGGCGGTGAGGCGCGGGTTGTTTCGCCCCAACCGCTGCGAAAAGGCGAATGGTATCACGCCCTCGCGGAAACAGATTTCGACAGCGGCCGAATCCGACTCTATGTGGATGGCCTCATGGCCGAGACGCCGACGCCGACCGGACCGGGATGCCGACCGGTCGGCGAGTTTTTCGTCGGCCGCGGCGACGCGGGATTCTTCGCCGGCGACTTGGATTTTCTTCGCATTTCGCTCGGCACTTTGGCGGACGCCAAAACGACTATCGAGGAATTGCGCGCTTGGCAGTTCGACGGCCCGTTTCTACGCGATTTCACCGGCGCCTGGCCCGCCCCCGGTGCCCGCCGCGCTGTCGGCGCTCTGGACGCGCGACCATAATCGAGGTGACCTTTCGCGCCCAATCGCTTGTCTTTTGGACGGATATTTGGTTCCTCCGCATCCCTGTGATGAATTTTCCACAATTGGGATCGACTGATTCGGCGATTGAACCGCTTTAGTTGTCGCATGTAAAATCGCCGCAGGTGGCTGGACACATGAAGGCGATAACGTCTGAGAAAGTCTCACGTCCGGAGCGAATCGTCAGCTTGGTGATTCTGCTCTTGTTGGCCGGTGCGGCGTTCGCGCTGCGTCCGCACCGCCCCTTCACCAAGGCCCGCAACGACATTGCACGCGGCGCTCATTCCCACGAGCCCCACGCTGCCGCCCTTGCGACTCTGGAACTGCCCGGTTTCGAGCCGGCTGGACCACCCGAATTTTTTCGAATCGACACCGTGTACGAAAAGATTGACGGCAAAATCGAGTTCTACGAGCCGCTGGGTTTTCTATCCCTCGCCGCGCGCCGCTGGGTCGCCGTCCGCGGCGGAAGGGATTCCCTGGAAATCTACATCTTCGACCTGGGCAGCATCGAAGGTGCCTTTGCCGCGCTGACGCTCCAGCGCCGAACGGGCGCACGGCAGTTGCCTTTCAGCGAACTGGCCGACCTCAGCGAGAATTCGGCTTTTTTCGCCCATGATCGGTTCTATGTCGAAGTCGTCGGCGCCTCCGATTCGCCCGCCCTCGTCGCCACGGTCACAGAGGCCGCCGCACGCCTCGCCGATCTGCTGCCCGGCGAACCGCGTTGGCCCGCCGAGACCGCGTGGTTTCCTCGCGACGGGCTCCTACCGGAAAGCCTATCGCTTTCCCTCGCCAACGGTTTCGGCTTTGAGAAATTCCACCGTCTTTTCCTGGCGCGATATCAGTGGGATGGATCGTCGACACAAGTTTTCATCCATCCGGCCGATTCGCCGGAAGCGGCGCGCGCCCTGCTCGACGCCTGGTGCGACTTTCTCAAAGAGAACGGTGCCCGGCCTCTAAAAACGCCGGACCCGCTCGACGACATCCGGGTTTTCGATCTATTCGGTTCTCATGAAATCGTATTCGTCGAGGGGCGAACCGTCGCAGGCGCTCATCAGGCCGGAAATCCGGCGGCGGCGATGCGCGCCGTCCACGCACTCCGCGAAGCCCTGCGGGAGATAGGCAAACCATGAATCACATTTTATCCGACGATGCGAATATTCAGTCGCGCCGTGCCTTTCTTACGAGGGCCGCCAAATCCGGCGCGGCGCTCGTCGCCCTGGGCTACGGCGCCTTCCGAATGGTGCGCCCCTCGTCCGACACATCGAATCCCACGCCGACGGATGCCACCCCCCTGCCCGATTTCCGCGTTCCCAAAACGGGCGCGCGCATGGCGATCGCCGAAGGGCCGGACCGCCGCCGCGGACTGGTCGCGGCGATTGATGCCCTTGGTGGCATCCGCACCTTCATCGCGCCGGGCGATCGCGTACTGTTGAAGGTCAACGCGGCGTTCGCCATGCCCCCGGCGCTCGGCGCCACGGCCCACCCCGAACTGGTGGAAACGCTCGCTCACCTCTGCCTCGACGCCGGCGCAGCGGAAGTCGCGGTCACGGATCATCCGATCCATGAGGCGGCATCGTGCTTTCGCTTCAGCGGTATCGGCGAAGCCGCGCGCGCCGCACGCGCACGTCTGTGGCTGCCGGCAGCGCGGGATTTCGGGCGCATCACCGCCCCCGGCAGCCGTCTGATTCGTGATTGGCCTGTCCTGGTCGGTCCGCTGCGGTGGGCGACCAAACTCATCGGGGTGACACCGGTCAAAGACCATGCGCGGGCCGTCGCTAGCATGTCGTTGAAGAACTGGTACGGCCTCATCGGCGGACCGCGCGCCGTGTTCCATCAGCAAATTCATGATTTCATTGGCGACCTCGCCGCGCTCTTTCGACCGACCTTCGTCGTGCTCGACGGCACGATGTCCATGTTTCGCAACGGCCCCACGGGCGGCTCTCTGGCGGACCTGAAACCGACGCATCGGTTGATCGTCAGTACGGACCCCGTGGCGGCCGACACTTTCGGCGCGACGCTGCTGGACCACGCGCCCGAGGCGGTCCCATTCCTGGCGCGCGCCGTCGCGCGCGAGGCCGGCACAATGGAGTGGGAGCGGCTCAACCCGATACGGATTCCGACGTCATGAACATTGTCCACACCCGGCGGATTACGCAGATTTTCTTTCTTCTGGTTTTTGTGGCCGCCTGTCTCGCCGCAGCGCCGGGTGACATCGGCCGATATTCCTCAACACCGCCGAACCTGTTTCTCTATGCGGATCCACTCGCCGCGCTCGCCGCATGGGCGTCCGCGGGCGTCATCCCCGCCGCGTCTGTCGGGGCCCTCGCAATGTTGGCGCTGACGCTCGTGTTCGGACGCTTTTTCTGCGGATGGATATGCCCTTTGGGGACTCTGCAGCAAGCGATCGGGTGGCTCGCGCGGCGCAAGGCGCCGGCGAAGGAGCGAATCATGTCGAACCGCTATCGTCTGGCGCACCGAACGAAATACTACGTCCTGGCGATTCTGACGGTCGGCGCGCTCGCCGCTGCCGTGTTTCGCACAGCGGGCTTGCCAGACTCGTCCACCGCGCGCGTCCTGACCGGCTCCTTGCAAACCGGCTGGCTCGATCCCTTGTGCCTATCGCATCGGGCTTTTCACCTCGCGCTGGTCCCATTGGTGGGCGGAGAACCGCGTCAATTCGTTCAAGCACTCTGGATGGGCGGTTTGGTGCTGGCGATTCTGGCGCTATGCCTCTGGCTCCCGCGCTGGTTCTGCCGCCATCTCTGCCCGCTGGGCGCTTTATATGGGCTTTTCGGGAGATGGGCGCTGTTCCGCGCCGGCAAGACCCAGTCTCAATGTACGGACTGCCGGCGTTGCGAACGCGATTGCGAGGGCGCCTGCGAACCATCCACGCGCCTCCGGCCTGCCGAGTGTCTTGTGTGTCTCAATTGTCTGCACGTCTGTCCCGACGATGTCATCGGCTTTCGGTGCCGGTATCCACCGGAAACGGAAAACGCCCAGCTGGATGTCACGCGCCGCGGCTTGCTGGTTTCGCTGGCTTCGGGCGCTCTCGCGATTCCCCTGCTGCGCCTCAACGGAATGCTGGGGCGCAATTTTTCGCCGCGGCTGCTGCGTCCTCCCGGCTCGCGCGCAGAACCGGAATTCCTCGCGCGCTGTCTAAAATGCGGGCAGTGTATGGGCGCCTGCCCGACCAACATCATCCAACCCGCGGGTTTCGAGGCGGGGCTGGAAGGCGTTTGGACACCGGTATTGAACTACCGCATCGGCAAGGCCGGTTGCCTGCCCGAATGCACCGCCTGCGGCCACGTCTGTCCCACCGGCGCGATCCGCGCCCTGACGCCCGACGAGCGACTTGGACGGGGGAAATTCGAGGGGCGCGACCGCGTGCGCATCGGCCTCGCGTTTGTCGACCGCGGACGATGCCTCCCGTGGGCCATGGATCGCCCTTGTATCGTCTGCCAGGAGGTCTGTCCCGTGAGCCCAAAGGCTATTGGCGTCGTCGAACGGTTTGCACCGGCAGGAATCGAGCCAATGACGGTGGCTGGCGCATCGGAACGCGAATGGGAGCTCGAGAATCCGATACCCGACCGCGCGGGCGATTGGAGCTCGGGCGATTATTATGTCCGATGGTCGTCTCAGGCGCCGGTGCGCATTGTCAGCGCAACCGGACACCGCTTGCAACTGGCGAAAAACGTCGAAACTCCGGCTTTGCCGGGTGGGACGGTGGAATTTCTCGTTCGCCTGCTGCAACCGATCGTCAATCCCCAGCGTTGCATTGGCTGTGGAATATGCGAATATCATTGTCCGGTGGCCGGCCTAAAGGCCATTCGGGTCTCAGCAGAAAACGAGAGTCGGCATTCGAAACATCGGTTGACGACACCCGCCCCTGCGGACGTATAGGAGAACGCCATGAAAAAAGATCATCGAATCGCACTCGATCGCCGCGATTTTCTCAAGCTCGTCGCCGCCGCCGGATTGGGCTCGATGCTGCCGGGCGGTGGCTGGGCCGACGACGCCGGCGCGCCGAGCGATACGCCGACCATGCCGCTGCGCGATTTCGGCCGCACTGGCGTCAAGGTCCCGATTCTATCGCTTGGCGGCATGTTCGACATTCCCAACAACCACATGGTCCTTCGCCGCGCGTTGCAACTGGGCGTCACGTATTGGGACACCGCCGCCTCGTACGAGGGCGGGCGAAGCGAAACGGGCATCGGCGCCTTCTTCGAGAACGAACCCGAAGCTCGAAAGAAGGTCTTTCTTGTGACGAAATCGGGGGCGCGCGATCCCGCCGGCATGACGCGGCTGCTGAATCAGTCCCTGGAACGGATGAAGACCGACTGGATTGACCTCTACTTCGTGCATGGCGTAAAGAATATCAATGAGATCGGCGATCACACGAAGCAATGGGCTGAACGCGCCAAACGGGAAAAGAAAATCCGCTTCATCGGCTTCAGCACGCATTCCAACATGCAGGAATGCATGGAAGAGGCGGCCAAACTCGGCTGGATCGACGGTCTGATGATCAAATACGACTTTCGTCTCATGCGGGAGGACCGCATGAAAAGGGCGGTCGAAGCCTGTGAGAAGGCCGGCATCGGATTAACCGCCATGAAAACCCAGGGGGGGGGACCGATTCCTGCCGACGCGGATGCCGAAAAAGAACTGGCTGCGGCCTTCGTGGCGCGCGGATTCACCGCTGGCCAGGCAAAGTTGAAAGCCGTGTGGTCGGAACCTCGCATCGCCGCGATCTGCTCCCAAATGCCGAATCTCCGCCTCTTGAACGAAAATGCGGCGGCCGCGATGGACCGCGTCCGCCTCACCCACGCGGAGGAGGCCGCGCTGCAGCGCTACGCGGCGCGCACCGCGTGCGGTTATTGCGCCGGTTGTGCGCGCCTGTGCGAATCGGCAGCAGGTGGGCTGCCGGTGGCGGACCTCATGCGGGTCCTGATGTATGAGCGCTCCTACAGCTCGCCGACTCTGGCGCGAGCGGAATTCCGACAGCTGTCCGATCAGATTACCCGTCTCTTCGATCCGCGTTCGCTCGCCGCGGCGGAATCGGTCTGCCCCCAGCATCTCCCTCTGGCCCGCCTGGCCGCTGAAGCCTTCCGCATGTGGGGTCGCGACGCGATCGCATGAGATGGCATAGGTTTCCGGCACCAACAAATCCAGGGGGCAGCGGCGGCCGCACAGCGTCGCCGCGAAGAAACGAAGGGGCAACTTCACGGTCTCGAGACGGGAGGTTGGAGATCGTGAGCGTGGATGGCTTCGCCAGCTCGCGAAACCCAACGGCCCACCTGGGGAGTGTAGGCCGGCTTGTACGCCTCGCACCCCGCGGGGCGATAAAGCTGGCAGGACGATCGACCCCTTATGACATATTTGCCCCGCTCGGCGCGGGGCACACGGCGGCCCGCACAATCCGACTCGCGCGAACAATACAGGGCGAAAACGGTTCAATCCGATTCGGCTGAGAGGGGGGCGCGGCTTTGCCGGCCGCTCTACCGGATTCGCACTGGGGCGTGACGAGATTACGAGCGCGCTCTTGACTCTCCGCGTTCCGCCTTTTGCTCTTCACTTTCAGGGTCGCACAGCCTCGACTTCGCCGCTCGGCTCCCGCACCCGTGGCCGACCGCTTATTCACGATTTCGCCCTCGGCTTCAAAATCCGGGGTCTTCCGCTCTATTTACTTTTTCATACGCTGCACCGACCCAATAGAAACGAAAATCGACCTCCTACGCCATTACCCCAAACGACAGCGCCCGAATGCGTTGAGCGCGGGTGAGGCAGGTCGCCGATCGGATTAGTCGTTAAACAGGCTCTTGAACGCGGAAGCGCCGGATGCCTCTTCTTTCAGGATAGGCGGCAACTCCACCTCCAATTTGCTCTCGGCGATTTCCTTCAACGCGATATCCATGCGATCCATATTCGGCGAATCCGGCTTCACGAGCGGCCGCTGACCGCTATTGAGCTGGCGCACTCGGCGCGACACAAGGTTAATCAGTACAGGCACGTTATCCACTCGTGCCTTCGCCTTTTCCAGATACACAATATTCAAGTCCAACCCTCCTGCTATCCTCGCACGTTGCCAACAAAAAACCGCGCGCTGAATAAACGGAATACAGGCGGGACAGTATACCTACCCCGCCCGTATTCGTCAACGTCCAGTTGGACTCGATCAATAGTCCATATCCCCGCCGCCCGCCGGAGCCGGCGTCTCTTTCTTCTCCGGTATCTCCGTGACCATGCACTCGGTCGTCAACAGCAACGACGCGATGGACGCGGCGTTCTGCAGCGCACACCGGGTGACCTTGGTCGGATCAATGATGCCGGCTTTGAAGAGATCGCAATACTGGTTGGTGGCGACATCGTAGCCGTTCGCTCCCTTCGCCTTCTTGACCTCTTCGACGATCACGGCACCTTCGAGCCCCGCGTTGTCTACGAGTTGCCGCAATGGCGCCTCGCAGGCCTTCCGAACGATCTGCACGCCGATATCCTCCTCCGCACCGAGCTTGAGTGAATCGAGTGCGGGGATGCAGCGCAACAGGGCCACGCCGCCCCCGGGAACGATGCCTTCCTCGACGGCCGCCCGGGTAGCATGCAGCGCGTCTTCGACACGGGCCTTCTTTTCCTTCATCTCCGACTCGGTCGCCGCGCCAACATTGATAACCGCGACGCCGCCGGCGAGTTTCGCCAGACGCTCCTGCAGTTTCTCGCGGTCATAATCGGAAGTCGTCTCCTCGATCTGCCGCTTGATCTGCTCGATGCGCGCTTTGATATCAGACGTCTTACCGGCGCCCTCGACAATCGTCGTATTCTCCTTGTCCACGGTAATGCGCTTCGCGCGGCCCAGATCGCTGAGCTGCACGTTCTCGAGCTTGATGCCGAGGTCTTCGGAAATGAAGCGGCCGCCGGTCAAAATGGCGATATCCTCGCACATGGCCTTGCGACGATCGCCAAAGCCGGGCGCCTTGACCGCGCAGGATTGCAGCGTGCCGCGTATGCGGTTGACGACGAGCGTCGCCAGGGCTTCGCCCTCGATATCCTCGGCAATGATCAACAGCGGTTTGCCCGCCTTCGCCACGTTCTGCAGCAGCGGCAGGATATCCTGCAGGCTGGAGATCTTCTTCTCATAGACCAGGACGTAGGCGTCCTCAAGGACGGCTTCCATTGTGTCAGCGTTCGTCACGAAGTACGGGGAGAGATAGCCCTTGTCGAACTGCATACCCTCCACCACATCGAGCGTCGTTTCGATGCTCTTGGCCTCCTCGACGGTGATGGTGCCGTCTTTGCCCACCTTATCCATGGCGTCGGCGATGATCTTGCCGATTGCGGTATCGCCGTTGGCAGAAATCGTGGCGACCTGCGCGACTTCGGTCGAATCCTTGACCTTTTTGCTCATCTTCTTGAGCTCTTCCACGCAGACCTCCACGGCCTTGTCAATACCGCGCTTCAGGCTCATGGGATTGGCGCCGGCGGTAACGTTCTTCAGGCCCTCGCGATAGATGGCCTCGGCCAGCAAAGTGGCCGTCGTGGTGCCGTCACCGGCGATGTCGCTGGTCTTGCTGGCAACTTCGCGCACCATCTGCGCGCCCATGTTCTCGAAGGGATCTTTCAGCTCGATCTCCTTGGCCACTGTCACACCGTCCTTGGTAACGGTTGGCGAACCGAACTTCTTGTCCAGGATCACGTTACGGCCTCGCGGTCCGAGCGTGGCCTTGACGGCCCGGCTCAATTTCTCAACCCCGCTCAGGATCGCCTGGCGGGCCTCCGCATCATACTTCAGTTGTTTTGCTGCCATAGGTTTCCTCGTTCCTCACGTTCCTTAATGATTCAATCCGATTTCGCGATTAATCCTCGATGATGCCGAGGATGTCTTCTTCGCGAATGATTTGATACTCCTTGTCGTCCAACTTGACTTCAGTGCCGCCGTATTTCGGCATGAGCACCTTGTCGCCCTTCTTGACATTGAAGGGGATCTTCTTGCCGCTCTCATCGAGCTTGCCGGTGCCTACCGCGATGACGATACCCTGTGTGGGCTTTTCCTTCGCGGTATCCGGAATGATAATACCCCCCTTTTTGACCTCCTCTTCCTTGAGGGGTTCCACCAGAACCCGGTCGCTCAAGGGCTGAATTTTCGTAGCCATGCATTACTCCTTTCGTATTGCGTCCTTCACGTCCGCGGAGCGTTCACGCCACCCGGCGCAACGCCCGCCCCTTGAAAAACTTTGAACCGCTTTTCCCCATCACTCAGCGCCGTTTCTTCTCGTCGTCCACCATCGTATAGTCGGCGTCAATAACCTCCTCCTTGCCTCCTCCCGCGGAGCCGGAAGCCTTATCACCGCCCATCGAACCGCCGCTTGCAGCCGCCCCACTGGCGGCCTGACCAGCGCCCGAACGCGCCTGCGCGTAAAGATCGGCCGCAACGCCCTGTACCTCACTGTTCAGCGATTCCATAGCGGATTTGATGCGCGCTAGGTCGTCGCCTTTGATCGCTTCGCGCACCGCGGCGATGGCCGACTCCACGCGTGTCTTTTTTTCTGACGGAATTTTGTCGCCTTGCTCTTTCAGCAGCTTTTCGGCCTGGTAGGCGAGGCTGTCCGCTTTGTTTTTCGTCTCCACGGTCTCCCGTCGCCGCGCGTCCTCGGCCTCGTAGCGTTTGGCCTCTTGAACCATTCGCTCCACCTCGGCCTTGTCGAGACCGCTGGAAGCGGTGATGGTAATCTTCTGCTCCTTGCCTGTTCCCAAATCCTTCGCGCTCACGTGCAGGATGCCGTTGGCATCAATATCGAACGTGACCTCGATCTGCGGCACGCCGCGCGGTGCCGGCGGAATGCCGTCGAGATGGAAACGCCCGATGGTCTTGTTGTCGGCGGCCATCTTGCGCTCCCCTTGCAGGACATGGATTTCCACGATGCTTTGGCCGTCGGCCGCCGTGCTGAAGATTTCACTCTTCTTTGTCGGGATTGTCGTGTTACGCTCGATCAAGGGGGTGAAGACGCCGCCCAAGGTTTCGATACCGAGCGTCAGCGGCGTGACGTCGAGCAATAGCACATCCTTCACCTCGCCCTTCAACACGCCGCCCTGGATCGCCGCACCCACCGCGACCACCTCGTCCGGGTTCACACCTTTATGCGGCTCGCGTCCGAACAGCTCCTTCACCATCTGCTGGACCCGCGGCATGCGGGTCATGCCGCCGACCAGCACCACTTCTTGAATCCGGTTAAAATCCAAACCGGCATCACGCACGCAATTTCGAACGGGACCAATCGAACGCTCGATCAGATCGCCACACAATTGCTCCAGTTTTGCCCGCGTCAGCGTGACGTTGAGGTGCTTGGGCCCGCTCGCATCCGCTGTGATGAACGGTAGATTGATTTCGGTTTGTTGCGAACTGGACAGCTCGCACTTCGCCTTTTCCGCCGCCTCTTTCAGCCGCTGCAGGGCCATGGGATCCTTGGAGAGGTCAATGCCCTGCTCCTGGCGGAAAGTCTCGACGAGCCATTGGATCACGCGCTGATCGAAATCATCGCCACCCAAGTGAGTATCACCGTTCGTCGCCTTGACCTCAAATACGCCTTCGCCGATATCGAGAATCGAAATATCGAACGTACCGCCGCCCAGATCGTAAACGGCGATCGTCTCATCCTTTTTCTTGTCAAGCCCATAAGCCAGCGAGGCCGCTGTGGGCTCATTGATGATTCGGAGCACCTCGAGACCGGCGATACGACCGGCATCTTTCGTCGCCTGACGCTGACTGTCATTGAAGTACGCCGGCACGGTGATCACCGCTTGCGTGATCTTCTCACCGAGATAGGCCTCGGCGTCCGCCTTCATCTTCTGCAAAATCATCGCCGAGATTTCCGGAGGCGAATAAACCCTGTCGCCCACCCGCACATGGGCATCACCATTCGGCGCGCGAACCACCTCATAGGGCACCAGCGAAATCTCGTGCGAGACCTCGTCATACTTGCGCCCCATGAACCGCTTGATGGAGAAGATCGTATTCTTCGGGTTCGTGACGGCCTGACGCTTGGCCGCCGAACCTACCAAGCGTTCCCCGCTCTTGGTGAACGCCACCACCGAAGGCGTCGTCCGTCCTCCCTCCGCGTTCGGAATAACCACCGGCTCGCCGCCTTCCATGATCGCCATGCACGAGTTCGTCGTTCCCAAATCAATCCCCAAAACCTTCGCCATAAACAGGACTCCTTCCCATTTTCACGGGCACAGGACTAAATCAATAGCACTATCGGTTACAAAGAAGACGCGAGAAAATACAGCAGAAAGCGTGCCAGATAATCGAATCCTGATCATGAATACATAATGTTGTTATCATAATTTGTTGCTGAATAACATTTTATAATAACCCATATGGGCATTATCCGCCCTCGCAACATTTCATAAAAAAGCCTGTATATGTCATTGTGTCGCTTTTATTGATCCCATGGTCGAACTTATGTCACATTATGACGGGCAGGTCAGCGGCGTTTATGTGAATTTTTTCATGAGAAATAATTCCGCACAACTTCAGCAGCGATGTCATAGGCCGCCGACCTGAAGGCCAAGTCTCCACTTTTAAGCCGTTGCGCCGTGGAATAATTCTGGGAGGAAGGCAAGGCATCCGGATGCGATGGTGGGCGAAATCCTTCAACAGACAGTCGACGAATTTCTGTCGTCCTGATCGATGGCCACCGATTTCATTTCCCGTTCTTGCTGTTTTTTGCCATTTCCCTTTCCCTTATCGAGCTGTGAAGCGGCTGGCCACCGCTTTTTGGGGTCACGGCTAAAGGGGCGGGAAATCGGGATAGTTTTTGCCGCCCTTTGCGGAAACCCGCCTTTCCTCCTTGATCCCGCAGCGCCATCGGCTCTTTGCAACAAAGTTGCACTTACCCGGAAGATATGATATGAACGATGCTCCTAATTATTCATTCATAATAAACCAAGAGGTGATCTCATGGCCAATACGTCTCCCGTATCCACCGAACCCCCTCCCCTTCGTGTTCCGCGCCGTAAACCCCTGACAGCGCGTGTCGGCGTGATCGGCGTCGGACATCACACTTACTGGCGGCAGTTTGATGGTCTACTGGACGAGATGCGGCGTAAACAGGATGTCTTCGTTCGCCGCGTTGGGGCGACGGGCGTCCAGGTATTCGATTACGGTCTCGTGGACAACGCCCCCACAGCGTACGCTACCCTCCCCCGCATTTTGGCCGACGATCTCGATCTGCTGTTTGTAGACATGGTGACCTACGCTACGTCTTCAACTTTCGGCATTCTCGCCCGCGAGGTCCGTTGTCCGATCGTTCTCGTGGCCCTTCAACCGTTGAGCAAGTTGGATTACGCAAATTGCACCACGTTCATGCAACTTTGCAACGACGACTTCTGCTCGGTTCCGGAGTTCACCGGCGTGGCCGTGCGCATGGGGCGCCATCCACCCTACATGATCCTGGGCCACGAGGAAAACGATGCGGAAGCGGAGGCGGAAATCCTTGAGTGGTGCTCGATTGCTATGGCGCTTCACGATCTGCGGCGGGCGCGTCTTGGTCTCATGGGCCATACCCTCGAAGCGATGCTGGATATGCACACTGACCCTACCGCCATCACCGCGGCGTTCGGCGCCCATGTTGTGCTCGTCGAACCCGACGATTTGCTGCGGTACTATCTTTCTCCATCGCCGGCGGCCGTGGAGGCGAAAAAAAAGGCGATTCTCGACTTCTTCGATACGCCAGTGCCAAAAGTGGACCCCATTACGGAGAAATTGACACCCGAACACCTCGAAACGGCGGCACGTGCCGCGGTCGCGCTCGATGAATTGATCGAGGGGATGAAACTTGACGGCCTTGCCTACTACTACGAAGGGATGGAAGGTTCACCTGTACGGGAGCTGGTGACCAACCTCATTGTTGGCAACTCCCTCCTAACGAGTGCGGGATTCCCGATGTGCGGCGAATTTGACATCAAGACCTGCGTAGCCATGATGATCATGGACCGACTCGACATTGGCGGCAGTTTCGCCGAGTTCCATCCGATTGACTTCTCCCAGGACACGGTTCTGGTCGGACACGACGGCCCTCATCATATCAACATTGCAGCGGCCAAACCGGTTATTCGCAGCCTTAAAAAATACCACGGCAAACCCGGATCAGGCGCCAGCGTTGAGTTTCGTATTCGCACCGGACCGATCACCATGTTAAGCATCAGCGTGGATGAACACGGCCGGATGAAGTTCATCATCGCCGAAGGCGAATCACTGGCCCGGCCCATCCCGGCGACCGGCAACACAAACACCCACGGACGCTTTCAGCCCGATGTCCGGACGTTTCTTAAACGCTGGGTCAAGGCCGGACCGACTCATCATTTCGCGCTCGGGATAGGCCATCATGCGCGTGCGATCGCGCGCATTGCGGAGTGCCTGGGCCTCGATTTCGAGATCACGACGCCGCACGCGGAGTTTTGAGGCGTTGGCGGACAGCTTCATAAATCAAGATGGTCGCTGCAGCGGCAACATTCAGCGAGTCGCACTGGCCGAGCATCGGGATGCGCACTCGCTCGTCCGCGCTGCTTAACCAGAGCTTCGAAAGACCGTACTGCTCGGCGCCAACGACGATCGCCGTCGGCGCGCATAAATCCACCTCGGTGTGATTCTTCTCGGCAGAGGGGGTGGTCGCCAGCGTCCGGATGCCCCGGCTCTTTAGCCATGCCAGCGCCTCCTCCGAGGACGCCTCGGCCACAGGAACACAGAACAGCGCGCCGACGCTTGCGCGCACCACATTGGGATTATGAATGTCCGTGCAGCGATCGCAGACGATGACCGCGTGCACTCCGCCGGCTTCCGCCGCGCGCAGCATGGTGCCCAGATTCCCCGGCTTTTCAATATGCTCGCACACCAGCAGTAGCGGCGCGCCTGGCAACCGTAGATCGGAGAGGCTCTTTTTCATCTGCGGCGCCACCGCCAACAGACCATCGGGCCGGTCGCGGTAAGAAATCTTGCGGAAGGCATGCTCACCGCACTCTAGAATCGCTGCGCCAGCGGATGAGGCGCGGGTGATGAGATCGGACTCGTTTTCGCCCAGGAACAAAGGGGGGCAGATATAGAGCTCCATCAACCGCACATTGTTGTCGAGTGCGCGTCGGACTTCGCGAAATCCCTCAATCAGAAACAGGCCTTCAGCGTCCCGATACGCACGGTCCCGCAGTAGGATCGCCCGCTTGATCCTCGGATTGTGGACGCTTGTGATGCAGATCATTCCGCCCGTTTTCCCTATTCGCCGGTCTCTGACGAAGACGGCGCGGTTTCCGCGGCATCTTCTTTTTTCTGCGTCTTCTTTTCTTCTGAAGCCGCGGTTTCGACGTAATTGAGCCGGAGCATCGTCAACGTTTGGGAAAGTGTGCGCTGTTCTTCCTCCGAAAGATTTCCTCGTGTTTTTCGCTCCAGGGATTCCAGCAGGTCAATCGAGAACCGCGCGCCTTCCAACCGGATCGATGTTTTGCCGGTCGTGGGGTCCATCAATTTTCCCAGTTGCTGCATGGCCGCCGTGCTGAGCGAAGCCACCAGATACAGGAAGTTGTTGTCGGTTACGTGATCTGTTTCGCCGTTGATCATGGCTCAGTCTCCGAGGGCGGACGGGCCTACGCCTCCCGCCGGGCGGCGGTGGAGGTCCGGCGGTTTCGATGCGGCAGCGGCGCGCGAAAAGGTGCCACAAACGCCTCGTCGAAATCATAGCCGCAGGCGAAATCCTCTATACGATCGTTTTCCGTGCGTCCCAACACGCCCAGTTCAACCAATTGAAAAACCATTTTGCCGATGTCTTCGGTGCGCCGGACATTCCAATAATCCAGCACCCGGCGCGCCATGACGCCGTATTCCTGCAGCGCATATTGCCGCACGGCCTCCAACAGTTCGCGCCCGGTGACATGCCGCCCTCGACCGCTCGACGGTTTTTCGAAGATTTTGACGGCGAAGTCGAGGGCCTCCCGTAGGAAACGATATGCGTCCGGATGGTACTGCGACGTACGCACGGCGAGCAGCTCCACCGCTTCCTCAAAACTCAACTTTTTCATAACGTTCTTTGCTATTCTACTCATGCTGATTTTTTCTTCAAGCAAACGGGACGCACGCCGATGCGGGGTCCAACGCCTTTCAGATCGTTGGCGTTCACCCATTTCTATCGGTTGTGGGACCGTCCCGCCGATTTTCTCGGCGGCTTGAGACTCTCAACGCCAGTTGGAGGGGACTTCCCAAACACGCTGACAAAGGCGAAATACAGGCGACTGGGATCTCCAAACCCAGAACGATCCGCGACCTCCTTGAGGGCAAGCCCCATCTTCGTCCTCAATAAAGCGCGGGCTTTTTGCCATCGCAATCTTTGCAGAAACGCTTTTGGGGCCATGTTGTTCTGACGCCGAAAAAGCTTACGAAACTACACCGCACTAAGACAGGCGTCGTGAGCCGAATTCTCAACGTCAGCTGTCGGGTATATTCATGAAACATGCGGCCCATCGCTCTCCAAATGCGCATATCTCTGGGCTGGGGCAATGACGTCAGCTTGTTGCCACACAACATCTGTTGGGCAAGCACGCATCGGAGCAGAGCGATTCCGAACCGCCGCCCCCATTCCGGGGATCGGTCCATGAACGCCACCTGGAGTTCGAACTGTGTCAGCCTAAGATCGGCCGGTTCGAGAACCCCAAAGGGGACATGAAGGTCGACAGCAACGGAACTGCTCCATTTGTGCTAGATGTTCGCATGGATGGCGATCGCCTCCCGATAGCGGCATCCTGAAGCCAATTTTGCCTCATGCTCCACGCCTTCGGCCACCATCAGATACGAATCGCGTCCTACGATCCCTGTTCGATCCTACACCCGACACGTCATCTCCCCCGTACAGGGATAACAAAATAGCTGTCGCCTAACTGACGCGGTGTCGCCATCGAGTGAATATCCATGCGCCGGAACAAGGCTGTCAGCAGCAGTATCTCACAGTTCGCGAGCCAAAAACCATCCGCTGATAACGGCTGTCTTTTCTGCAAGGCTACCAGGTTCGAATACTCGTGCATCCCGACTCCAGGCGGCTGCATGCCGTCGGCCAGATAGGCGGCCAGGATGGGTTGGGCGTCGAGGAATTCGCTGAGTTTGGCGGGATCATTCCAGAGTTGAGCGGCGATGTCGTTGAGAGTACGCATCAGAGTACTCCAAGGGATGGGAAAAGGGGCCGGTCTCTCCGGCCAGGATTCGGCCGCCCCTTCCCTGTTCTGATCTCGGTTCATGTTCTTCCTTTTCATGGCGTCTCCTCCGGTTCGTACACAAGATTTTCTCTACACCCGCGCCGTTCGGAGATTATGAACACCGACCAGGGCTGTCCGCTCACTTCCACAGAATGAATAAAGCGGGTGGGAGTTGGCGGCACGCGGATAAGCATGGACGGCAAAGGTCGCTGGCCGGACAATGTTGTTACGGGCGAATATCGCATAGTCGGCGCCGCCCCCTCGAGGGCGCGAGGGCAGGAACACCCCAGAAAAATGAAACCGTGCGGTCGGGGTGGAACCCGACCCTCCAATGGCCTGCGATAGAATTAGAGGGACGACTTCCACGCCGTCCGTGAATTGCCGACGCATCCGGCGGGCCAAGGATTGCCCGCCCTACCCATCAACACGCATTGCGAGGTGTCAATCGGTAGGCCGTTGAGTCGTCGAGGCGATCCCAACCGAAGAGCGAGGGGGTGTTTTCGATGTGGATGCGAGTTTCATACACCGCCACAGTTACCCCGCATCAAGGACTGAAGGGTCAAACAATTCCTGTTATTGGGGGAGCGGCGAGATAAATCGCCCAATGGCGCGGGGTCGTTGGGGTTAACGATATTCGCATCCCTCGCCGACACCTTTATTGGTCGCTCATTCCCTAACAGCGTCATCGGCTCATTCTGATCGCACGTTAAATACACAGTGTTGATAACTACCCGACAATAAATTATTTGGTGCTTGCCATCTCATGGTATCATGATATATTGATATTATGACACTTACTACAAAACACCATTCAACATGCGTTGGACGAAGCTGGGCGGAGCTGGAGCGGACGGCGACGATGCTGCGGCTGATCGCCCATCCGGTGCGCCTGAAGCTGCTGGAGTTGCTGCGCGATCACCCGCGATCGCCGGTGCACGCGCTGGCCGATCGGATCGGCTACGCGCCCGCGGCGACCTCGCAGTATCTGAATCAGATGCGCCGGCTCGGGCTTGTCGCCGCCCGGCGACGCGGCCGCGAGGTCGGCTACGAAGTCGCCGACCGGCGGGTTTTGAAAATTCTCCGCTGCGCATGCGCGGCGGAGCAGGAGAACGGAAACGGAGGTTCACGATGATGCGGAGAGCATATGTCGGCGGGTTTGCCGCTCTAGCGTTCCTGGCGGCGTGGAGTGTCACCCCGGCGCGGGGAGGCGCGAAAGTTCGGCTCGACGAGTGCGTGCGCGCCGCCATGGCGGAAAATCCCGACGCCGAGGCCGCGGAGGCGCGCATCGCTGCAGCCCGCGCGATGGGACGGCAGGCCCGCTCCGGCTGGTGGCCGATGCTGAGCCTCGGCGCGAGCCACGCGCGGACCGATAACCCGCCGCAGGCGTTTATGATGGACCTGAATCAGCGCGCGCTGAATATGATGTCGCCGACCTTCAACCCCAACGAGCCGGACGACACCGGCAACACACGGCTGACGTTCGGCGTCAAATACCGGCTTTTCGATTTCGGCGCGCGCTCCGCCGGCGTCGCCGGCGCCGACGCGATGCTCGCCGCGCGCAAAGCGATGGCCCAGGCCGTGCGCAATCAGCTCGAATACGAGGTCACCGCCGCCTACTACGGCGTCCTGCAGGCCCGCGAGATGGCCGCGGTGCAGGCCGAACAAGCGCGCTCCATCGAGGAAAGCCTTCGCGCGGCCCGCGCGCGATTGGAGCGGGGCGCGACCGTGAAAGCCGACGTGCTTTCGCTGGAAGTGCGGCTCGCGCAGGCGCAGGAAGACCTGATTCGCGCCAGCAACGGCGTGGCGCTCGCGGTCGCGGCGCTCAACACCGCGATCGGTCGTGAGATCGTCGAAAACGCGGAGGCGCTCGAGGCGCCCGCGGACGATCCGGCGCTGCCGGTCTGCGAGGATGAGGAGCGCTGCGTATTGGAACATCCCGCCTATCGCGCCGCGAAGGCCGCCGCCGCCGCGCGCAACGCCGCCTGGCGCGGCGCGCGCGCCGCGCGCCGGCCGACGGTCAATCTTTTCGGATCGAGCGACTGGGACAGCCCGGATTTGTCCGACTTCGAGCAAAGCTATCTCGTCGGCGTCGCGGCGGAATGGGACCTCTTCGACGGCGGACGCCGCCGAGGCGCGGAAGCGGAGGCGCGCGCGGAGGCGCGCGCCGCCGAGGCGGAAACGCGGCGGACGCTCAATCAATTGCGACTCGATCTGCGGCAGGCGGTCTTGCGCGCCAAAGAGGCCTTCGAACGTCGGGAAGTCGCCGCGCGCGCCGAGGCGAGCGCCGCGGAAGCGCTGCGCCTGACCAAGGCGCGCTACGAGCAAGGCGCGGCGGAACTCGCCGAGATCCTCAACGCCGAGGTGGGCCACGCCGCCATTCGCGCGCGCAAAGTGGCCGCCGCGTATGACTTCCGTATCGCGCTCTCGAACGTCGAACGGGCGCGGGGCCGCCTGGGCTTTAAGCCGTACGTCTCCAAAATGTCGCATCTGTTGAGAATCGAGGAAGACGAGCGTTTGGAACGCGTCGTGGAGTCTTCGAACGCGGATTGAAACCGAAGCAAACGAAAACAGAAAAGGTGAAGCGCATGAAAAACCGCATGATACAAGTCCTCCAAAAAGGTTGGAAACCGGCGGTGGGGGTTGTCGGCTTCGTCGCGCTGACGGTGTACACCGGCGGCGGCTGCGCGAAACGTCAGGCGCCGGGCGTCGTGGAAGCGCCGGTCGGCGAGCCGCTGCCGGCGGGCGCGCAGACGCTGACGATCCGCAAAGTCATCGAGCCGGCGCGCGTCGAGGTTCCGGGCACGATCGCCTCCGAGACCCGCATCCAACTCAGCGCGAAAATGCCCGCGCATGTGCGGCGCGTCATGGTCACCGCCGGTCTCGCCGTGAAGGCGGGTCAGGAACTGATCGCGCTCGACGACCGCGAGATTCGCGAGCAGCTCGCCGCCGCGGACGCGCAACTGCGGCAAGCGGAGGCCGAGTATCAGCGCGCGAAAAGTCTGCGCGCTGAGGGCGCGGCGACCGAGCAACAACTGCTTGCCGCGGAAACCGGGCGCGACGCCGCGCGCGCGCAAGTCGAACGGGCGCGCGTGATGCTCTCCTATGCGGTCATCGCCTCCCCGATTGACGGCATCGTCACGGAACGGCGCGTCGAGGAAGGCGACCTGGCCGGCCCCGGCCAGCCGCTCGTGTCGGTGTACGATCCGAACCGCATGCGGATCGAGGCGGCCGTGCCGTCCCGGCTCATCGGTTATCTGAAACCGGGCGAAGCGGTGGAAGTCGTCGTGACGAATCCGGAAGGCCGCCGACGCGCGGTCGTGACCGAAATCGTTTCGGAGATTGATCCGGCGACGCGCACGCAAAAGGTCAAAGCGCTGCTGGACGATGCCGCCGGGCTCCAGCCCGGCGCCTTCGCGCGGCTGGTCGTGGTTGCCGAACCGGTGGCGGCGATCCGGGTTCCGGAGAGCGCCGTGCGCCGCGTGGGGCAACTGGAAACCGTGCGCGTGGTTTGGGAAGGGCGGATGATCCGCCGCCTGGTGCGCACCGGCGCGCGGCGCGACGGTTGGGTCGAGATTTTGGCCGGCCTGGACGAAGGCGAAACCGTCGTGACGGACGGCGGGGAGGTGTGACATGTCGGCGGAACGAGGCGGATTTTTGTCGGGCGTGGTGCGGGGCTTTCTGCAAGGGCAGATGGCCATCCTGCTGGTGCTCATCAGCCTCGCCGCGGGCGTCGTGGCGCTGTTGATGACACCGCGCGAGGAGGAGCCGCAGATCGTCGTGCCGCTGGCGAATGTGATGATCGCGTATCCGGGCGGCAGCGCGGAGGAGATCGAACGGCGCGTATCCTCGCGGTTGGAGCGCATGCTGTACCAGGTGGACGGCGTCGAATACGTCTATTCGATGTCGCAGCCGAACCAGGCGATCGTCACCGTGCGCTTCCGCGTGGGCGAGGATCGCGAGAAGAGCCTGATCAAGCTCTACAACCAGATCTTCCAGAACATTGACCGCACCACGCCCGGCATCGCCGGCTGGGTCATCAAGCCGGTGGAAATTGACGATGTGCCGATCGTTTCGATCGCGCTGTATTCCGACCGCTACGGCACGCATGAGCTGTATCGCGTGGCGGAGGAAGTCGCCGGCAAGCTTCAGCACGTCGAAAACAGCGCCAAAATCACGATCCACGGCGGCGAGCCGCGCACGCTGCGGGTGTTGCTCGATCCGGAGCGGCTGGCGGCGCACTCACTCTCGCCGATGGAAATCGCCGGCGCGCTGCAAGTCTCCAATCGCCGGCTGCCGGCAGGCGCTTTCGACCGCGCCAACCGCGAAGTGACCGTGGAGGCCGGACCGTTCCTGCGCACGGCGGATGAAGTGCGCAACCTGATGGTCGGCGTCTGGGAGGGGCGCCCCGTGTATCTGCGCGATGTCGCCGATGTCGAAGACGGGCCGGACGAGCCGCGCGCCTACTCGCGCATCGGCTTCGGCCCGGGCGACGCCGGCGCGGGCGGGGAATCGGGACGCGAGTACGCCGCCGTGACGATCGCGGTCGCCAAACGCAAGGGCAGCAACGCCGTGTGGGTGGCCCGCGACATCGAGCGCGCGCTCGCCGAAATGCGCGGCGCGGTGATCCCCGACGAAATCCGAACCCGCATCACCCGCGACTACGGCGCGACGGCCAACGACAAGGTCAACGATCTGGTCGAGTCGCTCGGCCTCGCCATCGTCACCGTCATCGGCCTGATTGCGCTGACGATGAACTGGCGCGTCGGCGCGGTGGTCGCCCTTTCGGCGCCCATCACCTATTCGCTGACGCTGCTGATCAATCTGCTGGCGGGCTACACGATCAACCGCGTGACGCTCTTCGCGTTGATTCTCGCGCTCGGCCTGCTGGTGGACAACCCGATCGTGTCGGTCGAGAACATCTACCGCCATCTGCGCCGCCGGCGCCTGCCGCCGGACGACGCGATCCAGACCGCGATGGGCGAAGTATTGCCGCCGGTGGTGCTCGCCACGCTGTCGGTCATTGTGGCCTTTCTCCCGATGTTCTTCATCACCGGCATGATGGGGCCCTACATGCGCCCCATGGCGCTCAACGTGCCCATCGCGATGATCAGCTCGGTGCTCGTCGCCGCCGCCATCACGCCCTGGACCGCCAAAATGCTGCTCGCGCGGCGGCGCGCGGGCGACGCGGAAAAGCCGGAGGAACCCGCGGAGAGCGAGGATGCCATCCGAACGACGGCGCTCTATCGCATCTACAGCCGCGTGATGCGCCCGTTTGTCGAATCGCGGCGCAAGGCGCATTTGCTGCTCTGGGGCATCGCCGCGCTTTTCGGCCTCGCCGTGTGGCTGGCGCTGACGGTCGTGCCGCTCAAGATGCTGCCGTTCGACAACAAGAACGAGCTGCAAGTCGTCATTGATTTGCCGGAAGGCTCGACGCGGGAGACTACCGACGCCGTCGCGCGCGAAGTCGAGCAACTGCTGCGCACCGTGCCCGAGGTCCGCGACTTCACGACGATCGTCGGCGCGGCCTCGCCGATGGACTTCAACGGCCTCGTCCGGCACTATTATCTGCGCCAGGGATCGCATCTGGCGGATATCCGCATCAACCTCCTGCACCGCAAGGCGCGAAAGGCCGACAGCCATTCGATCGCGCTGCGATTGCGCAACGACCTCGCGGAGATCGCGCGGCGCATGGGCGCCAATTTGAAGCTGGTCGAGGCGCCGCCGGGCCCGCCGGTGCTTTCCACGATCGTGGCCGAAGTCTATGGCGCGCCCGGCATGGAGTACTCCGAACTGATCGCCGCCGCAAAAACCGTGCGCGCGCGCATGGAAATCGAACCGGGCGTCGTGGACGTGGACGATATGGTCGAGGCGGACCGCACGCGATGGGTGTTCGAGACCGATCGGGAAAAGGCCGGCTTGAATGGCCTCTCCACCGAAGCCATCGCGCAAACGCTGCGCCTCGCGCTCGACGGCATGCCCGCCGGCGTCATCCACGAACCGCGCGAGCAGAACGAGTGGCCCATCGTCCTGCGCCTGCCGCGCGAGGCGCGATCCGACCTTGAACGCCTGAAATCGCTGGCCGTGAAAGGCGGACGCGGCCAGCTTGTGCAGATCGGCGAGATCGGCCGCTTCGAGGAGAAGCCCGACGAGAAGACCCTCTTCCACAAAAACCAGGAGCGGGTCGTCTATGTCACCGCCGAGGCCGCCGGGCGCGGGCCGGCCTATGCGATCCTCGCGCTGCAGCGGCATTTCAAGCAAAACCCGTTGCCCCCGGGCATCCGGGTCAACTGGCGCGGCGAGGGCGAGTGGAAGATCACCGTGGACGTCTTCCGCGATCTCGGCATGGGCTTCGCGGCGGCGCTGCTGGCGATTTATGTCCTGCTCGTCTATGAGACCAAATCCTACGTCCTGCCGCTGGTGACGATGCTTTCGATTCCGCTGACGATGATCGGCATCATGCCCGGCTTCACCTTGCTGAACGCCATCGTCAATCGCCCCGTGGGCGGCTATGCCAATCCGGTCTTCTTCACGGCCACGGCGATGATCGGCATGATTGTGCTCGCGGGCATCGTGATCCGTAACGGCATCCTGCTCATTGACTTCATCCGCACGGCCACCGCGCGCGGGCGGCCGCTGCGGGATGCGATCCTGGAGTCGGGCGCGACGCGGCTGCGCCCCATTTTCCTCACGGCGGGCACGACAATGCTCGGCTCGTGGCCGATCACCTTCGATCCCATCTTCAGCGGGCTGGCGTGGTCGCTGATCTTCGGGCTCTTCGTCTCGACGGCGTTCACGCTGGTGGTGATTCCGGTGACCTACTACCTACTCTATTCGAAAGCAAGCGGCGGCCCGAGCGGGGCCGCAGCGGAGGAGACGCTGCCATGAAAATGCTGGTGATCATTGGTCCGGAAGGCCGCGAAGAAGACCTGCGGCGGCTGATTGAGAATCACGAGGTGCACGCCTATTCCGAGTTCCGGGGCATTATCGGCGCGGGCATCACGGGACGGCATTTGGGGACGCCGGTGTTTCCCGGCAAGTCCGTGATGATCTTCACGGTGGTGCAGGACCCGAAGCTGAAGGAGTTGCGCGAGGCTGTCGAGGCTTTTCGAAAGACGCTCTATCCGGAGGAAGGCGTCCGCGCCTTTGTGCTGCCGGTGGAAGAGATGATGTGATGAATAATTGCGAATGAAAGGAGAAAAGAAACCACTATTTTTCACTAATCCTCACTGATTCACTCCATAAAAATTAGCGCTAATTATTGCAGATTAGTGGTTTCGAAACGCATTATGACTATCGAAAACGGGATTCGAGTGTTGGCGGG
This sequence comes from uncultured bacterium, assembly GCA_938005705.1. Lineage (GTDB taxonomy): Bacteria > Verrucomicrobiota > Kiritimatiellia > PWTM01 > PWTM01 > CALLML01. The sequence continues at coordinate 28,095 of CALLML010000145.1, forward strand.
GACGATGATCCTCGTGAGTCTGGCGCTGTCGCGGCTGCACAGCGAATGGTGGCTGTTGTTGACGGCGTTCGTCGGGCTGAACCTTCTGCAGTCGGCGTTCACGGGCATTTGCCCGGCGGCGGCGATTCTGCGCAAGCTCGGGCTGAAAGCGTGCGGAAGCTGAGGAGGATTCTGCCGCGGACAGATCCGAAGCATTGTGGAACATAGGGCGCGAGGATTTCAGCGGCCGGCGTCCGCCGCTGCAGCGCGCTCTACGCTTTCACCGGGAAGTAGGGCCCGGCCGCCGGCCGGGCCGGCCGCAGCTCCGGCGACAGAGCGCCGGAGCTACAGCGCCGACGCACCGACTTCCGACCTCTGCGCTCTCCTTGTCTCCGCGGTGAATTCTTTCGCGGCGCGGCGGGCCGCCGCGCCCTACCCTTCCCGGGGAACGGCCGCGGGCGGCGCGAGCAAGCTCGCGCCCTACGCGCGCATTCGACGGCGATCGGCGATTCACGGGCGCCAGTACGTGTGCGAATACGTCCTACGTCCCACGTCCTTCTCCGCGCCCTCCGCGGCCGCCGTGGATGATGCCGGCAGCGTCGTGTTCCCCGCCCGGTTCTTCGCGCAAGATGCGGACGGATTTGCCGCCTTCTTCGCGTGGCTCGAAACCTTGGGGGAACCGTCGGAGCTGGTCGTGGCCATGGAGGCCA
>CALLML010000146.1 GCA_938005705.1 uncultured bacterium
CTTCACCGCCTCCAGCGCTACCCGCGCCTTGAACTCCGCACTGTGCGCCCTTCGTTGGCTCATCTCTCGCTCCTTTCCGTCCCCGCGAGAGACCGCTTATCATAACTTCGCCCCTGGTTTCAAATCCGGGGTCCACCGCTATCTCCGGCGGGGACGCACCGCCTCGATGCCCATGATCCGTCGGAGCCGCTGCAGCCGCTTGCGCGAGATGTGCTGCCCCTTCAGCCGCAGCAGATCCCGGCAGCGCCGTGCCCCAGCCGTCGGATCTTCAAGGCTTATCTCGTCCATCCAGCGCATCAGCGCCAAGTCCTCTTCACTCGGCCCCCGCGGCGTGCGGTATACCCGGCCCCGATCCGCGCCCAGCAACCCGCTTTGACGTCGGACGCTCAGGTGTGGATGCCCTCGCTCGATCATGGCTGCTCGTTCAGCGGGATGCCCAGTTGCCCGCACTTTTTTTTTAGAAACTCGACGTCCATGGTCAGCTCGCCAACCTTACGCTCCAAGCGTTCCTTCTGCCGAACCAGCATCTCGGCCTCCGGACCCGGCTTTCGCCCGAAGACCTCGGGCAGGCGTTCGACCAGGTCCTTCTTCCATTGGCTGACCTGTACCGGGTGCACCTCGTACTCCCGGGCAATCTCGTTGACCGTCTTCTGCCCCTTTACCGCCTCCAGCGCCACCCGCGCTTTGAACTCCGCACTGTGCTGCCTTCGCTTGCCCATCTCCCGCTCCTTTCCTCGCCTGCGGGAGACCGCTTACCATAACGATGCCCCCGGTTTCAAATCCGGGGTCCGGCGCTCCTTGGATCAAGCGGCCACATCGGCTCCGATGTCAGCGGGCCGAAATCCACCGGATAGAAATCCGACTGTCTGAACCGGCGATTCTCAAAATGGGGATACCGATAGACTCTGGGCGCCAACGACAGCGTAAAACCCCCGCGATACCGCTCCTCCATGATGCGGATCACGATCTCGCCCGTATCCGATTTTAATAATATTCCACGCATCAAATGATATGATCCTTTATCCTCCGGAGAAAAGGTTTCGATTAGTATTTCATCTCCAACAATACGAAAATAGCCGGCCTGACCTGCCTCGATTTTATCCACAATATCGCGATTCAATGAAGGAAAGGCCACCGAACTTAGAAAACATCGGCCGTCGGGCCAAACCCGTAGAAACCTATAGCTGCCGTCATCGTCAGCGATCCATTGGCGCTTTTGCACATATACCATGGCTGTGTTTATAGGCAATACCTCGGGAGGCGGCAACTCAGCTATCGTGAACATCGGTTCTACAGGATACCTCAAGAATGGAGCCAGTCGCCGGGATGGCGTCGAGCAGCCAGCGGCGACAGTCGAGACCGCCAAAATACATAAATATACCAGTCTATTCATGAATACATCGCCCCTTTAGTGCTTGCCTGCGCGCTGCCTGTCGTATATTTGCGGCCATATCATAATATTGAATCCTTCATTATTGCCAAAACGAAAGAATAAGCTGTCTTCGTCCGGATCGTATTCCTTCTTCAATAATCTGCTTTCCAGCCGCCCCCACGCGTTCAATAAAACATGAAGGGGATGTATAACAAGACCATGTGGATCGTAGATCTGCAATGATGCCGCGGACAATCCATATCTTTCATCAGGCTCGATTTCGATCGTCGTTACTGAACGATTATATACAGTTTGCGATTCCTTTTGAGCATAGAAACGGTCTTCTAAGGGATCGCGATAGCCTCTTATTCTTGGTCCCGTAAACACATCATGCGCAATCAGCGTCCTGCCCCGTTTGTAATACCCGCCGCCCGTCGGTCCCTGATCGGTTCCAAAGAAGACATCGTTGTAGGCACCTGCCATGGTCTCGCCCGAACGAACACTAATATCCGCCACCATCGTCCGAAGCCGTAACCCCGTATTATAGTTAAGCGCCAATGTGAGTCTCTCGGACTCCTGGCTGTTGTTCACAAATATCGGGGTCACGCCCGCTATTCGGTTCGGAAGCTCAAGATCGGATTGCCCCCTATGATGCTCGACCCCGACGAACAAATTCAGGTCCCATGTCACTTTATCGTCTGCCGCCGATGTTCGCGGCCCGCCAATCAACATTGAAGCCATCGTCTCCACCATCGGCGTCACGTTGTCCCCAACATCGGTCCTGGCGCCAACCCCAACATCCAATCGCATTTGAGGACGAAGTTTCCTGCGGCTCGGCAGGAACTCGAACCCATATGTGAACCGCAACAGCGCAGCGATCTCGGTTGCCAACCCCAGCGGATCAACATTATTGATCGGATCGCCGTCGCAGAATGCGGTCAGGTTGGCACCGCCGCGTTCTCCTATGGGGTCGGGGGTGAGCCATTTGAGCGACGCGGCGTCGTACCAGCGGTGGCCGTAGTAGTAGAGGTCGAGTTCCGGGTCGCGGTACTTGGTCGAGTAGCGGAAGGGGCAGAACGCGGCTTTCGGTCCGGTCTCGCGGAGGAGCCGCCCGTAGGGGTCGTAGTCGTATTCCGCCACCAGCATGCCGTCACCGGTCTCGGAGGGGGAATAGCGCGCGGCGATGACCGAGGCCGGCGCATCGCGCGGGATCATCGCCCGCGCCGCATCCGGCGCGGCGTAGCTGGTGAACAGAAATGCGAAGATGGCCGCGAGTAAGATCATTTTATGCGGCAATTCCCAAAGCCCAATATTGATTCTGGAGATCTGCCCCCTGAAGCCATCATACGTCGAGGTGAGCGGCCAACGGCCGCGAACACCACCATCCCGCGAATGCGGGATGCCCCGGAGGCGCGATAGCGCCGGAGTAAGGCCGGAGCCGTTGGCGGCTGCCGTGCCGCCGTAGGCAAGCACGGCGGACGACAACGGCGTAGGCCGTCGGGCGAGCGGAGTCGGTTTATTGGGGCAGTGCATCCGCTCGATCCGCAAGCAGATTTGCCGAACACGGTTGATCCAAAAGACTCACGAGGGCAGAGAGCATCCGCTTTGCCTTGGACACTGTTGGAGGAAGTGAAGCTGCTGGGATCGGCCGCCCCCGGAAGCCGCAGCGATTGAGAAGATGAGTGAACAAACTCGACGAATAACCGCCATCCCAAGTTGCCACCAGTTTTCCGTCACGATATCGCGTGACCACGAGATCAATTGCTTGATCTCGAATATCTAACGTAAATGTGAATGCGACATTTTGGCCGACATAGACAACCGAAACAGTGGTTGGTGTTTCAGAGTCCAATTGAGAAGCGCGCTGGAAACCATGCGCCCTAAGCGTGTTGGCGGCTTCCTCAACTTCACGCTTAAATTCATCACCCAAAATTGGCTCGTCATTCATGGTTCGCTCGTGGTTCACGGATCAAACCCGGGGACTCCACCCTGATACTGGCCGGTTCTTTCGTAGAGCCGCTGGTAGTTCCCGTAATCAAGCAATGATTGGCGCTCTCCTCCATAAACAGAACTCGGCGGACGCCCAAGGTTCGGATCGATCCTATTTTGCAGCCTGCGGCCAAAATCAGGGCCGATGTCTTGGAATTGTCTGCCTTGGGCTTTCATGGTCGAAATAAACTCGTCATTCAACTGTTGAGTCCACTTGCGCCCAGCCAACCAACCGTCAATTGTTTCCCCACCTACCTTGCCAGCGTAAGCGTTCACACGGTTCATGTTCTCGCCGATGACCACTGGCCTCTTTGCGGCAACTAATCCGGTGACTTGACCAAAAGGTGGAACGGTGGCTTGCGATGCCTCCGAACCGGGCAACACGTTGTCGGGAACGACACGCACAGAACCGGCGTCATAGGCAGAGGTCGCCTGTTCAACGGTTGCAAGGGGGATTGCGGACTGCATCGTAACCGCAGGTGCGGTCAGTGGGCGGGCAAAACATAATCCTACGTAAAGAAGGCAAAACCCCCATCTTCTAAGAATCGTTTCTTGGTTCCATTTCATTTCACGAACTCTCGTCTTTGCACCTTGCCATTTCGAAGATCGATCCAGCAATCGCACGAACCGTCATATCCAATCAGAGAATCGTCCTCTAGTCGGACTTCGACGTAACAGTCGTCAGACTTGCGACGCTCAGCCCACCACAGGACTTGTCCAGATGACGAGACAAGACAGACATTTCCTTTATCTCTCGCAACGGAGGATCTGCACTGAAACACGAGGACATAGCCGACCGAAGCGGTGAAGAACCGGCGGATGATGCTTTGAGGAAACGCGACTCGGAACATTTCGCGGCCCGATTGCCGTACAACGAAGGCGTTCTCTTCGGGACCTGTCTGAACGATTTCCTGTATTTGCGTCGAAGGGTTGGCGTTCATCGTGGGCGAACCTCCCATAGCATTTGGTTTTGCCAGACGTTATTATCGAGTATCTCGATTTGTCGGGCACCCCCAACACCACCCCATTCTGGGACTGCTGCGGCCGTTCCGCTCTGGATTCTAGTGCCTGCCGGAATAACGGAACTCGATATACGATTCGCTGCGTTGCCGGGACTCACACTCAACGTTGAGGGTGTTCCACCGGCACCCTCAATCTGAACCCAAGGGCTTCGAGGATTACCCGCGAATCGCTCAACCCCGAGAGGCCTGGTCGTTACTTCGCTGACAATATCACCTGCCCATGGGTTGGGACCGGAGGCAGGCGGCAGGAGACGTGAAGGATTGGTGATTGGTGTCTTTGCGGCCCCCCGGGCCACATCATCGATCGAAGAAGCCAACGCGCTTTTCAGCGCGCCTACGCCCTGCGCAGTTAGCTTGACGCCACTATAGGCCAGCGTCATCGTGCTGTAAACGAATATCGGGTCGTCGCCGCCGTTGATGAAATACAATAGGACCGGACGATCTTCGTACTTG
>CALLML010000147.1 GCA_938005705.1 uncultured bacterium
TGTGAGGAGAAGCCGTCAACATCCCTTCGAGACCGCCCTCTTTAAAACCGTTATACACGGCTTGTTCCTCGAACAACGCGGTTTTACGCGCGGCGTTGAGAAGGGGGGCGAGATCCAGATCTCGTGCGCCGCGCGCGGCATTGTCGAGCTCCCAGACGAGGAGATCGAACTCAACGCGCACTTCAATCAGCGGCCGAACTTCTCGAATGCCCCATCGCACGCCCGCAACTGGCTCGCCGTCGCCCATCCGGAGACGGCCGATATTGACGGCGGCAAATTCCCAGCCGTGAGGGCCCTCCACATCTACGAAATGCCGTGCCGACATCTGCCCCAAAAGAGTTCGCTTGGCCTGTGAGCGGATCTCTTTCCATGCGGCCTCGGTGACCGGCGCCAAACTCGTTCGCAATATATCGCTCATGAGTGTTCCGTCCTTTCAAAACATCATCGAATTTTACCGATACCGAGATCGCCGGCGGCCGTCGCTGATACACCAACGCCTTCCGTCGCGGCATCCTCGATCTGTGTTATCGGCGCGCTGGAGAACAGATAGGTCTTCATTTGCTGGTCAAACTGGGGTACACGCCTCCGAAGCCATTCGAGCAGCATTACCGCATGCTCCACTTCCTCGTTTCGATTGTGATCCAGGATGGCCTTCAACTCGGCGTCTGTCGCAGTGTCATGGCGTTGCTGGTAATAATCTACGGCTTCGAGCTCTTCCTGCAGACTCGCGATCGCCCGATGGATATCACGAGTGTCGGAAGTCACTTCGATTTCAAGGTATTGACTGCTCATAGAGTTTTTTCTCCGATATGTTACTATACATGATGAAAATAGCGTAATCAAACTTGTCTTTAACTTTTTCGTGGGGGGAAAGCGATCGAGATCGAGGCGCACCGGAAGACTTGACCTTTGTCGTCCGGATTCTCCCTATGCCATGAATGCACCGTCAATCGAATCCGAAACAGCCGCGAAAACTCGTTAAGGCGGCCCGCGCCATCGCCCAGAAACCAGGCGCCAAGCGCCACCAGGACGAGGCCGCAAATGATGAGCACGGTTCGATGGACGACCGGCGGGCAAACGCGGCGTCCCGCCGAGACGGCCGCCGAGACCGCGCTGTACCAGACCAGATCGGAGGCGATGTGACCGGCGTAGAACGCGCCGAGGCCGATCGGTCCTCGTTGTAGCGCCAAGGCGGCGTAATTGAGTCCGATGGTGCACCACCAGAGCAGCCAGTACGGATTCGACAACGACAGCACAAAGCCGGAGGCAACGGGGCCTCTCCAAGAGGATGGGGCGGAAACTCCGTGCACGGTCTTCTGGGTATCCACCGCCGCTCGATGGGCGCCCAACGCCGTTGTCGCGCCCATGCCCCCCAGCAATACGCCCCCCACCACGCCGAGTAGAGCGAGAACGACGGAGCGGCGGAGCCATCCGCCCAATCCCACGACGACACTTGCCAGCACCGCCAGTTCCAGCAACGCATGGCCCAGGAATATGAGGGGTCGGCGCGAAAGCCGCGGCGCAGCGACTCGGCGATAACAGCGGTCAGAACTGGGCCGGGCATCATGGCGCCGGACAGCCCGATGAGAAACGCCGTTCCGAATAAAAAAACAGCATGTTCATGGGGGCGTTTCCGCCGGCAAAAACGGGCGCTTGGGATCCGCGCGAATTTCACGGCGCTGAATCTGCGCTGCCTCCATGGTTTCACGCACGCGTTCGCGAGCGAGACGATCCATCTCCTCTAGTGGAGGCAAGCCGGTTCTGGCGCGAAATTCGGGGTCTTTGCGCTCCTCCATATAGTGAGTCCAGACCAGCCGCGCGAGGCGGGCAAAGCCCGCGGCCTGGTCAGCGTCGTTCAGCCATCGCCAAAAATGGCTTTGATATAAAGCGCTTTCAATGATCGCTGTCGCGCGACGCTGGTCTGTCTCGCGTGCGAATTCGGTCCATGTCCGATAGATGAATTTCTCGAAGTCCTCCGTCGGGTCCTCGTCTGGAAAACGTTCGCGCATCTCGTCAAAAATTTCCCGGGCCCGCGCCTCTAGATTGTAGCAATAATGGATCATAATGGCGTCCGTCAGAAAATTGCGAAATGCGACACGGACGGTTGCATCGTCCGAAAACTGGTTCAGCGCGGTTATGTAGGCGTCGTGGACGCGGGGGTAAAGGGTGATGTTGGGGGTCAAAGCGAAAGGGCCGTCCTCGGGCGGAAGGACTAATCGGCCGCGGAGAAAGGCATCCGCCATGCCCTGGAAAATAGCCCGTTCCAGCGAGAGCCGGTCGAAACGGGTGCGAGCGTGCGGCAAACCCATCCAAGCCCAGTAGATGGCCTGTGCCTGCGGCAGGCGCCAGTCGAGAGGACCATAGCGTTCGTCCACCTCTTTCATACGGGCGGGGTCCAGCTTGTAAACCTCCCGCACGCGTTGGGCCCGCAAATAGGACCACAGGGCTGCGACGCAAGGGTCATCGGCGGGACGCGCAGCGACGGGATCGGGGGGGGCGGAGGCGTCGAGCACGCGATCGTAGGGCGGGGCGTATCCCGCGGCCTCGAGTTCGGCCAGCAGCGCATCAACGCCGGGGATGCGGCGAAGCTCGGCCAGGTTGCGAGGCGTGGCGATGAGGGCATCGAAATTCGGTCTGCCGCCACCGATGGCGCGCGACATTTCGATCGCCCAAGCTCTTTTGTAATAGAAATGGGCCTGGTCCATGTCCTGGCCGATCTTGTGCGAAAAAATCCAGGCCAGTTCGCGATGGAGTTGCGCGCTACCGGGGTTGTAGCGAAGGCCGTCGTCTCGGAGGAGCGTCAGCCCGTGTCGTACCCATCTCCACCGATCCTCGGGCGCGGTCATCATGACGCTGATATTGTAGGCCAGATTCCACGCGTGAAATGCCCAGATTGAAGCGAACCGCGGCTGCAACTTCGTGATCCAGCCGGCGAGTTGAACGAGTTCGAAGTATTTGCCTTCATCCTGGAGGCGGGTGGCCCGCATCCAGAGAGCATCGACGATCAATCCGCGAAAACCGCCGAGCGCGACGGTGGTAAAGGCTACCATCGGGGGCATGTTCTCGGTCGGTTCTGCTTGCGAAAGATGGTAATCGCGCCGCATACGCAGCAGGGCGGGCTGCAGGCGCGCGGCCATCGTGAAGGCCGCGAGCGCGGCAAGGGCGTATAAAAGGGTGACAATTCGCCTCATGACATACTCTCGCTCATGCCGGCAATCCGAGTTCGCGGCGGCGCAGAATCCAGGCACTGGCCAGGGCCAGGATGCCGATGTAAAACGCTCCATGCACCAGAAGAACGGAACCGACCGTGGCCCAGGATACGAAGCGTCCGTCCGCCAGGAGACCCAGCACATCCGGCACATCCAGCGGTGTGATCGCCGCGCGCAGGGATCGAAAAACGAGATGCAAAAGGGCATCTACCGCTTGCAGCAGGGGCGAGGGGGTGTTCCCCTCCAAAATTTGGCGCTGCCGCGCAACCTGGCTGATATACCCGCTGAGGCGGATTAGGAGAACGAAAGATACCGACACGAAAGAGGCGACCGGCAGCGAGAACAGCGCGCCCGAAGATAATCCCACGGCGGCCAAGAATGCGATCTGGGCAAACAGCACGAGGCCGGCCCGGAAAAAATTGCCCGCGAATCCGCCGCGATAATAAAGCACTTCGACGCCCCGATCCGGATCGAAAAAAAGCGTGGCCCCCGCCGGGTCTGCGTTGCCGAATGAGACATGAAACGTTTTGTCCTTTCCCAGCGCACCGGCGGGCAACGGCAGCGAATGCACCGCCTCGGGTGGCCAGGTGCCGGATTGCGAACCTAGCGGAGCATTCGCCGGACCCCAGAACCACTGTCCCGCCACCGATTCCAGGTTAAGTTCGGACTTTGAGAAACGGAATTGAAGGAATGCTGGACGATTCAGGTCCGGTGCGATGGGCAGCCGAAGGGTCCATTCCCGCAGGGAGCCGGGCGGTACGGAATAAAAATGCACTCGATGCAGGTGGAGCATGGCACGGAAGGCTTCTTCCGGATCGCTATCGGGCGCCAGCCGTCCGGAGGCGCGCTCGGCCTCAAGCGCGGTGCGAGCCGCCTCCGCCAGACCGGATTCGTCCGGCCGGGCGCTCACACGGGCCACCAGAATCTCCTCGCGGAGTTTTCGCCGATCCTCCGGTCGAAGCAGGGTGGGGCGGGTCGTCCACAACAGCAAACCGTACACGGTGAGACCGACAAAGACCAGCAACGCACCGTGCAACACCATAATGCCCAGCCACTTGCCCATCCACAATTCTATGGGCCGAACAGGCTTTGTCATCAGGAGATGGATTTGGCGATCCCGCATCTCGGCGGAGATGGCCGCGCAGCCGCTCCAAACGGCGGAGATAGAAAGCAGTATCGAGGAGAATCCAATGGTGTAGGACAACAAAATGCGCACGTGGCCTTCCAGCGTACCATCCCCACGAATCGTCAGGGGCAATCCCAGCGCGCAGGCCATTAGCAGGAGAATCAGCGCGATCAATATACGCGATCGCACGGCATTTCGGACGGCGACAGCGGCGATAGCGAGGATGCGCATCATGACGCGGGTGGAGATGGGGGGGGAGGAGGTTCAGTCAGGTGGCGGAGGCGCTCGCGCGGAGCGAGTGTCGCATCCGGTTGCGGCCCTATATCGGCCGGAGATTTCGACAAATATTGCGCGAGGCCGCCACCGGCTGTCGCACCCGACGGGGTTCGTGCGGAGGCTTGAGCGCGCTCGATGACGTCGAGAAAGAACTGTTCCAGGTTTTTACGCGGATGGTCCAGCTTCGGTTCCACCCCCGTCATGGCTCGAACCGACGCGATCACTCGCTCCACCGTCGCCTCATCCATTTCGGGCAGTACGAGATGCGCGCGTCCGCGTTCCTCCAACAGTTCCGCAATGGGACCCTCGGCCTGAAGTCGCCCGTTATAGAGGATGGCGACACGGTCGCACACGTCCTCGACGTCTGCGAGCAGATGGGAGGAGAGAACAACCGACTTGCCACGCCGCCCGAGTGCGCGAATCAAGTCTTTTATTTGCCGGCATCCGAGTGGGTCTAGCCCGGAAGTCGGTTCGTCGAGAATCACCAGATCGGGATCATTGATCAGCGCCTGCGCCAGACCGATACGACGGGCCATGCCCTTGGAGAACTCGCCGACGGGGCGTCGCCGCGCATGCCGCAGACCAATCATCTCCATCAACTCGTCTGCGCGGCGGCGGCGCTCGCGGGGGGGGAGGCCGAAAAGCCTTCCATAGAAGTCGAGAGTTTCATCGGCCGTCAGAAAAGGATATAAATAGGATTCCTCAGGAAGATATCCGATTTTCGCTTTGGCGCGGATATCCCGCGGAGAACGCCCGAGGACGGTGATCCGTCCGCGTGTGGGATGGAGAAGTCCCAATGCCAGTTTTAACGTCGTGCTTTTGCCGGATCCGTTGGGACCGAGCAGACCGAAAATCTCGCCGCGACGGACCGTGAAGGAGAGGTGCTCAACCGCGCGGACTCGCGGCCGCCCCCAGAAATCACGAAATATTTTCGCCAGTTCGCGGGCTTCAATGACGGTATCTGTCGTCGTCATGCGATCGCGTTCTTTTGCGTTCCGTTTGCCTTGTGGTCCTTTATCTCAAACGAACTCAAATGTCCATTCAGCCTCACCCGGGGGTTCGGAACATATTTTTCGAATCACTCATCCTTTGAGACGCAGGTACCAGAGACCGCCGATCTCCGCGGCCACGACAGGAATCCAGGGAAAAAGGTCGGGGCGCCACTCGGGATGGCCGGTCATTTCTTTGGCCAGAATCATAAAAAGGTAATAGACAAAGAGGACTGTCAAACTCAGGGCGACGCCGATCGGAGATTCGCGGCGGCGGGAACGTAGCCCCAGCGGAACGCCCACCAGCGCGAAGGCGAAGCAGCCGAAACCCAGCGCCGTCCGGTTATTGAGTTCGACGAGGTAACGCATGCGTTCGCGCTCCGCCACCGGGTCCGGCGCATGTGGCCAGGGAGCGCGCGCGGCAGCAATGAGTTCGCCCGCCGTAAAGTCGGAGATTTTTTTGCGCACTGTGCCGGTACGCAGCGCCGCGCTGACATCAATATCCTGCGGGTACTCTGCCGCGTAAGCGACTTCGGTCCTTACGGGATGGCCGCGAGCGGTCAGTTCCGTTTTTTCCATATGAACGTCCCGCAGGCGGATGGCCAGACGTTTTGCCGCGGCGTCATATTCGACATCTCCCTCTCTTGCGCGTACGTGCGCGCGGACTCGCGGCTGCGTGAAATCGTAAATCACAATGTCCTGCAGCCTTCCTTTGCTGCTCTTGCGCCCCACGTAAACGAGCAGTCCAGGAAAATCTCTCACGAAGCGTCCTTCCTCGAGAAGGGAGATCGGATCCGTGTCGGTCAACCGCGCCATGGCAGCGCGTTGAAGAAGGCGGCTTTTCGGTGAAAACCAGTGGGATACCACCAGCGTGCCCGCCGCTAAAACGACAGCGACGGCGCACACCGGCGCCGCGATCTGTGGGAGGCTCAAGCCACAGGCCCGCATGGCCGTGATCTCACCATCCGTCGAGAGCCGGTTGAACACCAGTAGCGACGAAGTCAATGCGCTCATCGGGATCGTGAACTGTAGGAGAAAGGGAATGTTCAGCGCGAAAATCTCCAAGACCGTGAGGCCTGAAGCGCCCCGCGCCATGAGGTCTATGACCCGCACCAGCGCCCCGACGGAAAGGACAAAGGTGAAGACGACGATCGTCAACACAAACGTCAACGCATAGTCCCGCGCTATATATCGGTGCAGGATGCTCATGTTTATTTCATCCGTGTGAGATCAGTCCTGTCCGACGATTCCCAATGGCCGGGCAAGGCCGCCCAGCTAAACCGGACGCGCGATGTTTCGCGGGAGACCGCGAGACCGATGCGCGTGGCACAGGGCCACCGCCAGCGCGTCGCTCTCATCCTCCGACGTTTCCCCCGACAAATCGGTGAGGACGCGTATCATGCGCCGAACCTGTTCTTTCGTTGCGCCTCCGTGTCCGGTCACCGCCCGTTTGACATCGCGAGGCGCGTACTCGAACACGGGCACCTCCCGTTCCGCACATGCGGCCAAAATGACGCCTCGCGCCTCGCCCAGCGATATCGCAGTCCGAACATTTCGACTGAAAAAAAGACTTTCGAGGGCGGCCGCGGAAGGGTGCGCGGCATCAATCGCTTCGACAACAGCCTCCCGCAGCTTCCGCAAACAGCGCGAATGGGGCCATGTTGCCGGACAGCGCGCTGTCTTCCGCCAGACAACTCTCGTTCGAGCATCGGATGTCTCAATGACAGCCAGTCCGGTGGCGCGGAGCGACGGATCGAGCCCGAGGACGCGCTGCGCGGGCCGCGCCATGTTCAGCCTCCCGCCTGGATTTCTTCCACGAGGCGGTCGTCCATGTCTAGGTTGGTATAGACGTTCTGGACGTCGTCCAGATCCTCCAACGCCTCCAGAAATTTCATGATCGCAACGGCCTGGGCCTTGTCGGTGATCGGCACGGTAGTGTCGGGAACCATCGTGATTTCCGCGCTTTCGGAGGGGATGCCGGCGCGTGCCAAGGCTTCTACGACGTTGTTGTGAGCGGTAGGCTCAGATGTGACAACGAACCGGTCATTTTCCCGTGACAAATCCTCGGCGCCGGCCTCCAGAACCACCTCCATCAGTCGATCCTCTTCAACCTTTGAAGCATCCACGACGATTTGGCCTTTGCGCTTGAACGAGCGGCTGACGCTGCCGAGTTGCGCCAAGTTCGCGCCGTGTCGATTGAAGACGAGGCGGACGTCGGCGGTGGTGCGGTTATGATTGTCCGTGAGTGCAAATACGATGACCGAAATGCCACCGGGACCGAAGCCCTCGAACATCTTCTCTTCGAGGTGTTCCGCCGCCAGCTCGCCCGTGCCTTTCTTGATCGCCCGCTCGATGTTTTCGGCCGGCATATTCACCGCGCGGGCCTTCTGGAGGACCGAGCGCAGGGTCACGTTCGATTCCGGATCGCCGCCTTTCTGCGCGGCGATCATGATTTCTCGGGCCAGCTTGCTGAAAATCTTCCCCTTTTTCGCGTCTGCGGCCGCTTTCTTGTGCTTGATATTCGCCCACTTGCTATGTCCGCTCATCGTTCATGCCTTTCCCGTAATGCAGGGGTTTTCTCCACAGTTTGTTCGGGGAGCCCCCTCAATCCTCTTCCTCTCCTTTGTTCTTTTGCGCCTCGGCGATGATCCGTTGCGCAATGTTGGAGGGAACCGTTTCCATGCGTGAGAACTCCAGCTCAAACGAGCCACGCCCGCCGGTCATACTGCGCAACTGGGACGAGTATGAGAACATTTCCGCCTGTGGCACCTCCGCGATGATGATCTGCATGCCATCGTGCGCATCCATGCCGAGGATGCGTCCACGCCGATGGTTTAAATCGCCGGTGACATCGCCCATACAGGCTTCGGGAACCGTGATGGTTACCTTGAGAATCGGTTCCAGCAGCACGGGTTTGGCCTTGCTGAGGGCGTCTCGCAACGCACGTGCCGCCGCGATTTTGAACGCCACTTCCGAGGAGTCCACTTCATGATAGGACCCGTCATAGACCGTGATTTTGACGTTGACCACCGGGTACCCGGCCACTGCGCCTCGCTGCATGCCCTCGATCAATCCTTTTTGCACCGCTGGGATGAAATTGTTGGGGATGGCGCCGCCCACGATGGCGTCCACAAACCATTCCTCGTCGCCGGGTAGGCGCGGCTCGACGCGCAAATACACCTCGCCGTATTGCCCGCGTCCACCAGATTGTTTTTTGTGTTTGTAATGTCCCTCGCCGCGAGCAGTAACGGTTTCCTTATAGGCTACTTTGGGCGTGCGCAATTCGACTTCGATACGGTTGTGCTTGCGCATGTTCTCGACGGCGATCTGAAGCTGGGTTTCCCCCATGCCGGACAGCGTCAGCTCGTGGGTTTCCGTGTTGCGTTCGACGCGCAAGGTCGGATCATCTTCGGCCGCCCGGCGCAATCCGATGGAGAGTTTGTCTTCGTCCCCTTGCGTCTTGCAGAATACCGCGTAGGTGACGACGGGATTCGGCAGCACGATCGGCGGGCATCGGATCGTCTGGCCCACCGCACACAGCGTGTCGTTCAGGCCCGTTTGTTTTAGTTTAGGGATGGCAATAATGTCGCCGGCATGTGCCTCTTGCACCGTCTCCTGTTTCTTGCCGTTGAGAATGAAAAACGCACCGATCCGCTCTTTTTGCTGCCGGGTAGCATTGAACACTTCCATATCCGGCCGCAGCGTGCCTCCGTAGATACGGGCCAGCGAAAGCTGTCCGACGAACGGGTCCATGATAGAGCGCCAGATGAATGCGACGAACGGGGCATCCGGAACGGGATTGAGGGGATTCCCGCTAGCGTCCTTTGCGATCCGATCCAATGGAGAGGGCACAAGCCGGACAAGGTATTCGACGAGCTCCGGAAGGCCGGCATCGGTCTTCGCGGAAACCGCGAATATCGGCACGAGCTTTGCGGCTAGGATCGAGGATCTGAGCCCCTTCGTGATCTCAGCCGATGACAATGCCTCGCCTCCGAGAAACTTTTCCAGAAGCTGATCTTCTGATTCGGCCGCCGCCTCCATCAGCCGGTTTTTCCATTCCGCCAGCGGGCCGGCGCCGTCCGACGCCAGCACATCTGTCACGGTCGCGCCTTGAGCGGCGGTCATCGGGACGCAACGCATCCCGAACGAACGAATCACCGCTTCGACGGTGGTGTTGAAATCGGCGTTTTCGCGGTCCAGCCCGTTGATAAGAATCGCGCGAGGAATGCCGTGTTTCTCGCACAAACGCCATGCGCGATGGGTGCCGACCTGGATTCCCGCCGCCGCGTCTACGACCAAAAGGCCGGCATCCGCCACCGCAGCGGCCGCCATCGGCTGCCCGATGAAGTCAGCGTAGCCGGGGGTGTCGATGATGACCAGCCGATGCGGGACGCCCTCGGCGGACGTGCAGCGCACCTCGAACGGTTTTGCCCAAACGGATATCTTGCGCTCGCGCTCCTCGTCGGTCCAGTCGGCCATGCTGGTTCCGGCTTCGGGGCTTCCGCGCCGGTCACTCGCGCCCGACCGAAACAGAAGTGCGTCCAGCAACGTGGTTTTTCCGCTTCCCGTGTGTCCCAACAGCGCGACATTTCTGACCTGGGCAATGGGTATGTCTTTCATTCTTCAGCGTTTGCTCCTGTGAGGCGCTAACGTAACAAAATGGAGGCGGCGGACGCCTCCTCGTCGGCAACCACATTTGCGTTAGACTACGATGAAAGTTCTCGAGACACAATCTCAAACTGGCATAAGACGAATCAATCGGCGCACCGCCTGCCGACTGAGACCTCGGGCTCGGCGGTAGGCCGCGGCGAATCGAAGAAGATGGCGATATGGGAGCGTCGATGAGAATACTCCGTAGAGCTGAGTCAAGTTCTTCATTGGAGCGTGCGGGGGGAGCAAAATGGGGAAACGGCACTCATCTAGATCGCCGAGGATGAACTCAGGCCGAATCTCCGCGCCCAACCGGACGAATATCTTTTCTGGGTCGAGACGGCTCGGATACACGTGCAGCGTATGAAGCCCCGCCAGCCATATGCCGGCCGAGGCGGCAAACATACGCAATGCTTCGGGCAAGTCAGCGTGACGCTTCGCCCATTCCGGCGCCGGCACAGCGCCGCGAACTTCGCCCAGCACAAGCGCAGACCGTACCCCGAAATTCCGGAACCTCATCCACGTGACCGCCCGATGAGGCGCCACGGGAATACCCATCAGTTCCAGACGATGCGCCGCACGAAACATGCTGCGTGCACGCGGTTCGCGGATCATGGAGAGAAGACGGTCCCAGAAGCCTTCAGAAATATAAACACGCACAAGAGCACCTCCTTCGAATTCTGCCGCCGAGCCAGATGATGCGGCGGCGACGGGCCTCCCCGTGAAGGAGCCCGAGGACGGCGGTAGCAGAATTCGATGATCCCACGGGCCGTCATAGTCCGAGCGCGCCACCCATCGGGCCCCGTCTGGTGCCCGGCGGTTCTCGGGCCACAGCTGGCGTCGTGCTTCGACCACGGCGGCCATGCCGTCGCGGATGCGACGCACAACTTTCTCCATGGAAAATGACTCGGCGGCCCGATGAGCGGCGGCCTCCCCGATGCGCCGGCGCCTTACAGGATCCGCCAGTAACTCGTTCAAACAGTCGGCCATCGCGGAAACGTTTCCACACCGGAATAGAAAACCATCGCGTCCGGAAGTGATGATTTCTCGAGTACCGCCCACGTCGGTGGAAATCACGACGGCGCCCGCAGCCATCCCTTCGAGCACACTATTGGGCATCGCCTCCGAGGCTCCGGTATGGAGCACGACATCGCATCCGCACAGGAGTTCGGCCGCGTCGTCGCGCCATCCCAAAAATCGCACACGATCACCACAGTCGCGTGCGGCGCGCTCCAATTCGCCCCGTTGAGGACCATTGCCGATGAGGACGAGGATGGAAGAAGGATGGGCGGACATTACGCGACGGAAAATCCGGATCGCGTCCATGACTCGTTTCTCCGCGTTGAACCGGGAGGCCACGCCGATGAGAACCGCCGTGGGATTGTCGGTCAAAAGCGCCCGCGCCGCCGCGCGTCGGACGGGGTCAGGATCCCCGCCGGCGGTTTCGACGCCGTTGGGAACCAGGAGAATTTTTCCCGATTGGACCCACGGATGGCGCAGTAACAGTTGACGCGCGCGGCGATGGTCAGCGAACAAACGATCCGCCGCATATCGGAAGGACATGCGATCTAGCCAGCCATCGGTCAGGTCGCGTAAGAGGGGCAGTTTGACACCCACCGCGGGAACTCGGGTCACATAACGAACACGACGTGCTTCGCGAAAAGTGGTGCAAAGCACGACATCCGTTTTATGCCATTTGAGGAGACCGGCGAGGCGACCCATGGAGCGCGGCGATCCTTCCCAGCCAAAGGTGTAGCTGTCGAATTCAAAGCCTTCCCGGGTGCAGACGCTCCGCCAGCGGGAATCGGGCGGGGCGATGACGCAACAGACGTCGCCAATCCGCTGAAGACCGCGGGCGACGCTCAGTATCCAGTTTTCGATGCCGCCCCACTCGTCGCGGCGAGTGGAATGCAGAAAAACCCATCGAAGGTTCATGACGATAAGGGAAAATGGAAGGGGGACCTTTCCGAAACCTCGAGGAGATCCCGCGCTGCACCATACACCATGTCGGTGCTCACGGTCTCCAGTGCGGCGCGTGCGCGCGCGTCGTCTCGCGCGATGTCGCGACTGCCGGACACGCCGGTAGCGCGAACGCATCGAACACGGTTCGACAGCGGGGCTGTGCGCATCGGATCGGTCGCGCCGAAAACGGCGACGACGGGCACGCCGAGCGCGGCGGCCAGATGCATGCCGCCGCTGTCGTTGGCGATTACGATACGGCAGCGGGCCAACATAGCGGCCCAATCTTCGATGCCGCCCTGTCCGGCCATCGAGATTGCGTTCGGACCACAGGCCGCGGCGACGCGCTCACAGAGTTTCTTTTCCGATGCGGCTCCAAAAACCGCCACCCGGCCCAATCTATCTGACGCCAGGCGTCTACCGACTTCAGCAAAGCGTTCGGCGGGCCAACGCTTCGCCGGGCCGCGAGCGGCGCCGGGAAGGAGACCGATCCACGGGGTTGCGTTGTCTCCGAGAAGGCGTATGGCGTTCACACGCGCCTCCGGCGGCACCGTTAGTATGGGGCTCGGCGGCGGTGTCTTCGATGCCCACGGCGCCAGAAGGTCGAGATACTCGAATGTCTGATGCTGACGATGCGGGGAGAGATGCGGATAGACGATACGGGTCATCAAAAATCGTCGCAACGGTCCGGGAAGTCCCACACGTTCCGGCACGCCGGCCAACACAACGGGAAGCGCGGATCGAATCGAGTGAGGCAGGACATAGGCAGTTGAAATACGGGACTCGCGCACGCGTCGGGCGGCGCGGAGAATCGGCGACAGGCCGAGCGGATAGGGCCAAACCTGGTCCGCCGTGGGGCTCATACGCCATATCGGGACGACGTTTGGACGGGCCAGAACCACAAGCTGGCGGTCGGGATAGCGTGCGCGCAACAATTGCACCGCAGGCAGAGCCATGAGCGTGTCGCCGATCCAATTGACCGAGCAAATCAACATGGCTCCGTCGAGCGTCGGTCTATCGAAAACAGATGCGCGAGACCCATTCATGAAACGCTTCGGCGCCGCTCAACATCTCGATTTCCACCCGCAGGAACCATACCGGCAGGTCGCGCCGCTCGATGAGGGGAAATCGCACCGCGTCCTTTTCCGTGGTAAGGATGGCCCGTGCGCCGAGTCGGAGTCCGGTGTTGATTACGTCCAGAATCTCCTGCTGCGTGTAGCGATGGTGGTCGGCATATCGCTTGTGATACAGGACGCGGGCGCCGAGCCGCTCGAGCTCCTCCTCGAATCCTTTGGGGGCGGCGATACCGGAGACCGCCGCGATGTCCAATTCCTTCAAATCATCGAGAGGATATTGTTTCCCCGTGTACACATCTTGCAGGTAGCGGGGGCGATGACAGCACTCCGAGATTTCGGCTTCGGGATTCAATTCCCGCAAACGCCGCTTCAGATCCGCCGCCCCGTCGCCGTTCGATTTGGTGATAAAGATGAAATGGGCGCGCCGAATGCTTTTGATGGGTTCCCGGAGAATCCCGCGCGGGAGAAGGCGCCCGTTGCCGAAGGGATTCGTGCGGTCCACCAGCACGATGTCGCGCCGATGTTTCAACCGCAGATATTGAAAACCATCATCGAGGATGAGGGTGTCGCATCCGAGCTTGCGAATGGCATACAAGCCGGATTTCACCCGATCCTTTCCCACAATCACCGCGGCCTCGGGCAAATTAATCGCGAGCATATAGGGCTCATCACCGCCGCGCGCCGAATCGAGCAGCAGCCTTTTCCCATCCGACACGACCGGCGGCGGCCGGCGCCGATCGCGAAAGGTGATCCGGTCAATCAATTGTTGACCCGGAGAAGGACGGTCGCGCCGGTATCCTCGGCTCAAAACGGCGACCTTGCGTCCCCGCTTGAGCAATTCACGGGCAAAGGCTTCCACCACCGGCGTCTTGCCCGTTCCGCCCACTGTGAGGTTTCCCACACTCAGCACCTGACATCCCAGCGCGTGAGGGCGGAAAACGCCCACCCGATAGAGCCACAGACGAAGAGCCACGCCGAATCCATAAAGAAAGGATAAACTGCGGAGCAACCCGCGCACCACCAGCGTTCGCGGACCGGCGCGGCGCCCTTCAATCACGCTGAGAACATACGCCTCTATTCGCTCTATGCGTTTGCGCGACAATTCTACGCCCCTTTGGCGCCCGCGAGTCTGCCATTTTCATCGCGTTTTCGCGAGTTTTTCTCACAATATGACTGATACCGACGCCGCGGCCATTCCGTTTTACGTGCGGTGCGGGGCCGTCATACCCGCCGAATGCGGCGCCGTGTTGGGGTGGGCGGGAAAACAGGCGAATAGCGTGCGGAGGTTAGGACAAAACAGTTTTCATCTCCTCCCTCCGCGAATGCCATCTCCCGAGATGGATCCCACAGCTGAATCGGTCGCCAATGATTCATCCTGTCTTGACCGTGTGGGTATCCTTTGTTACACGATGCCACTCCGGCCCGTACCGGGGATAAGAACGCCTGGAACTAAAAGGCGAGGGAGCACACCATGGAACATCTTCGAAAAGTTGCCAATACCATTCGTGGATTGGCGATGGACGGCGTGGAAAAGGCCAAGTCAGGGCATCCGGGCATGCCTATGGGAACGGCGGATTTCGCGGCGACTCTTTTCCTCAATTACCTGAAATATGATCCGGACGACCCGTCCTGGCCAGATCGGGACCGTTTTGTGTTGTCTGCTGGACACGGTTCGATGCTGATTTACAGCCTGCTGCACCTGGCCGGCTATAATCTGCCGCTCGAGGAACTCCGACGTTTTCGCCAGCTGGGAAGCCGTACGCCGGGTCATCCGGAACATGGCGTGACGCCCGGCGTGGAGACAACGACCGGTCCCCTCGGCCAAGGGTGCGGCAATGCGGTGGGCATGGCGATTGCGGAGGCCATGCTAGCTGCTAGATTCAACCGGGACGGCTTTCCCGTTGTGAATCATCGTACCTTCGTGCTGGCCGGCGACGGCGATATGATGGAGGGTGTCTCACATGAGGCTTTCTCGTTGGCCGGCCATCTGGGATTGAACAAACTCATCGTGTTCTATGATTTCAACCGGATCACGATCGAGGGTGCCACCGATCTGGCCTATAGCGATGATGTGCGCCGTCGTTTCGAGGGATATCGCTGGAATGTATTGGAAATTAATGGACATGATGTCCGTCAGATTATCGAGGCCCTCGATATCGCCCTGTCCGAGACGGAGCGGCCCACGCTGATCATCGGGCATACGCACATTGCCCATGGAGCGCCGAATGCACACGATACCGCTGAAGCGCACGGCGCCCCTTTGGGACCGGAGGAAGTGCGCGCCGCCAAGGCGGCGCTTGGACTGCCACCTGATCAAGAGTTTTTCGTTCCGGATGAGGTTCGCGAGGTGTTCGCGCGCCGCCGGGAAGAGAATCAGACGCGCCACGCGGAATGGAAGCGGCTTTTCGACGAGTACCGGAAGGCATTTCCCGATCTGGCGAACGCTTGGGACGACGCGTTTGAAGGACGTTTGCCGACGGATTGGAAAGACCGTTTGCCGGTCTTCGATCCCGCGAAACCGGTTGCTACGCGCAGCGCGTCCGGCACGACGCTCCAGGCGCTGGCAAAAGCCGTGCCGTTTCTGGTCGGCGGCTCGGCCGATCTGGCGCCGAGCACGAACACCTATCTTAAAGGATTCGGCAGCATCGCCCGGCGTTCGTTCACCGGTCGCAATTTTCATTTCGGCGTGCGTGAACATGCGATGGGCTCCATTATGAACGGTCTTTCACTCCACGGTGGTTTCCGGGTTTTTGGCGCCACATTCTGCGTGTTCGCCGATTATATGCGTCCGGCCATCCGCCTGGCGGCCCTGATGGAACAACCCGTCGTTTATGTATTTACTCACGATAGCATCTTCGTCGGCGAAGATGGGCCCACGCACCAGCCGGTGGAACATGCGGCCGCGTTGCGAGCCATCCCCGGCCTGACGGTCATCCGCCCCGCTGACGCGACCGAGACGGCCGCAGCATGGGTGGCGGCCTTGCAGCGGACGGACGGGCCCACGGCGCTGCTGCTGACTCGCCAGGCCGTGCCGGTGTTGGATCGCGCAGTGTCCCCCCCTGCCAATCTATTGGAAAAGGGCGCCTACACGCTGTGGGAATCGAACCCCGGCACTCGCCCGGATTTGATCCTCATGGCCAGCGGTTCCGAGGTTTCCATCACGTTGGAAGCGGCTCGACGACTGGCGGCGGAAGGGGTCGGCTCGGTTCGGATGGTGAGCTTTCCTTCTTGGGAGCTCTTTGAACAGCAGCCGGAGAAATATCAGATCTCTGTGTTGCCGCGCGGATGCCGCCGGCGCGTGGCGGTCGAAGCGGGTATTTCGATGGGCTGGGAACGCTATGTCGGCCCCTCGGGCCGAGTGGTCGCCCTGGATCGCTTTGGCGCCTCCGGCCCTTACAA
The DNA here is from genome assembly GCA_938005705.1 of uncultured bacterium. Taxonomy (GTDB): domain Bacteria; phylum Verrucomicrobiota; class Kiritimatiellia; order PWTM01; family PWTM01; genus CALLML01. The sequence goes on from CALLML010000147.1 coordinate 16,685, forward strand.
GGAGCTGGCCGCGCATTTCGGTTTCACGGTCGAACATGTGATCGAGGTTGCCCGCTCCCTGCTGGCCTGAATCGGCGTCGGCGTCTTGTGGCATTTCGTCGGAATGTTCTCCGTTCACGCGGGGGGATTTTGGCTCGTCGTCAGGAGGCTCGCCGTGTTCCTTTTTGCGTTTAGGGGCCTTATCCTCTACGCTGAGGATCGCCTATGAGTTTTGTGGCGATGATGGTCTGGTTCGTCGGCGCACTGGTGATCTGGAACATGGTGCGCTGGCCGCGTGCGCACGCCACGCTCCCTCGGCCCCTCGACGAACGCATCTCCGTGCTGATTCCGGCGCGGAATGAGGAAGCATGCCTCGGAGACCTGTTGGAGGATCTGCGGCGGTGCCTGACCGGCGTGGAGGAGATTCTGGTGTATGACGATCATTCCACGGATCGCACCGCGGAAATTATCGCCGACGCCGCCGCGCGTGACGTGCGGGTCCGCCGACTTCCGCCCAGACCGTTGCCTGGGCAATGGCGCGGCAAAACCTTTGCCTGCGCCCAACTGGCCATCGCCGCGCAGGGCGATTGGCTGGTTTTCCTCGATGCGGATGTGCGGATTGCGCCGGACACGCCCGCGCGCATGGTCGCCGAGGCAAAGTCTCGCGCCGCGACTTTTCTCTCCGCCTGGCCGCGGATCGAGATGATCGGTTTCAGCGAGAAATGGCTGATGCCGCTGTTGAACTATGTCGTGTTCACCCTGTTTCCGGCTCCGCTCTCCTTCACATCGAACCGATCTTCCCTCGGGCTGGCCCATGGGGCGTGTATCGTATGTCGTGCCGAGGATTACCGGTTCATGGGCGGCCACGAGCGAGTGAAGGGTGAATTGTTTGAGGATACGCGTTTCGCACAGGCGTGGCGGATGTCGGGACGGCGTGGACTGTGTGTGGATGGTCAGGAATGGGTTCGTATACGCATGTACGATTCGTTTCTCTCCATCTGGCGTGGTTTTTCGAAGAATCTCGGCCCGGCGTTTCGGCGGCGAACGAGTCTGGCGTTGTTCTTAGTATTTCATTTCGTCATCGGCATTCTACCGTTTGTCGCATTGGGAAGGGCGGCGCTCGCCGGTCGGTCGCTCGTGGGGCCGACAATGGCGGTTGCGGGGGCGTTGACTATGCGTCTCGCGCAAGTCATTCGATTTCGCTATCCGTGGTGGTCGGCGCTGTTGCATCCGTTCGCCGTGGGGACCATGCTCGTGCTGGCCGTCGTCTCCCGTATCCGCTATGAGTCCGGAGGCGTGGAATGGAAAGGACGGCGCTACAGGCCGTAGCGCCCATGGTTGACGACCGGATGAGAAAGTGAACAGCGAGATGAATCGGGCGATCGTCATCGGCGCCGGATTAGGCGGTCTAGCGACGGCGCTGCGGCTGGCGGCGCGCGGTTGGCGCGTCACGATATGCGAGCGATCCGCCAGCCCCGGCGGTAAAATGAATCGCTGGTGCGCCGCCGGTTGCACATTCGATACGGGGCCTTCGCTGCTGACGATGCCCTGGGTATTCGAAGAGCTTTTTGCCGACATCGGCGAGCGGATAACCGAGCAAGTGCGCCTCATCTCCGTACATCCGCTTGCGCACTATGTCTTTGCCGATGGCGAGCAATTCGCGCACAGCGCCTTGCTGCCTGATTGGCTGGCGACCGTGCGGCGACTGGAGCGCGGGCGGGCAGACGGATTCCTGCGATACCTCACCTTGGGATCGCGTTTGTTTGAGTTGTCCAAGGCGACCTTTTTCCGCTCCTCCCCATTCGACCGGCCCAATCCGGCCGCGCTTTCCGCGCTCAAATATCTGCCGCTGCGCCATGCCTGGGGCTCCTATGCGGCGACGGTGAACCATTTTTTTAGAGACACGCATCTGCGGCAGATGTTTCTGAGGTATCCGACATACGTCGGCTCCTCACCCTGGCGTGTTCCCGCGATGCTGTCGGTCATCCCGTTCGTTGAGTATGCCTATGGCGGGCATCATATCGAGGGCGGGCTTTATACGTTGATCGAGGCGCTGACGCGACTTTTATGCGCGCGTAGTGTTGAGATTCGCTTGAACGCCGATGTGGTGGCGATTGAGAAAAAAGCGGGGCGCGTAGCCGCTGTGCGCCTCGCCGATGGAGAGCGGTTGCGGGCCGATGTCGTCGTCATGAACGGGGATGTTTCCCGTGCGCCGGCGTTGCTCGGACGCCCGGGATCGAATTCGTTGCCCGAATCGGAGCGTTCGCTCTCCGGTGTCGTGTTTCTCTGGGCCATCCGCGGACGATTGGAGGGGCAGTCGCACCATACGGTCTTCTTTTCCGCCGATTATCCGCGCGAATTCGGCGAGCTTTTCGACGATCGTCGGTTTCCCACCGAACCCACCGTATATGTCAATCTGCCCGGGCGCACGGATCCGACCATGGCCGGCCCGGAGACCGAACCGATGTTCGTCATGGCCAATGCGCCCGCGAATGACGCCGACGCCTGGGATGCGCCCATGATTGCTGAGGCCCGGCGCCGGGTTCTCGCCCGGCTGCATGCAGGCGGATTCCCCGAGGTGGAGAGCCGTATTGTAGCCGAATCGGTCTGGACGCCGCGCCGCTTGGCCGATACCTATGACATGCCGGGCGGCGCGATTTATGGAACCCATTCGCATGGACGGCGTCGCGCCTTCCTGCGTCCGCCAAATCGGGACTGGCGTGTGGCGGGTTTGTATTTCGTCGGCGGTAGCACGCATCCCGGCGGCGGCACGCCGACAGTCTTGATGTCCGCCCGAATTGTGTGCGACCAGATCGGCACAGACATCCGCCATCCTGCGCGCTAATGAATCTACGCTCGCTGCCACTCGCCTTCCCGTCGCTGCAAAGAGTCTCCGGGCCACACCGCCACACCGGCGCTCACCAGCGAAGCGCGGAGACGCAGCACGGCGGGTTCTTTGGCTTTGGCCTCCACCTCGACCGTCGCCGTGAGACCATGCCATTCGGAGGGAAAATCAGACGGGCGAATGTAATCGGCGTGCGGCCTGGGATCGTCGGAGCCCCAGTCAGATCGCGGACTCGAAAGATGAAATAGCGGTTCACGGTTCCACGTCGCGATTGCAGCCTCCGTGGCCACCGATAGTGTGAGATCGTCTGGGAGGCAGCGGTGATGATGTGCATCATAACAGAATGGAATGCGCTCCGCCCGGCACAAGGGCAATAAGTCGGAGGGCGCATAGGCCCGATCGTCGTTTTCCAGCGTGAGACGGGACCGCGCCGCATCCGACAAACGCGACAAATTCCGCTGAAGACGCTCCAGCGAAGCGACCTTGTCCCCATACACGCCTCCGCCGTGCACATTGATCACATCGGCCCCGATCCATTCCGCCACACGCGTCTGGTACTCGATCTCGGCGATGGAAGAGTCGCGGACCTCCGGGCGGGGAGAGTTGAGCAGAACGAATTGATCCGGATGAAAAGAAAGCCGTAACCCTCTCCGCCGCGCGAGGTCGCCGGCGGCGCGAAATCGCGCCTCAATCCGGTCGCCCAGAGGCAGATGCTCGATTTCGTATCCCACCTGTGGATGGGTCTTTAAAGGCAGGATCTGACTATTGACTCGAAAAGCGCCGATTCCGTGGGAAGCGCACCATTCCACGGCCTGACTCAACGCTTCCGCATTGGCCAAGCAAAGGTCGGCCAGTTGCCTGAGTTGCTCGTTGCGTTTGCGCCGCAACATGGCCGTCGCCGTGGCCATCCGAAATCGAATCGGGGCTTTACGAAAAACGCAGCATAATCCGAGTCGAATCATTTCCGTCTTCGATGTCGAATGCACGTGGCGTATGGTATTCGCGTAATGAAGTTCACAAGTACCTCAGCAGCTGTCTGTTTTCCAGTACGCTTTCGTTCTTTTTGCCTTGCGACATTGGGCGCCATCCACGCCCTTTTCTGGGTCGGTGGCCTAATCTCCTATCTGGCGTGGGGTGCACCGCCGGCGGATGCCGCGTGGGCGGCGCCGATATTTCTCCTTTCCGCGGCGTCACTCGCTTTTGCAGCCCTACCGCGGTCCGAATGGCCCTGGCTCCTTTGGGCGGGGGCGGCGGGATTCGCCTCGGAAGTGCTGGGCGTGGCGCTCGGTGCGCCGTACGGCTCTTACCATTACACTAACGCCCTGGGGCCTCAATGGTGGTCGGTGCCCCTCGTGATGTTTTTTGCCTGGATTGCGCTGGCTGTTTATGTCCGGGATCGTCTCGGCGCGCGTCCGCATCGCGCCTGGCTGCGGGTTTTGACGGGCGCCGCATGGATGACCGCGCTGGATTTGTTGATTGACCCGGTCGCCGCAGGCCCCCTGGCGTATTGGAAATGGCTCCTGCCGGGCCTCTATTACGGAATCCCCACAACCAACTTCGTCGGATGGTTTGTCGTCAGTGCGCTGGTCCTGGCTCCGGCCGGCCCCGTCACTCGCTCGCAGCCCGTTGTGCGTTTGATGGGCCTGGGAATCATTTTCTTTTTCGGGGCGATAGCGGCCGTTTATTCTTTAACCGCACCGGCGTTGACCGCGAGCGTCTTGTTGGCACTCGATGGGGTGGCCGGTCGTTCATGGAGCAGGAACGGAAGCCCATGCGCGGCATTGTGGAACGCATGAGGAGTGCGGTGGTGCGGCTTAAGGAGTGGGGCGGTGTCGCTTTGGATTTGGCTTATCCGCGGGTTTGTGCCGGTTGTGGAAGTCCTGATCCTGCGGCGGGACGGTTTTTGTGCTGGGATTGTCTCTCCCGCGTGGAATTTATCCAGCCGCCTTTCTGCGAACTGTGCGGAGACCCCGTAGGAGGACGCATCGGCCATGCCTATCACTGCGCCCTATGCTCCGGTCGGCGAGTGTATTTCGATCGGGCCCGGTCGGCGGCCCGCTATGACGGCCCGATCGGACGCATGATCCGGGATTTCAAATACAACGGCCATCTCTGGCTGGTGGAGGACTTGGCGGATTTCCTCGTCGCCGCCGTTCGTTCGCATTTCGAGGAAACAAGTTTCGACGCCGTTGTGGGCGTGCCGCTCCACTGGACCAAACTGCGCGCGCGAGGATTTAATCAGTCCGAGTGGTTGGCGGCCGCACTAGCCCGCCGCTTGCGCCTACCGATCGCCCGCCGTTGCGTGCGTCGCATCCGCGCGGACCCAACGCAGACGCATTTGACAGCCGAAAAACGTGCTGCTAATGTCCTCGGCGCTTTCGCGACGCAATGGAACCGTTGGATTGATGGCCGACGTTTTCTCCTGGTGGACGATGTGATGACCACAGGCGCCACAGTGAATGAATGTTCCCGCGCTCTGAAAATGGGGGGCGCCGCTTCCGTTTACGTGGTCACCGTCGCGCGCGGTTGATAGGGAATCCGACCGGACGCCATGCCGATTTTCAGAAAAAAACAGTACGCCGTTGTCAAAGTTCGCAAGCGGGACATGCCCGACGGTTTGTGGTTGAAGTGCCCGGCCTGCGAGGAGGTCCTTTATAAAAAGGAGCTCGAGTCGGCGCTGGGGGTATGTCCCCATTGCCAGTACCACTTTCAGATCGGGCGCGCGGAACGTATCGCCCAGTTGACTGAGCCGGGGACGTTCGAGGAGTGGGATGCCGATCTGTCGAGTGTGGATGTCCTGGAATTTGCCGGCGATTCCACCTATGTCACCAAACTGACGGAAAATATTCGGAAGACGGGACATCGGGAGGCCGTCACCTGCGGACGCGCGCGGATAGGGCCCCATGCCGTGGGTTTCGGCGTCATGGATTTTGCCTTTTTAGGGGCGAGTATGGGGTCGGTGGTGGGCGAAAAAATCACCCGGTTGATCGAACGCTCCACGCAGGGGGGGCTTCCCGTTGTGCTGATTTGCGCGTCTGGCGGGGCGCGGATGTACGAAGGCATGTTCAGCCTTATGCAGATGGCGAAAACGAGCGCGGCGCTGGCGCGCCACGCGGACGCACGCCTGCCCTATATCCCCGTGTTGACTCATCCCACTACCGCCGGCGTCATGGCCAGTTTTGCTACCCTGGGAGACGTTATTCTCGCGGAACCGGGCGCACTCATCGGATTCGCCGGCCCTCGGGTGATTCGTGAAACGACCCAGCAGGAGCTGCCGGAAGGTTTTCAGCGGTCGGAATTTCTGCTCCGTCACGGTTTGATCGATATCGTTGTTCATCGGCGAAATCTAAAGTCGACCCTCGTGGCGCTGTTGGATTGCCTGCACCCCGTTCCGGCGCCGACGCCCGAGGCCGTGGTCGCGGCCTCCGCCTGACCGCATACCGCCGCCACTCCTCGGCATCATTGACGGAGAATCCATCCCCGCTTGCCGAGCCGCGCAGAGGAACCGATAATGCTCCCCATGACGAATGACCCTACCGTGGCGGCTGCTCTGGAGCGGATGTACCGGCGGACAACTCACGGCATACGTCCTGGCTTGGAGATGATCCGCGCGTTGCTCGCGGAGATCGGCCATCCCGAAAACGACTTGGTGTGCCTCCATGTCGCGGGTACCAACGGCAAGGGCTCCGTGTGCGCCATGATGGAATCCGTGTTGCGCGCGGCAGGCCTGCGGACAGGACTCTACACCTCGCCGCATCTGGTGCGATTCAACGAACGCATCCGCGTGCACGGCCGGTCCATCTCCGACGTGGACCTCGCGCGTCTCCTCGAATACGTGGAGCCGGCGACGGAACGCGTCGAAAAAATGTCGGCCACGCCGCGTCCCTGCACCTTTTTCGAGATGACCACCGCCATGGCGTTCGAGCAATTTCGACGCGAGAAGGTGGCCGTAGCAGTGATCGAAACAGGTATGGGCGGACGTTGGGATGCGACCAATGTCGTCACACCGGCAGTCGCAGTTATCTGCGACGTGGATTACGATCATATGCAATACCTCGGGCAGACCCTGGAGGCGATCGCCGCGGAAAAGGCGGGCATTATCAAATCGGGACGACCGGTTGTCACCGGGGTCCGCCGGGTAGAGGCGCTCGCGGTCATTGCCGATGAGGCACGCCGGCAGGGCGCGGTGTTGATTCGGGCCGAAGAAGCGGTGTCGGTTCGTCGTCTGGGTCAGGATTGGCGGGGACAGAGAATCCATATCGAAACCGCCTCCCGCCGGTTGCCGCCGCTATACCTGCCGCTGTTAGGCGGGCATCAATTGCGCAACGTCGCCATCGCGGTGGCCGCCCTGGAATGTCTTTGCGATATCGCCGGCCTCGAATGGCCCGACGAAGTTTGGAAAAGGGGACTGGAGACCGTTTATTGGCCTGCGCGCTTGCAGGTGCTCAACGAACGGCCGGTGACCCTGCTGGATGGCGGACACAATCCCCATGCCGCGCGCGCGCTGGCCGAGGCGCTGCGCGAACTGGCGCCGCGAGCGCCGGTGGGATTGATCGCCGGACTGGTGAGCGATAAGGACCACGCGGGTTTTTTTCGAGAACTGACGCCCATCGTCGCATGCGCGTGGATCGTACCGGTGTACAGCGAGCGGGCCGCCGTTCCGTCGGACGTTGCGGCCGCCGCGCGCGCGGCGGGCCTCGGCAAGGTCGAAGAGAGTGACCTGCCGACCGCTTGGTCGGAGTCGCGAATTTGGGCGGAGAGGGCGGGAGGCATCGTCTGTATCGCCGGTTCGCTCTTTCTCGCGGGTGAAGTGTTGGCCTTCAGAATGGGAGATCGAGACCTTTATGACGGGTCCGTGTGAAAGAGCAATCGAGTTTATCGTGCGCGCGGTGTGCGTGATGGACGGATGGCTGCTGTTGTGCCGCCGCCGCGGCACGCCTCGTTCTTATCTGCCGGGCGGACATATCGAACCGGGCGAGGGGGCCCGCGCCGCACTCCGTCGCGAACTTCGAGAGGAGCTGGGCCATCGGGCGGCGGTAGGACCGTTTCTTGGCGCGGTCGAACATCGCTTTAGCGATGCGCGGCACCAATCTACTCATGAGATCAATCTCCTCTTTCAAACGCGCATCGCCGGCCTTCGGCCCGACCGCATTCCGGCGGCGCTGGAAATCAGGATCATGTTCGAGTGGGTTCCTCTGACTACGCTGCCGCAATCGGATATCGAGCCATGGCCCCTGCGGCGTCGTCTGCGCCGATGGTTGGAATCCGGCGTTCCCGGTTGGGCGAGTACCTGCGAGGCGACGCGGTGAAGCCGTTGAAAATCGCATTGGCTTGTGGCGGAACCGGTGGCCATGTGTTCCCAGGATTGGCGACTGCCGAGGCCCTCCGGGCGCGGGGACATGACGTGACGCTATGGCTGGCCGGTAAAACCGGCGAATCCGTGGCGGTAAAAGGCTGGACCGGTGATGTCCGAACGATCCCCGCCGAGGGACTGGACGGAGGTTTGTCGTGGAGGACGGCGCGGGCCATGTGGCGTCTGGCGCGCGCCATTCGTCGTTGTGGCCGTCAAATGGATGACGATACGCCCAATGCGGTGCTCGCCATGGGCAGCTATGCGTCGGTGGGTCCGGTGCTCGCCGCCAAACGGCGAGGCATTCCCGTTGTCCTTCATGAATCGAACGTAATTCCCGGCCGCGCGATTTCCTTACTTTATGGGGTTGCCGCTGCTGTGGCGGCCGTCTTCGAGGAGACGCGAGCGTACCTGCGCCGTCGAAGACTATTCATTACAGGGATGCCGTTGCGGGCCGAGCTGGTTCGCGCCGCCGCCGAGGGGAGGCCGGATCGCGCCCCGAACGGTCCCTTCACGGTGTTGGTCGCCGGCGGCAGTCGCGGCGCCCGCCGGCTGAATGAGCTGGCCTCCCAAGCCCTCCCACGCGCCTTTGAGCGGGGGCTTTCGCTGCGGGTGATTCATCTGGCCGGGACCGAGCAGGAGGCCTCTGTTCGTGAGGTGTATCGGCAAGCGGGTCTTCCACATGAAGTACATGCCTTTTGTCATGATATGGGCGAGGCCTATCGCCGCGCGGACCTCGCCATTTGCCGTGCCGGCGCCTCCACCTGCGCGGAGTTGCTCGCCTTCGGCCTTCCAGCGTTGTTGGTGCCGTTTCCCTTCGCGATTCGCCATCATCAGTCGGCGAATGCCCGCGCGATGGAACGAATGGGGGCGGCGGATTGGGTCGAGGAAGCGGATTGCGAAGAGGATTGGCTAGTGGAATATGTCGTCGGTCAGGCAAGGGCGCCGGAGCGGCTCGCCCGTATGCGCACCGCCGCGCGCGGCCGCGCGCGGTTGGATGCCGCCAATGCGCTGGCCGAGCTGGTGGAGAAAACAGCCTGTGAATACCCTCGCAGCTGAATACGAACGCGCCCTCGCTCTTTGGCGCGAGTCGCGCGGCTGCGTCCACTTGATGGGCGCAGGCGGAGTGGGCGTTGCCGGTCTCGCTCGCTTGCTTGCCGCCCGAGGATGGAAAACGTCAGGATGCGATACGTCGGTGAATCGCCTAACACAATGGCTGACCGAACGGGGAGTAGTGGTCGTCCGGGGTCATGACCCAGTTCATATCACCGCCGACTTGGACTGGCTGATTCGAACGGCCGCCGTACCTGCCGACCATCCGGAAGTGTGCGCCGCTGGCGATCGGGGCGTACCAGTCACACTGCGCGGCGTTGCATTGGCGGCGCTGGCGCGCGGCAGCGGTTGCATCGCCGTTGGCGGGACGCACGGCAAGACGACCACCACGGCGATGATCGCGCGTATGGCGCGCACGGTGAATGCCGCCGCGGGATGCGCGATCGGCGCGGAGGTTCCCGATTTCGACGGCGTGGCGTCGCCAGCGGGACCGGAGGCGCCTTTCGTGGTTGAGGCGGATGAGAGCGACGGCACCCTCGCGCTGTACGAGCCCGAAATCGGCGTCATCACAAATGTGGATTACGACCACATGGAGCACTTCGAAAACGAGCAGGCTTTTCATGAGGTATTTCGGTCCTTTGCGCGCCGCGTGCGGCGCGCATTGATTGTGGGAGCGGACGATGCTGTCACGCGCGCCGTGGTGGATGAGAATATAAAAGTCTGGCCGTGCGGTCTTGCTGCCGACGCGAAAGTGCGCGGCGAAAACGTCCGTCTCCGCCCCCAAGGTTCGACCTTCGATGTGCGGCTCGACGGACATCGGCTCGGCAACGTGTCCATCCCCGCGCCGGGTCTGCACAATGTGCGCAACGCCCTGTGCGCTTTGGGTGTGGCGCTTGCGTTGGGCTGGCCGTTTCAAGCCGTTCGCGCGGCGCTGGTGGATTTTCGGCCAGCGCGCCGCCGGCTAGAACCGGTTTGGGATGGCGACGGTATTCGCGTCTTTAGCGATTATGCACATCATCCAACAGAAATTCGGGCGTTGTTGGAGTCGGTTGCCGATTTTGGTCATCGGCGCCTCCTCGCCCTTTTTCAACCGCACCGATACACGCGCACGCGGGCGTTGGCGGACCGTTTCCCGGCGGCGTTTGACGGTGTGGAGCGCCTCTGGCTGATGCCGGTGTATGCCGCCTCCGAGTTACCGATCGAGGGGGGGACGACGGACGACCTTTTGCGTCATTTCGATCGGTTCGGACGCGTGCGGCCCGGTCTCATCACAACCATGGACGAGGCATGGGAGACCCTGTGGCGTGAATTGCGCCCCGGCGATCTTCTGTTGATTATCGGCGCGGGTGATATCGAACAACTGGCCGAGCGTTTCCGCGCCGCCGCCGGCGACAAATTCATGTCCTCGCGCATATTGCGCGCCCCTCATGGGCGCTGCGACGGACCATGTCCATAAAACGGGCAAAACGAAGCCCCACTTCGGCTGGGCAGGGATTGGGCTGGCGTCCGGCGCGCACGTTCAGAAAAATCTCCCAGAGAGGGCGTCGGCGAGGAAGAGGGATATCTTTCCATTCGGGTTTTTCGGCTGTGCGAATGCGCAAAAAAGACCCCCACGCTCCCGTCTCAAGAATGCCGCAGTCGCCGAAGACCCGGAGCAAAGAATCGCATAAAATCGAATCGCCCGCGGCGCAGAGAGAAAAGAGAACGCCGTTGCGGAATTTTCCGCTTACGACAGAGGTGATTTCCACCGGCGTGGACGCCCTGTCCAGAAACGCGGAGACTTCCACAACGTCACTGTCCAGTAGATCGAGCATGGTGTTGACCAGATGCGATCCGGTGTCAAAAAGGAATCCTCCGCCCGATATTTCCGGGACCTGTCGCCAAGTCCCTATGTTGTTGGCTTTCCAGCGTTCGTGCAGGTGGGCGCTGATTGCGGACACGCGTCCGATTCGTCCCTCGTGGACCCATTGCCGAGCACGGTGTATTGCCTCGGAGAGACTGCCGGGATAAGCCACCATCACGGTTCGTCCACTTCGATCTCTGGCACGGATCAATCGACGCGCTTCGGCGACGTTTAAAACCATCGGCTTCTCGATCAAGACATCCATCCCCGCATTCAAACAGGTGAGTGCGTGTTCCAAGTGACAAGCGTGCGGTGTGACAATTACCGCCGCATCTGCCTTAGGGTTATTTGCTAGGAACTCGCCGACGGTCTCATAGAATGGCGGACAGGGGACCCCCAGCTTCGCGAAAAGCCGACGAGTCTCTTCACGTTCGTTTTCGTTGACTTCGACGATACCGACCAGCGAAGTGTTCTTGATAGCGTATATACGCCGGATGTGCTCACGTCCAAAACGTCCGGCGCCGACGACAATTGCCCTTGTCTTCACGATTTCAATCTCCTTTATTCCTCACAGATCTTCGTATGGTTTCGTTTGTCCTGCCCACTGCTTAAATATACATATTTTCAACCGGAAACGCCCGCAAGATAAGCCGATTGCGCTGCAGAAAATTAGCGACAAATAAAGGTTTCGGCGAAGGGAGGCGAACATCGTTTACCCCCACGACCCTGCGCCATTCGCCGTTTTCTCTCGCCGCTCCCCAAATAGACACGAATTTTCGATCATTCGGCTATTCACGGACGGCGTGGAAGCCGTCCCTCCCATTCCGTTACAAGCAAATGATCGAAGGGGGACGCGGGGAT
>CALLML010000148.1 GCA_938005705.1 uncultured bacterium
TGCCTGCTTCGAATTCTGATGCGGTGCGACGAGCAGGCGGCGCGGCGAATGCGCGACCTGCCGTTTCGTCTGGAAATATGGCCCTATCGAAGCCAAGGCGATCGGGCGGCGAGAAAAATGGTCAGCGCCGTATTCAAGGCCTACATTTTTTTTCTGGCTTTGCGCGCACGTCATATTCTTACAACCGAGTCGAACTATTTGGCGCCGCTGGCCTGGGCGCGCCGGCTAAATCGCAGAGGCATTCTTGTGCAGTACTGCCAGGAGCTGCTTACGCCGGAAGATTACCCGCATAGCAGGCTTGCGCACACGTATGCCAAATACGCTCGGGTTCCCGACATTGTAATAGATGTGGATCCCTGCCGGGCGGCGGCTCGCCGGCAACGCTTCGCGTTGAGGCGGGAACCGCTGGTCTTGCTCAACACGATGCCGGCCTCCAGGGTTGCCGCTCCGGCGCCGGCCGGAACGCTCGCTCGATTGGCAGGAGCGCCATTGCCGAAAGGACTTCCCGTGCTTCTACATGCGGGCGGAATCGGTAAGGAAAAGCCGCTGAGCCGCGTGATCGACGCCGTTGCTATTTGCCGCTCGCCGGTTTTTCTTCTCGCTTTTTGCACCGGGGATGAAAGCGAGATTCGGCGTGTCGCCGAGTATGCGCGTGAGAAACTGGAAACACGGCCGCACTGCATACGGGACGCTGTGCCTCGGCAGCAGTTGTGGCCGGCGCTTCATGAGGCCGATATCGGCGTGGTGGATTATACCTTCAGCGTAGAGCCCACGCTGAATCAGAAATATTGCGCGCCGACCAAATTATTCGAGTTTATGGCGCACGGCGTCGCCATTTTGGGATCGAACAACGATTCGCTTCGGCGCATCGTCGAGGGCGAGAACATCGGACGCTGCGCGGACGCGGACAGTGTGGAATCCCTCGCGGCGGCGCTCGAGAGCTTGGTTTCCGATCGAGCCGTGTTGGCGGAAATGAAACAACGCGGTCCGATCGTTTTCGGTGAAAAATATTCGTACGAAAAAGCCTGTTCGCCTGTAGTATCAAGATTGATGACCCTGTTGCAGACTCAACGCGAATAGCGTAGTATCCAGCTCTGTAAGGCATTGGTTTTCAGCACTTCCGAGATCCCGATCCTGCACGAAAACATCGAGTCATAGGATATATCCCCATGGGCGAACGCATCATTACGTTCTCGTTGGTCTTCCTGGTTTTTCTGGCATCGGCGATTTATGTCGTTGTCAACCAGGGCACCTTTCTCTCCGCGGCGGTGATTGCGGGTCTCGTCGGACTCGCGTTGCTGCTCAAGCCTCAAATACTTTTGATGGGCGCCATCGTTACGGGGGTCATGGAACTCAAAATGCCGGCTTTCGCCGGAGTTTTCAAACTCCAGCACTTTTTCTTTTTTGGTTTGTTCGCCTGGGGGGTCTTGAATGCGGCGCTAAAAAAAGGCCTTCGCCCGCCGATCAGCTCGCGTTTTCTGATCGGATTCGCCGCTGTCTTGGGTCTGATTGTCGCAGTGCGCGGCATCGGGTTTCGGGTATTCGGATCGGAAGCCTTTGGTGGCGCGGATTATGTGAAATTATTTTTAGCCATCGGAGCGTATTGGGGTGGACTGCAAATCCCACTAAAGCCGCGGCAATTACGCGCCGCGTTGATATTGTTTTCCCTCGGGGCTCTCTTGCCGATGGCGGCACAGATAGTTGTGATGAGGAATCCCTCTTTGTTCCTTTGGCTTCAGCGCTTCATTGAAGTGCGCGCGCAGTACATTCTTAGTGAAGAGGAACTGTATGGATGGCGCGGGGTGACCGGCGGCACCGGCGGCCGGTTGCATGCGGCCGCCATGTTGGCGACGGGATTATGGTTCGCCGGATGGTGTTTGTGGGGATTGCGCGGCGACGGTAAGCGCCGAATGCTGTTTGCATTGCTGCCGGTCGCAGGAATGTTGGCCATGTTGAGCGGATTTCGCGGCTCGACGGTCGGCATCCTTATGCTGGGAGGATTGGTGCTCTTTGTCACGAGCCGGCGAAAAACCGCGTTCGTTATGGCCGCCATGGGGCTCTCGATCGGATTGTATGTCTTGCTTCTAGTGGCCGGTCCTAAACTTCCTACCAATGCACAGCGCGCGCTTTCGTTCGTGCCGGGTCCGGCGTGGGACGTCGGCGCGAAATCCGACGCGACCCACAGCATCACCTTCCGGTTGAATATCTGGCAATATGCGCTGCCCTACATACCGAAATATCTGCTGATCGGAAGAGGGATACTCCTGGAAAACGTCTATCGCCAGCATGCGTGGCGGGATTGGAGCTACTATGCCAGCCCTGAGTTTTTCTACGCGACACATTCCTATCACAGCGGTCCTTTGTCGCTGTTGCTGGATACGGGTCTGCCGGGCCTGATCTTGTTTTTGGGATTTCAGATTGCTTTGGTGCGGGAAGCCTGGAAATGGTGGCGCAATAGCCGGGTTAGAGCCGGAGACCCCTTTCTAAAAGCGGCATTGATATATTTCTGCGTTCGAATAACTTATCAGCTCGTAGTCTATTACCTGTTGTATGGCGATCTTAAATACAATCTCATGGACTGGGTGGTGATCGGGCTTTTGATTCATTCCACTGGGAAAGCCCTCCTCGGTGTTCCCGCGCCGCAGCCCTCAGTTGAACCCGGCGCGGTTTCATTCGCAGTCATGCCGGCGCGGCAAGGGCGCAATTCGCGCGGGATCATCGGGCCTTTGGGCGAAACCGTTCCGACGCGAGCATCCTGAATGGCGCCGTTGCGTATCGCACTGATCGGCCATTATCCGGCGGCTTCGGTATTGCCCGAGCGGTGTCTTGATGGAAGACACAGCCTACACGATCACCCGGCCTCATGGATCCGCGCCCTTGGTCTGGCCCTCGCGGCGCGCCCCGAAGTTTCCATGCGGCTGTTTGTTTTGCAGCGCTCCGTCATACGACATTGTCGAACGGATGCCGAGGGGTTCGAGACGGAGTTTGTGCCGCAATTTTGGCCGGCGCGTTGGGACTCGCTATTTCGTTATCGCCTGAACGCATTATGGTTGAGCCGCTTTATTCGGCGCTGGAAACCAGATCTGGTCCATGGATTCGGATTTGAGACCGGAGACGCGGTGGTGGCTTCGTATTTGCCCTGCCCGCGGACCGGCTTTATGCAGGGCATTCTGGAAACGCTCGATCCAATGTGGCTGGGACATGGACGGAGGGCTTACGAATGGAAAATACGGGCGGCCCATCGCGGTATGCGCCGACTGAATGGAGTTGTCGTCGAAACCCAATTTGCCGCCGATTGGGTTCGTCGTATTGCGTCGAGCGCTCGGATTGTCGCAATCCCCCATGCCTTGAACCCGGAATTTCTGTCGGCGTCGGCAGCAGACCCGTCGAAAAACTCTGCGCGCTTCCTCTTCGTCGGCTCCCTGGTTGCTACAAAAGGCGTGGACCTGCTGCTTCAAGCGGCGCGAGAGCTCAAGAATATGGCCCGATTTGATATCGTGGGGGATGGACCTGAGCGTAGGAATCTTAGGGCGATGGCTAAAACGCTGGGTGTTTCTCAAAACTGCACATTTCACGGCTTCAAAACCCGGCAAGACGTCATTTCTTTCATGCAAAACGCTCGCGCGCTGGTTGTGCCGTCGCGAGCTGACAATTCACCAAACGTCATAACGGAAGCGCAGGCGTTGGGCCTGCCGGTGTTGGCCAGCCGAGTGGGCGGAATTCCGGAAATGGTCGAGGAGGGATCGGATGGAATTTTGTGTCCGCCGGAAGATGCGCGAAAGCTGGCCGAGGGGCTCAGGAGGCTGGCCATGGATCCCCGGGGGGCCGCCGTCATGGGAGAAAAAGGGAGGCGGAAAGCCCTGTTGAGGCATAACCCCGCGGCCATCGCGGATCAGCATATCGAGTTCTGGCGCCGTTTGTGTCCGGTCAGAGGACCGGCTTCGCGTTTCTTCTGACGGGCCCCATTATTATGACGTCTGGTAATAAATTTATTCGTATTGCGTTGGTCGCATCCTATCCGGCGCAGTCGGTACTCAGCGCGGACCTCATCAAACCAGGCCACCGAACTCGGCCCACGCATCCGTTATCCTGGGTGCGTTCTTTGGCCGCCGGGCTTCGTCAATTTGATGATCTTGAAATACGCGTTTTCACGTATTCCCGCGCCGTCTGGCGGACCTGTGCCGGCGAAGAAAATGGCGTACCGTTCACGGTGGTGCCGCAGTACGAACCGGCGCGGCTGAAATGCTTTCACCTGTACCTGCCGGCGAGACTCATGGTCGGCATGCATATTCGGCGCTACAAGCCTCATTTGGTGCACGGGTTCGGCACTGAGACGTGCAATGGCGTTATTGCATCCGATTTTGGCCGCCGCGGCATTGTCATGATCCAGGGCATCCATGAAAAACTGGCGCCGTATTATGATCGGATGTCGCGCGTGGAATGCGGTATTCGAGGCTTTCTGGAATCGCAAGCATTGAGGCGTGTGGCGGGAGCCATCGTTGAGACGGCCTACGGCGCGAGATGGCTCGAACAACGGCAGTTCATGGGCAAAGTAGCCGTCATTCCCCATGCCGTAAACCCCGAATTCTTCAAAGTCAAGCCACAGTATTCAACACCGGAAATCCTTTGCATTGGAACGTTGAGCCAAATAAAGGGGCAAGACAGTGCGATTCGCGCTTTGGCCGCTACTCGGGATCCGACGATTCGCCTGGCGCTGATTGGTTATGGCCCGACGCGCCAACCACTTGAAAAAATGGCGCGCGACCTCGGAGTTGCCGCGCGAGTTGAATTTTGCGGTTTTCTTTCCCGGCCCGCGCTGATGGAGCGAATGAAAACGGCGCGAGCGCTGGCGATGCTTTCACGCATGGATTCCTCTCCCAATGTTATAACCGAGGCGCATGCGGCGGGCTTGCCGGTGATCGGCACGAGGGCGGGAGGAATCCCGGACATGATCGAAGAAGGCCATGACGGTTTTCTGGTTGACGTTGACGATTTTCGCGACGCTGCAGAAAAAATGGACCTTCTCGTGGCCCACCCATCCCTCTGCCGGGAGATGGGTGAAAAGGGCCGCGAGAAAGTTCGCACACTGAATGATCCCGGCCGCGTAGCCATCTTGCATCGGGAGTTTTATGCGGCCGTTTTGCATAATAGTCTCACTTCTCAGTAACGATCATGCCTAATTATCGCGCTTTTCTTGAAAAGTATGATTTCCCATTTCATCTACTCACAATCTGGGACCACCATCTCGCCCGGCGTTTCTGTTGCTTGGTCAGTTCGATGGTCCTTCGCCTTATGCTGAATCTCTATGGATGTTCTTATGGCCCGAATCTGACGGCGGATGGCCTGCCGATCATCCGCATGCACCGTCGCGGGCGGCTCAGCTTCGGCAGAAACTGCAAACTCAACTCACGGTTGCGATCGAATCTGGTCGGCGGATGCCATCCGGTAATTCTCGACTGCCGTTATAACGGAAGAATCGTGTTTGGCGACAACAGCGGGTGTTCGTTTGCCGTACTGTCCTCGCGGTCTTCTATCCGAATAGGAAACAATGTAAAAACTGGAGGAAACGTTCGAATTTATGATCATGACTTCCACTCGTTGAACCCGTACGCGCGTCGTGGCCCGGAGCGCTTCAGCGACATTCCAACCAAGCCGATATGCATTGGAGACGACGTTTTTATCGGCGCGAATTCCATCATATTGAAAGGCGTCACAGTGGGCGATCGCGCAATCATCGGCGCCGGCTCGGTGGTTTCATGCGATGTGCCGGCAGATGAAGTTTGGGCCGGTAGTCCTGCGCGAAAAGTCAGAGATTACAGGGATCGGAATGCGAAATTTGCCGAGGAATCGAAAATTGCGGTGTGAGCGATGAACCGGCCGCGTGTTTTCATCATAATCCCGGTTTTTAATCGTTGGCGTTTCACGCGACGCTGTCTGGAGGCCTTGCGGCGGCAAACGTATCCGGAGATCACTATCGTGGTGGTGGACGACAAGTCCATGGACGGAACGCCGGAGGCGATTCGGAGGGAATTTCCGGAGGTCGTTTTGCTGGAGGGCACAGGGGACTTGTGGTGGACCGGGGCGACCAATATGGGGTTGGAATATGCCCTGCGGGAGGCCGGACCCGACGATTATGTCCTATTGCTTAATAATGACCTGACTTTTGATGAGGACTTGATCGAAACTTTGGTTCGCACGCAGCGGGCGCACCCGAATTCCATCGTGGCCGCGATCGAAAGCACGGTGCAACAGCCGGACCGCGTGCTGTACGGCGCGCGGAAGGTCAACTGGTGGACGGGGCGCCAGCGCAAGATGCACGCGGGGGCAAGCCGGTCACAGTTTCCCGCGGGATACCTGGCGCCGACCGATTACGTAACCGGTCGCGGGGT
>CALLML010000149.1 GCA_938005705.1 uncultured bacterium
TCCACCGGCTTTCCCGCCGGGTGGCGGAGCTCTGCCGATCCTGGCCGAAATTGGATCAACACAGCCTCACCCAAGCATCCGGTGAAGCGCTGCGACACCGGCGCGTCCTCCGCAGCGCCCATTCCTACGCCGACCACCCCCCGAACGCTCTATTTCCAAGGCCGTTCATGAATAATCCGGGTTAGCAGCGGTTCCAATCCTCATCCTCATCCCCATCGCCGCGGCTGACCGGTAGAGGAAAGTACGGAGCGCCAGAGATCGCTTTCCGGATCCACACGCTGCGTCGCCGCGGCCAGGCGCTCCATCGGCACATGGACGTATGCGCCATGGACGCGACCGACCACGAGGCCGGTTCGACCGGCCATCGCCGCGTGCGCGGCGGCGCGCGCCATTTCGTCGCACAGCAAGGCGTCTGTCGCATTGGCGGGTACACTGCGGATGAAGTAACTCGGATCGAGATATTTGACGTCCACCAGCGTTCCCGCTTCCTGGAAATGACGGACGATGCGTTCCTTGAGCCATGGCCCGACATCCGGCGGGCGGCCTTCGCCGTCGGCGATCTGCCGCGCCACACCCTCGGCCACGACCACGACGGCGTGATGACGCGCCTCGAGGCGGCGCCGTAAATGCTCGAGGAAGCCGTTCGGGCCATCCCAGACAATTGGTGTTTCGGGAATGAGCGCGTAGTTCACCTCCTGGCTGGCGAGCGTCGCGCCGCAGGCGATGAAACCGGCGTCGCGCCCCATGAGCTTGACGAGCCCGACGCCATTGAACACCGAGCGCGCCTCCATGTGCGCGCCGTGCACCACCCGCGCCGCCTGTTCGACGGCGGTCGAAAAGCCAAACGAGGGCGTTACAAAGGGGATGTCGTTATCAATCGTCTTTGGGATGCCGATGATGGCGATCGGTGCGCCGCGCCGCGTGACTTCCGCGGCGATGCGTGCCGCGCCGCGCAGTGTGCCGTCGCCGCCGACACAGAAGAGCATATCGAAACGTTCACGCTGAAGCGTATCCACCATCACGCCGATGTCCTGTTCGCCGCGCGACGTGCCCAGCACGGTGCCGCCGGCCTGGTGGATGTAATCCACGAAGGCCGGCGTCAGCCGCAGGAATGGTTCGGCGAGGTTCGGAACGAGACCGCGATAGCCGTAGCGCGCGCCGAAGATTTCGCGGACGCCGTAATTGTGGTGCAGTTCGAGCACGAGCGAGCGGATGACGTTGTTGAGGCCGGGGCAGAGTCCGCCGCACGTGACGATGCAGCCGCGCACGCGAGCAGGATCGAAGAAGATGCGATCCCGAGGGCCCGCCTTTTCAAAAAACCAGTTCGGCGCGTCCACGTCGCCGCCGGTTTCGAGGCGGTATCGGACGATAGCCGTATCCAGTACGAAATTCGCGATCCCGTCGCCCATCGCGGTCGAAAGACGCAAGGGCGACGGATAACGAAGCTCGCCCAACCGCGGAACGACCAGCAGCGATTCAGAACTCATCAGTCAATCCTCCGGCACGGGGCTAGGGATTTGGCGGCTCGCCCCCCGTAGTATTTTCTGGGGTGTCACGCCACCTCCAAGCTTCAATCTATTGTATTTTTGAACATTTGCGAATATTTCGTGTCGAAAATATCATAAACCAATTTAAAAGCGTTTGGTAGTTAAGTAGGGAACTGTCGCGCACGTTTTGTTTTTTTAATGAGTACGGCTCTCAAGGAAATCTGCGATCAAGTCAAGGCGGAAGGCGCATTTCTCGAAGGATTGCGCGCCGAGATCGGGCGCACCATTATCGGACAGAAGGAAATGGTGGACCAGCTCCTGACCGGGCTGCTGGCCAACGGTCATATTCTACTCGAAGGCGTTCCTGGTCTGGCCAAGACGCTGGCGGTCCGTACGCTGGCGGCGGCGCTTCGCACGTCGTTTCAGCGCATCCAGTTCACGCCGGACCTGCTGCCGGCCGATCTCATCGGAACGCAAGTGTACAACCCCAAGGACGCGACCTTCGCCGTCCATAAGGGCCCCATCTTCGCCAACGTCATCCTGGCCGATGAAATCAACCGCGCTCCGGCGAAGGTCCAGAGTGCGCTGCTGGAAGCCATGCAGGAGCGGCAAGTGACCATCGGTGGGGAGACTTTCAGTCTGCCGTGCCCGTTTCTGGTGCTGGCCACTCAGAATCCTATCGAGCAGGAGGGCACCTACCCCCTGCCGGAAGCGCAAGTGGACCGTTTCCTTTTCAAACTGCAGATCGGTTATCCGTCACGTGACGAAGAGCGCCGCATTCTCGACGCCAATGCCGTGACAAACCGCGTCTTCGATGTCCGTCCGGTCGCCGATCCGGAGAACGTGTTGCGTGCACGGACCGTCGTGGACCAGATTTACGTAGATGACAAAGTCAAGGAGTACATTCTCGACATCGTCACCGCCACGCGGGACCCGGCCGCGTTCAAGCTTGATCTCGCCGGCCTCGTCCGCTATGGCGCCTCACCGCGCGCCACGATCGGCCTAACGATTGCGGCACGTGCCCGCGCGTTTCTCAATGGGCGCGGTTATGTGACCCCGCAGGACGTCAAAATCATCGCGCCTGACGTGCTCCGCCACCGCATCATCGTCTCGTATGAGGCCGAGGCGGAGGAAATGACCTCGGACGACATCATTCGCAAAATTTTGAGCGAATTGCCGGTGCCTTGAGTCCAATTTCGGCGTCGAAACCAAAGTGAAATGCAGAGAAAGGAATCGAACGGAAATATGGCTGTCGAAATGCAATGGATCAAACGTTTGAACGACTTTGTAACGCGTGCCCATGAATTGGCGGAAGTGCTGCCGCACGGCATGGAGGGCCAGGCGATCGGCATCGAATTGCGCCGCGCCATTGCGACCATGCAATCCGCCATTGAGAAGTTGCCATCCGCTCGGTCCTCCGAGGCGGCGCGCCGGACCGGCGAATTGCGTCAGGCCCTGGGCGAGTGCGGTCGCTGGCTGCAATTGATCGCTTCCGCGCGCCTTGTGCAAAGCCTCCGGCTGGACGAGCTGCTCACCGAAGTCCGAAAACTGAACGAGGCCTTCGCGAACGGCCAGATCGGCGTCGCGGAATCCACCCCGGCCCCGGACGGCGCTGGGTCGAAGCGCCGCGCCGCGCCAGCTCGTTCCCGATCCCGGGGCGTCGTTCGCGCGCGCTCGTCCGCTACTCGCGCCGTGGCCTGAGATCGCGGAAAGCCCTTGCGGGAGCCGTCCGGCCGCCGCCCGCGGAAAGGAAAGCGATGACAACGCCGCGGGATATTCTGCGCCGTGTTCGCCGCATTGAGGTGCGGACGCGCCGGCTTGTGTCCGACCGCTATGCCGGCGCTTATCACAGCGTCTTTCGCGGGCGTGGCATGGAGTTCGATGAGGTCCGCGAATATCAACCCGGCGACGACGCGCGCGACATTGACTGGAACGTGACTGCCCGTATGGGGCGGCCGTTCATCAAAAAGTTCGTCGAAGAGCGCGAGTTGACGCTGATGCTGCTCGCCGATCTCAGCGCCTCCACCCGTTTCGGCTCGATCGCCCGTCTCAAGCGCGATTTGATCGTCGAACTGGTCGCCGTGTTGGCCTTTTCGGCCGTCCGCAACAACGATCGCACGGGTCTGATCCTGTTCACCGACGCCGTCGAACGCTATGTCCCGCCGCGCAAGGGCGTGTCGCACGCGCTCCGCCTGCTGCGCGAGACGATGGCATGGACGCCGCGCGGCATCGGCACGCGGCTCGCCGCGGCCGTGGATTACCTCAATCGCGTCCAGCCTCGCCGGACGGTAAGTTTCCTCATCAGCGATTTCGTGGACGGCGGCGATCCTGCCGAGGCCGATCGCCTGCTCGCCGTCGGTGCGCGGCGGCACGATCTTGTCGCCGTCTGCGTGCGCGACCGTCTTGAACAGGCCTGGCCCGCCGCGGGCGTCGTGCGCTGGCGCGACGCCGAGACCGGTCGGCTCCGCCTCCTCGACACCTCCGACGCCCGCGCGCGGCGCGCGCTGACTCTCGCCCAGAGCGAGGCGCGGGACGCTCTCTTGCGTCGGCTCGCAGCGCGGCGGATTGACCTGATCGAACTCGATACCGCCCGCCCGTACGACGCCGCGCTCCGACGTTTCTTTCTCGAACGCGAACGGAGACGCCGGATATGATCGGGTGGCCTTCCATCGCCACTTTTCCAAGGCTTGGAAAACCTGCGGGCAAAGTTTTCCAAGGCTTGGAAAACGAGTTTTTCCCCCGATTGTCCTGTCGTATTTCGTCGGGCCCGTTTCGCCTTTGGACGTTCGCCCGTGTCTTGCCGGCGTTACTGCTCGTAACATCGCTCACCGTCGGCTGTCGCCACGGCGGGCCGTCGGGACCGGCGTCCGCAGCGGAATTGCCCGCCGTTCGCGCGAGTGTAGAACCCGAACGCGCACGGATCGGGGATCCTCTGCGCATTGAACTGACGCTCGATTGCGCCGAGGGTGAAACACCGGAGGCGCCGGAACCGTCCGCCATTTTCGAAATCCGCAACCGCGCGTTGACAACGGAACGACTCCGCGACGGGCGAATTCGCACGCGCGTGACCTATGAGGCGCTGTGTTTTGACGTTGGCCGTCATCCGCTCTTCACCAACGCCGTCGTGCGTGTGGCGGCGGACGGCGAACGGCGCGAACTTCCGCCGCCGGAGGCCGCTGTGGAGATCGTGTCGGTGCTCGACGATACGGTCGGCGGACCGCGTGATATCAAACCGCCGCTACCGTGGCCTCCGGCACTGCCACGGTGGATATGGGCGCTGCCGGTGGTGATTCTCGCAGCGGTGCTGGTTTCCCTTGCCGTGCGCGCGTGGATGCGGCGACATGAACGGCGTCCGCCCCCGCTGCCCCCGCCTCCCGATCGCGTGGCGCTGGAGGCGCTGGAGCGGCTGCGCACCGGCGGGGCTGTTGAGGCGGAATCGGCCGAGCCGTTTTATGTCGAGTTGTCGCGCATTGTCCGCGTCTATCTTGAGGCGCGGTTCGGACTTCGCGCCCCGGAGCAGACCACCGAGGAGTTCATTCGCGCCGCCGCCGCTTCCGAGCGGCTTTCCGGCGAGCATCGGACGTTGACCGCTGCATTTCTGGAAGAGAGCGATCTGGTGAAATTTGCCCAGGCGCAGCCCGGCGCCGAGGCTCGCCGGCGTGCACTGGCCGCGGCTGAACGGCTCGTGCGCGAAACGGCGGCGCGCACGTCGGAAGAGGGGCGGACGCCATGATCCGATTCGCCCATCCATGGTTTCTGCTGTCGGCGCTCCTGATCGTGCCGCTGCTGTGGGCGCGGGCGCGAATGGCGCGCCGCGCCGTGTTTCCCTTCACGAACGATCGCGTCCTCACGCGAGTCCCGGCCACCTGGGGCGTGGCGATCGCCCGCGCGCTGCCGGCGCTGCGGGGGGGCGCCCTGTTGCTACTCGTCGTCGCGCTCGCGCGTCCGCAGCGCGGACTGCAGGAAAGCATCGTGCGCGTTGAGGCGGTGGATATTGTTCTGGTGATGGATGTCTCTACGTCTATGCGCGCGCTGGATTTCTCGACGTCCACACGGCGAATGGACCGGCTAGACGCCGCCAAAGAGGTGGCCGCCGCGTTCGTATCTCAACGCCCGTCCGACCGCATCGCGTTGATCGCCTTCTCCGCGCTGCCCTACACGATGGCGCCGTTGACGCTCGATCACGAGTGGCTCCGAACCCGCATCGGCGAACTGCGCACCGGCATGGTGGAGGATGGCACCGCTATCGGCACCGCCATTGCCTCGGCCATCAACCGCCTGCGCGACAGTGCCGCCCGAAGCCGAGTCATCGTCCTGTTGACCGACGGCATCAACAACATGGGCTCGATCTCGCCGGAAAACGCGGCGGAGGCCGCGCGGGCGCTTGGCGTGCGCATCTACACGATTGGCGCGGCGTCGCACGAGGCAGCCGTCTATCCGGTGCGCGATCCTTTCGGCGGGGAACGCTTCGTTCGCGTGCCGCCGGACCTGGATGAAGACAGCCTGCGGCGCGTCGCCGAGATCACGGGCGGCCGCTATTATCGTGCGACAGATTTGGTGTCGCTTGAAAGCATCTACAAGGAAATTGACGCGCTAGAGAAGACCGAGATCGAGACCGAGCAATACACACGGTACGCCGAAGTTTTTCCGCCTTGGGTCCTCGCCGCGCTCGTCGTCCTGGCGGTGGAACGCGTTCTGGCGCGCGGACGATGGGGGGGGCTTCCGGCATGATGTGGGGCGTTCCACAGCGGTTGTGGTGGCTGGCCGCGCTGCCGCTGACGGCGTGGGCGCTATACGCGCTGCGGCGCGGGTGCGCACGGCGGTTGGCGCGACTGGCCGATGCGGCGCTATGGCCTGCGCTGATGCCGACCCTCCGTCTGGGCCGCGAGCGGCTGCGCGACGCTCTCTGGCTCGGCGCCGTGGCGCTGTTGATCGTCGCCCTCGCCCGGCCTCAATGGGGATTTCATTGGGAAGAGGTCCGCCGACGCGGTTTGCAGATCCTCGTTGTGCTCGACACCTCCAACAGCATGCGTGCGGCAGACCTGTCGCCGAACCGTCTTCAGCACGCCAAGTGGGGTATCCGCGACCTCCTCCGCCGACTGCGCGGCGACCGCATCGGCCTGATCGCGTTCGCCGGCAGCGCGTTTCTGCAGTGCCCTCTGACCTCCGACTACGCCGCGTTTTTGATGACGCTCGACGACGTGTATCCGGGCATCATACCGCGCGGCGGCACCGCTATCGCGCGGGCGCTGCGCGAGGCCGTGAACCGTTTTGATTACCGCGGCGAGAGCGACCGCGTGATTCTCCTGATCACCGACGGCGAAGACCATGAGGAGGACCCGACGAAGGTCCTTCCGCTGTTGAAGGAAAAAGGCATCCGTCTTTACGCCATCGGCGTCGGTTCCCCGGAAGGCGAACTGATCCGAATGGAAGACGGGCAGTTCCTGAAGGATCGCGAGGGTCGCGTGGTGAAGACACGACTGGTCGAGGAGCCCCTGAAGACATTGGCCCTGGAAACGGGAGGGGCGTACGTGCGCGCCGCGCCCGGCGATTTCGGCCTGGAGCGGTTGTACGATGATCACATCGCACGGCTTCGCCGCGAAACGCAGGAAGATCGGCTGGCCAAAATTCATGAGGAACGCCACGGCTGGTTTGTGGCCGCGGCCCTGCTGCTACTGGCCATCGAAACCCTCATCCCCGCGGCGGCCAGACCGGACCGTCGGCGTGCAGGGGGGAAAACACCATGATATCGGGCGGACCCGCATTTCGGTTTTTTCCCATTGGCGCGCTGTTTGTTCTTGCGATCGCCGCGGCCACCATCGCCGACCCCACGCCGCCGACCGCCGTCCCGTCGGGAGCGGCGTCCCGCGCATTGATGGAAGAAGGACGACGCCGATATGGTGCCGGCGACTTCGAGGGCGCAAAGGCCTTTTTCGAGGCGGCCGAGCAACGGGCGACCGGACGGCTCGATCCCGCCCGCGCGCGGTTCAACGCCGGCGCGGCGCTCTATCGCCTCGGACGTCTCGACGAGGCGGAAAACAAGCTCAGCCAAGCGTTGCACACCAGCGATCTCGAAACCCAAGCACAGACCTGGTATAATCTCGCCCGCGCTGCGATCGAACGGGCCGAGCAAAGCGCTGCCGCCGGCCAGGCCAGTGCCGCCGTGAATCCGATGGAACGGGCCGTGGAGGCGCTGCGCAATGCCATCCGCCTCGCGCCGGACGATCTGGAAGCAAAAATCAACTTCGAATGGGCGCGTCGCCGTCTCGAGGAACTCAAAGAGATGGCGCGCCAGCAGGAACAACAGCAGCAACAACAGGAGACGCAACCGCAGGAGCAGAAACAGCCCGAGGAAACGCCGCGGCAAGGGGAGAATGGCGCTGAGGAACAAACGCCGCAAACAAAACCGGAGCCGTCGGATCCGTCCGATTCTTCCGATTCATCGCCGCGTCCCGAACCATCCGCCGACTCCCCGCGCGATCGGGAGATGACCACCGAGGATGTGGCGCGGCTACTCGACGCCCTGCGGGCGGAGGAAGAGGCGATGCGACGTCAAATTCGTCGTCCAATCGGGCCGTTGGCCCCCGTGGAGAAGGATTGGTGAACGTGAAGCGCCATGCGCTTTTCTGCATAGTCCTGGGCGCTTTGTGGCGAGGCGTCACCGTGGCTTCGGCGCAGGTGTCGGTCGAGGTCAATCTCGAGCCGCGCGTGTTGGCGATCGGCGAACACGCGCAACTGAGCGTGGCGGTACGCGGCGCCCGCCGCCCCACGCCGCCGAACATGCCTGCGCGCGCAGGCGGGCTTCAAATCCGTTTTGCTGGAAGCCAGCGCCGATTCTCGATCATCAACAACGAGCGCGACGAGGCACTGGTCTATCTTTATGATGTCTTCGCCGAGAAGGCCGGCGAGTTCGATATCGGCCCTCTCGTATACACGGTGGATGGCGCAAGGATCGAGATTCCGGCGGTACGGGTACGGGTCGTCGCCGCTGAACGCGACCGGCCGGGCGAAATGGCGCGCGAGCTTTCCGATGTGCTCTTTGCCGAATGGCGTCTGGAGCGGACGCGGCCCTTTGTGGATGAGGGATTCGATTTGGTGCTGGTCATCGGTTTTCGACGGGTGAATCTCGCACCGGAAGTGTCGCTCAACGGATTGCCGGAAGTCGGGCTCCAGTTCGGACGCTGGGAAGAACTGCCCGGCGGGCGCGAAGCGCGCAATGACCGCCTCTATGAGGTGCGCCGATTCCGATCGCGGGTGCGTCCGCTGGCCGCCGGCACCTATCGGCTGGCCGCCACGCTCCGACTCCATCTGCTGGTCGAACGGTCAGGGCGCCGCCGCTCACCGCTGGATGAATTTTTCTCGGACTTTCCGGGTCTGGCGGATATGCCCGGCTTCGGACGGGTGGAAAAACAGCCGGTGGATCTGCCGGTGCGCCCGGCAGAGGTGGAGGTGCGTCCGCTGCCGTCGGAAGGGCGTCCCGATTCGTTTTCCGGCGCCGTGGGGCGGTTCGATTTCGACGTCACAGTGAATCCGACCTCACTGGCGGCAGGCGAACCGGTGACGGTGCGGATGGTCATCGAGGGCGAGGGCAATCTGGAGAGCGCATCCCCGCCGGCCCTCAATCTCAGCGAAAAATTTCGATCGTATGAAACCCGTCTGGTTGCCTCCGAAACCGACCGGTCGGGTCGGCGGGCACGACGCGTCTATGAGCAGGTCTTGATCCCACGCGAGGAAACCGCCAACGACTTGCCGGCGATCGAGTTCGCCTGTTTTGACCCGGTGGCGGAATCCTATCGGGTCATCCGCCGCGGCCCGTTCGCGCTGGACGTACGGCCTGCGACTTCTGCGGGCGGGGCGGTGTTGGTCGCCGCCGGCTCCGACGAAGGTGGAGGTGTGCGCGTCAGCGGAACGGACATCGTCTATTTGAAACCCGCGCCGGCGCGTTGGCGGCGGGCGGACGAGCCGAGGTGGTATGAACGCCCGCTGGGGCGGGCCTATCCCTGGCTGGTCGTGCTGGGCGTCGCGGGCGCAGCGCTGGCGGAACGTCGGCGCGCCCGCCGGCTAAAAGACCCTTCGCTGGCGCGTCGGGAACGCGCCCCGCGGGCGGCGCGCGCCGGCTTGCAGCGCGCGGAAAAGGCACTGCGGGCCGGAGACCGTGCTGCGTTTTATGACGCCGTTTGGCGGACCCTCGTGGATTATTTTGGTCATCGGCTCGATCTTCCCTCGGGCGAGGTCATCGCGAACCGGATCATCGAGCGCGCCGGCGCTGAGGCGCCGAAAGACTGGGCGGATGAAGTGCGCACGCTCTTCGCCGCGTGCGAGGCGGCGCGATACGCCATCGGCAGCGCGGCGCCGGATGACCGCGTTCTGCTCAATCGTCTGCGCGCGCTGCTGCGGCAATCGGAACGCATGCGATGGCGGGGAAAAGGAGGTCGCCCATCATGACCGCGGGAACAACGGCGGCGATGACGACAGAAAAGACATCCCGCGTCACTCAACGCTTTTTCAAGGCGCGCATTGCATCGCCTCGCATTTCGCGCCGCATAAGACAATCGTGGCGGGCGGGACTCCAAACAGCGATCGCGGCAGGCATCGGTCTGGCGTTGGCGTCGGGGCGAGTCTGTGGAGCGGACACGGCACATTTACCGGTGCAGGATGCGCCCGTGGCGAGTAGAGACCCGAACGCTGTGTTTCTTCGCGCCCGCGCCGCCTACGATGCGGGCGATCTACCCGCTGCCCGGGAGGCGTATCGCGCTCTGCTGGCGGCGGGCTATGATGTGCCGGAAGTGCGATTTAATCTCGGCAACACCCTGGTCCGCGCCGGCGAATGGGCTGAGGCAATCGCGCAATATCGAATCGCCCAATACGCGCGTCCTCGTGACCCCGACATCGCTGCTAACCTGCGCTTCAGCCTCGAACGGGCCGGCGCTGCGGCGCCGGCGCTTCCGCTTCTCCGGATGTGGGCACGGCGATTGTCCCGCTCGGAATGGCTCGCCGTCCTGGCCACCGCGTGGGGCGTGATGGGCGCCGCGCTCGCCGGGGCGCTGTTGTGGCCGCGCGGACGCCGCGCGCTGCTGCGGACGGCCGCAGGCGCCGCCGCCGTCGCGCTCGCCGCTGCCGGCGGATGGTTGGAATGGCGGTTTCTGGATCTCCATCCGGAGGCCGTGGTTCGCGTGCCAGACACCCCGGCGCGTTTCGCGCCGATCGCCGATGCCACCGTTCATTTCACCCTGCCCTCCGGCTCGATCGTGCGCGTTATGGGACGCGAGGGCGGATGGTATTCCATTCGCCTCGACGGCCGCACGGGCTGGATTTCCACAGAGGCGGCGCTTCTTCTCTCCTCCCCCCCGACGAAGTCCGTTCCGTGACCGGCCGGGCGGCGCGGAAACGTCCCTCGCTTTCGATCCTGCTCCCCCGGCGGTTGTTCCCAACGCGCCGAATACGGCCCTTCCCGTCCGATCCCGCACAGGCCCACAAACTGGTTGACACCGCCCCCCCGTCAACTATAATGGCCATCAAATGAAATGGTATTTCATGCTATGAAACAAGCGGGCGCCATCGAAAAAACGTTTCGGACGCTGGAAATGCTGGCGCGGACCCCCTTATCGGACCAGCCGCTCAAGGCGATTGCCGAGGCCGTGCAACTGCCCCGTCCGACCGCGGCGCACATTCTCCGGAAGCTGGTCGCGCTGGGTTACGCGGAGCAAAGCGGGGCGCGCAGCGGCTACCGGCTCGGTCCGGCCGCCTGGGCGCTGACGCGGGGCGCTCCGTATCGCCGCGATCTCGTCGCGGTGGCCGAATCGCGTATGGCGCGACTGGCACGCGAAACCGGGGAAACAGTCGTGCTCGTCGCGCTGCAGGGGGGGCGGCGCCACCGGTTATGCACGGTGGAGGGCGGGGGAACCCTGCGTGTGAGCCAGGAGGTCGTCACAGACGACAACGTCTATCGGACGCCGACCGGTCGGTTATTGCTGGCGCATGCCGACACCCATGAGCGGGAAACCCACCTCGCCTTGTACGGTCTGCCGGGGGCCGAATGGCCGGAGGCGAGAACCCCCGCGGGACTCGAACGCGAGTTGAACATCCTGCGAAATCGCAAGGGCTGCCTCGTGCTGTCGGGCCCCGAGGTCACCGGCATCGCCTGCCCGCTGTTCGAGGGTGAACACGTGCCGGCCGCGATCGGACTGTATCTGCCGACTTCCCGATGTCCAGGTTCGCGCAGGCGCGAGTTGTCCCGCCGGCTGGAGGCTGTCGCGAAAGAGATTTCGGTGTTGATTTCACGGCAAACGCCGTCGTCGAAAGGAGCAAGATCATGAGCGATCGGGTTATGACCGCCCGCGTCCGGGCGGAGGTGCTGAACAACGGTCTGGATTTGGTCGGCTTCGCGCCGACTTCCCGATGGGCGAAAGCGCCGTTTCTGATGAGCCCTGGAGCGATCCTCCCGGGAAGCCGGACCGTGATCGTGGGCGCGATCCATATCACTGACACGTGGACCGAGATGGGCGGCGAGCCGGAACCGCAGGACCGAAGCCCGGGCGGATGGATGGACCAGAACTCGCTGTTGGACCGCGTGGCCTACCGCGTGGTGCGGCTGCTGGAAGACCACGGATACCAGGCCATTGCGGTGGCGTCGTCGAACATCTGGCGCTATCGCCGGTTCGAGGGCATTCCGAGCCTCTTTGCGCCGGACCTCTCGCACATGCACGCGGCGGCCGCTGCGGGCCTGGCGATCATCGGCTGGAGCGGTCTCGCCATCACGCCCGAATTCGGCCCGCGCGTGCGCTACATCTCGATCGTGACCGACGCCGAACTCGATCCGACGCCCCTGTACAGCGGTCCGGAGCTCTGCGATCTATGCATGGACTGCGTGCGCGCCTGCCCGACGTTCGCGTTGAGCAAGGACTTCAACAGCCCGAAACCGCACGTGGTGGAGATCGAGGACAAGGTCTTCAAGTACGCGAACAAGAATGCTTGGCGCTGCGCCTGGGCGGAGCACTTCAATCTCGACCTGAACAGCGAGACGACGAAGACGGTGGATCACGTGGATGAGGAGGTCATCCTGCGCGAGACGGCGGAGAAGGGCCGGCGCGGCCACGAGCGGGGCGTCTGCCAGAAGGTCTGCATCCCGCCGCATTTGCGGACGGACGAGCCGAGCTTCGGCCGGCCGGAGAAGAAGATCGCCATGCGGCGCATCAACCGCCGCTATCCCGAGACCATGCCGACCCTGCGCAAAATCCGCGACGACCTCTTCGCCGAGGCGGTGCGGCTGGGCGTGGACCTTGCGGCCTGCGGTCCGTTGCAGGCGGAAACGAAGGCGGGACAACTGGCGGTGAAGGACGCGCCGGGCATGAAGACGGTGTTGGCCTTGGCGATCCGTGTTCCGCCCGAAGCCGTCGGTCCCGCCGCCGCCGCGCCGGATGTGCAGGGCGTGTTCGGCGTCGGATACGCCCGCCACATGCATCATATTCTGCTGCGCCTGGCCCGCCGGATGGAGGATTACGGCTATCACGCCGCTTCCTATACGGGCCACCTGCCGCCCGCCCACTACCCCGAAGTCAGCGAGTTTGCCGTAATGGCCGGGCTGGGCCGCTTGGGGGCGGACGGCGTGTTGGAGACGGAGGAATTTGGGCGCAATGTCCTGGCCGGCGCGATCACTACCGATGCGCCGCTCGACCCCTCCCCGGAGGTCTCCGTCGCGCATCCGGCGCCGGCCGCGCGCCCCGCGCCACGCCCGGCGCGGCTCCGCGCCGAGCTGGAAAGCGTGGCGCGGGAGAATCTCGTGAGCCTTTTTGGAGTAGCTGGGGCGGAGGTCTTTGACCAACTTGTTGCGGACTTGCGCGCGAACGTGGACGAGCGGCAACTCGGCGAGCGGGTGGTGGACGATAACCCGGACTATCATGGTCCCTATCGCCCGCGCGTCGTACGCGAAAACGTCCGCTTGCGCCTTCCGCGCGACCTCCTTCCTGGCGCGCGGTCGGTCATCGTGCTGGGCATGCACTTCCCGCGCGCGGTGATGGAAAACGCCGGCAACCCGGAACGCGCCCAGATCGGGACGTACGCCTTCTATCAATACGAGACTACCTTCGAACTGCGGTTTGCCGCCGTCGAACTAGTCAAGAAGCTGAATGCGGCCGGCTATCGCGCCCTGCCGACGGAGAACCTGACCGGTATCGGTTCGCTGGTGGATTCGCATCGCGGGCTGCTGCCGGACGCGCGCTGTAACGCGCTGGAGGCCGTGGCCGCGGGTTTGGGTCAACTGGGACGGAGCGGCGCGCTGCTGACCCCCGAGTACGGACCACACCAGCGGCTGATCGCCATTGTCACCGACGCCGAACTGCCGCGCGATGCCATGCAGAGAGGTGCATGGCCCTGTCGGGATTGCCGCGCCTGCGTCGAGGCCTGTCCGATGACCGCGCTGGCAGTGGACCACGGTTTTGAGGTCCGGGTCAATGGCGCCAAAGTGTGGCATCCGGCTATTGATCGCCATCGCTGCGATTGGTCGAAACGGTACGCCCTCTGCAAGGAGGAGGGACCGGCGCTGATTGGCAACAAAACGGATGTGCCGAAACCGGAAGGCAACATCACGATCGAGATGATCGCCGAAGGCTGCGCGCACCGCGACCCGATCATGAAGTCGCGGCCGTGTATTCTGGAAACCTGTTTGAAGGTATGTCCGGCGGGGCGCGCCGGATAACCCCCGATGGCGTATTTCGACAGATCCATGAGTTTCGCCCTTTACGGACCCGGGCGAGATAGGCGTTGGATCGTTTCGCAACAAGTCTGGCGCGATCATTTCATGGTGGAATGGGGACGGGGAAAACGGCGGGTGGCGTTCGGCCCCCGTAGAGCAAGCCGGGTGTGCCCCCCGATACCTCGCAAAAGCTCTACGGCGGCGGCCGCGTCTCTTCCACACCACCGGACGTGCGGTTTTCCGCATCCGGCGGTGGAACGGCCAGCGACCCTCCGCGAGCCTCCGCGAAGTCCCACGGTACGATGAACCCCTATCGGTACAAGGTGGTGTTACTCAAGGCT